>SLQV01000039.1 GCA_007131285.1 Myxococcales bacterium
GGCTGAAGGTTAGTGATCCCGAGCTACGTGAGAGCTGAACCGGTCGTCCTACATCTCCGTAGAAGAGCGTCGCGTCACCGGGATTACCGGCGCTACGCCGTGAGCCAACCAATAAATCACTGACTCCATCGCCGTCGAGGTCACCAATCTCGTTAGCGTAGCCTGGCACAAACGCCCGAGCGATACTCAAGCCAAAACGATCACGTGTCTGGCTGTTAGCCGCTGTGTCGTTATTGATACCGAGACTCTCCGCAAATGGCTGAACCGATGAAGGACTCGACCCGAACAGCACACTTACCGTGCCCACAAGTCGGTTCCAGTAGAAAGCTACATCGTTTAAGCCATCGCCGTCGAAGTCGCCGACTGGTCGCAGTAGCGCTGCGAATGTCGTCCTCGCGTCTGGCCGTCTGGCGACAAGTTGCAGGGGAGCCGTACTCACTCGCAAACCCTCTCCTTCCGCAGCCGGCGAGTTAAAGCCTACTACTCTCCACAATCTTGCTGCCGTATTTAGTCCGGCGTAACCATTCGCTGGCGGCGTGCACCTAGGAAGGCCTTGATCAGCGGCAGCGCAAGTAGGAGCGCTGAACTGTGGTTCGCTAATCAGAATCGCCGTTTCGCCTGGCGCTGAACTTTGACCTGCCACGGTGATTGAGTTCCCGAA
This sequence comes from Myxococcales bacterium, assembly GCA_007131285.1. GTDB lineage: Bacteria > Myxococcota_A > Polyangia > Polyangiales > SLQV01 > SLQV01. The sequence goes on from SLQV01000039.1 coordinate 662, forward strand.
CCGACAAGCGGACGCACCTGATAACACGAACTCACCAGGCCTACAGTCATTGACTGCAAGCTCCGGGGGGTTGTGGTTCGGGTCGTCGCTAGGCACTGGGCCGTTGATAATCACTCCGTCAACAGCAGTCTGTTCCGCTTCGCTCACTCGGATGAAGCGGTCGGTTCCCGGCGGCAAGTCGCGCCCGAACACTACGTAAACCTGGTCGTAGGCGAGAGAACTAAACGCAAGATCGGTTTTGTTGTCACCGTCAATGTCGCCAAGTGCGGCAAGTCCGTTGTTCGCAGCATTGAGAGAAAACTCACCCGCGGGGCTATTGGCGCGGACGCATATCCCCGTGTCAGGACAAGTACCTGTGAGGTCGACCTCACTCGGCCAAGGTGCCGCGGTTGGGCGTCCGAAGAATACGTAAACGATCCCATCGAAACCGTCACCCGCGGGCTCGCCAAGGGCAAAGTCAGGCCTTCCATCGCCGTTGAAATCACCCAGTCCAACCGCAAGCCAACGCTCACCCGAGGTCGCCGGCGCGCCTGTGAACGTCACAACGTCATCAGCGCTAGGAATGCCCGACGCCGAGCCGAATATTAGGTAACCCTTGTTTGTGGTGGTGGTCACGAAGAAGTCGCTGAAGCCGTCCCCATTAACGTCACCGACGAGCTCGATGTCCTGGCCGAAGTTGATCTGAGCGTCCGTCGGCCGCGGAATCGTCTCGACGATAAACGGGTCAATGGCCGAGACGACGCCCTCGCTGAGCGGCGTCGCGAAGCCGCCTGCGTCAAAGCCGCGCACGGCGCAGAAGAAGGTGATGCCCGGGCGGAAGCCCGGCGCGACTAGCGTAAGCGGGTTGCCTACGGTGAGATCACTGCCCGTCGCCGCCGTGAAACGGTGCACAAGGTTAGCTGCAGTGAAGGAAGCGGCGTCGGTGATAGGGCTGTTGGCGCAACGCAGGTCGTAGCTGCTCAGGGGTGCGCCGGTGGAGTCGCCGACGGCGTTGAAGCTGAAGCCGAAGTCGCCTTTGCGGCGGCCGTTGACGTTGGGGTTAATCGCCAGCGTCACGACAGAAGCGGGGGCGTCGAAGAGGAAGCGGTAGAGGCGGCTCTGCTCGGCAGAACCGCGCTCATCTTCCGAGACGCGCACGGTGAGCGTCTGCTCGGCAACATCACTCGCCGGCACGCAGAGGGTGGCGCGGCCGTCGGCAACGGTGGCCGTTGCGGTGGCACTGGGGCCACCGGAGGCGCTTGCGAAGTTCGCGGTGACGGGGGAGCCTTCGGCGGCGTCCGTCGCTGCGACCACTTCGACTTCAAACGCCTCGGTCTCCGCATTGCAGTCGTTGCCGCGGGTCAGGACAGCGCCGATGGTGGGGGACTGAATCGTGAGCGACGGCCGGTCACAGTCCACGGTAATGCCCGCAGGGAACGGCACCGAGCATACCTCCGTGCCCAGGGTGTAGCGGGCCACGAGCTGGTTGACGGTGTCGGGATTTGCACCGTTCAGCGGAACCTGATTGAACTCGACCACGGACGCCGCGTTCTGAGTCTGGTCCGGCTGGCCGTTGACGAGCAGCTCAATCGGTGTGCCATCGGGCACGGTGGTGCGCGCCACCAGCTTAAGCGCGAAGTTTTCTGAGCAAACGCCCGCGCTGACATTCTGACCTTCACCGACTTCGATGGTTGCGCCGCCGTCGGGCACCGCCGGGTCAAGCCAAGTGAAGCGGCCGCAGCCCAGGGTGACATTGATGCGCGCATGCTCGGAGGTCACGCCTTCACTTGGCGCAACGGCGCGGAGCTCGAACTCGCCACCGTTAAAACTGACTTCAGTAAAATTGACGACGGAACCGCCGAGCACAACGCTTTCAGCGATTGTCTCAAACGCGTCGTCGCTCATGGCAGTACGCAACTCTAGGCGTACCGGCGTATCGCTCTTCAGGCCGAGTGACGCGAGGCGCACCGTATACTGGATAAGCGGCAGGGACGGGTTAGCATCGTCTTCAGGCCCAAGGTTTACCTCGCCGGACGGCTGAACAAACCTGAGCTCCTTCGGCTCGTCGTCGCCGCAGCCGGAGGTGGTACCGAGGATCGAAGCGAGCAGCAGGGCCAAGGCCGCTGGCTGCGGCGCACGCATACGTTGATTAAGCTTTGCCATGTTTCGTGTCTCGCCAAACCTAAGCTCGGACTCGCCCACTGCGCGCAGCATAGCTGCAGCGGAGGACGCCGGTGCCGCTCGGCCGCTGCCGAGCTTTCCCCAAAGTCGGAGGGACATAGCTGCAAGCGTTCGCGCTGTCTAGGCGCGGGCCTCTGACGCGCCGGTCGGCCACGTGCGACTAGGTCGATTGATTCGTAGAAATGCCCGCCGAACGCGCGAGGCGAGTGGCGGGGACAAAGCCCTCGCGCGCACGGGCGGCGGCGGGGCTGCCGGCAGGCGCCGCGAGGTTACGCGCCGGCCGCAGCCAGGGTGCCCGCTCGCGGAGGGCGATATCTTCGGCGGAAAGGGTATCTTCGGTGCGCGCCAGGACGCCGGGCTCCACCTCACGGAAGGGTCCGGTGGGGGCATCCCCGGGAGGACTCTCCCACGCTAACGCGCCCGTCTGATGCTCGTAGACTGTGAGGGCGCGGGCACAGGCGGAGGCGTAGGGCGCGAGGGCGTCACCGGCTTCATCCTGCGCGTTGGCAAAACAGCGGTGACAATGCGGGCGCAGGTCACAAACGCGGCAGCCGACGATGTGCCCCCAGGTCAGCCCGCCGAGCAAGGCGGCATCCTCGCTCTCGCGCATGACCTCGACCGGCCCCTTGCCCGTGTCGACTTTGCCGAAGGTGTGGTTAAAAAGGGCGCAGGCGCGGACCTCGCCGTTGGCCTCGACGTGCACGCTAGCTTTGGCCACCTGGCAGGGCCGGCCGTGCAGCGGGTTCGGTGCGGGGGGCGGGGCCTCCTCGGGTGCTTTCTTCTCGCTTTGCTGCTCGGCGGCGGATTGCAGGTCGGCGAAGAAGCGCGCGTAGCGGTCTTGATCGAGGTTCAGCGCTTCGGTTTGGCGGTCGCCGTCCTCTTTGGCGAAGACGTGGCCGGAAATCGAAGGCCGCGCGCCTACCTCGGCCGTGAAGGCCAGCAGCGGGGTAACGTCGTCGACGTTGTGCTGCATGACGGTCATGGCGACGTCGACAGCGATGTTGCGGGCGCGGAGGCGGCGGATGGCGGCCGTCGTCTTTTCAAAGGAGCCGGGCACGCCGGTGGTGCGGTCGTGGACCTCCGGGGTCATGGCGTAGAGGCTGATTTGGACGGAGGCGATGGCCTGCTCCGCCAGGAAATCGGCGAGGTTGTCGTCGATGCGCAGGCCGTTGCTCATCAGGCGGACGGCGAAGTGGCGGCTGCGGGCGTGAGCGACGATGTCGCGGAAGTCGCGGCGCAGGGTGGCTTCGCCGCCGGAGAGGGTGAGCCAGAGCACGCCCGCGTCCGCCAAGCGGTCGATGACGGCGCAGACCTGGGCGGTGTCCATCTCGCCCTTCTGGCCTTGGATCTGGTAGCAGTGCACGCAGACCTCGTTGCAGCGGTCAGCGATTTCGATGGTTGCGGAGGCGAAGTGGTGAGCGCCGGTGGCTAACTTAAACGCGCGCAGGTCGCTGAGGACTTCGGTCACGACGCTACCTCCGCCACCTCCGCCTCGGCAGCGCCGGGCTCGCCCGCTGGGGCGTAACCCGCTTGCCTTAGGGCATCTGAGGGCGTGACCTCAAGGGCGCCCTCCTGCTGCAGCGTCGCCAAGAAAGCGGCGACATCCGCCGCGGCTGCGGGCGCTTCGAGGCCGAAATGGGCGCCGAAGCTGCGAAGGAGTTCAGGTAGCGGGGCGCCAGCGGGGCCTGCTTTGCGGGCTTCTTCGCTCAGAACGCGCCAGAGCCAGGAGCCTGTCGGGTTGAGCTGATGCACCTTGCGGGCGTCGGGCACCACGACAACCACCTGGCCGGCAATGTCTCGAAACGCCACCCGCGGATTGGGCCGCACGACGGCGGCAAGCAGGGCTCCGGGAAGGGTGTCACTCGCGTGGGCGTTCATGTAGCGCTGCTAGCATTTCACGGCGAGCGGCGCCAACAGCTCGGCCAGCGAATGACCCAGCACGGTTTCTACTTCGCCGACGAACACGTGCTCTGTGAGCCGGGCCAGCACTTCGAGGAGTGCGTCTTGGGCAAGTCCGTCCGGCCCCTTGCCCGAAGCATTCTCTAGCAGCGTGAAGACGCCGGCAGCGGGCTCTAAACGCCGCAATGCGGGCTGGCCTTGGCCTTGGCGGACGCGCAGCACGCCGACGAGGGGCGCGCTGCGAAAGGTGGCGGGCTCGGAGTAGGCCTCGAAGGGTTCGCGGGGCCAGAGGGAATAGACCCAAGCCTGGCCCTCGGGCGGCGGCGTGGTTGAACTTTCCGCTGCAGGTAGCACGGGCGCGCCTCCAAGGACCACGACCGCGCGGTCGCGCGCGATAACCGGCGTGTCGAGCAGGCGGGAAGCCGTGGATTTTCCCGCGCCCGACGGTCCGACGAACGCCACCGCGCCCGCACCGAGCACGCTGACGGAGGCATGCAGCGTCAAGGCGCCCATACGCACGCAGAGGGCATCATGGGCGGCGCTCGTGGCGGCGCGGGGCGTATCCGCCTCCACCTGCGCTACGAAACGTCTCGGGCCCACCTCGCTGAGATCGCAGCGCGTCACCGACCCGGCCGCGGTGGGGGCCCACTTCAGCTCAAGCTCGGCGAAAGCCGGGAGCGTTTCGGTGTCGGGCATGTCGCGCGGAGGGACGGGCTGCGTGCCCAAGAAAGCGTCGGGGAGGTCGATGCTTAGGCGGACACCGCCCAGCCAGTGCTTAAAAATGGCCATGGTTGCGGGGGGTGTACGGGCGGCGGCGGGACGGCGCCAGCCCGACCGCAGCACATGCATGCCGGCGCTGGGATACGCCCAAGTCTACCCGCGCCCGTGTTGCGCGGCGGGCGCCGTACAACCGCGGCGAGGCTCACGAATTCAGAGGCCGGGACACCCAAGACAGTCCGCCAGGACTCGCGTTGAGCGTGAATGCGCCCGCGGGCTTGTGCGCGGCCTCGTCGTCCCCCAGCGGCAACGAACCGAGCCCAGGTGGGGCATCGTCGCGCGTGAGCCGGCACCCGAAACGACGGAACCCCGCACGAAAGCGGAAGAGCCGCATTTAATGCCAGACGCCTAGCCAGCATCCCTCGGCTTGCCCTAAGCTGAACTTATGCAGTTTTTTTCACAATACCGGGCGGTGACCGCGGCCCTTGGCGCTACTTTCTGTGGCTTGTTGGCCTACGCGCTCGTTTTTGCAACCCCTGCCTCTGCGCATATCGCCCTTATCGCCCCGCCTGCACGCGACGGGCACGACTTCCCAAAGCCAGCACCCTGCGGTAAGGCGGGCAGCGAGCGGTCTGCGACCCCCATAACGCCGCGCTCCGGCGCGATGCTGACGCACCACGCGCATGAAGCCACCGACCGCTCCGAGCACGACCGCACCTCGATTTACCCGCGAGGGACCGATGTCTTCGAAAACCCGCGCGGCGATAAATTGAGTCAAGAAGGCGCCGTAGGCGGCTTAGAGGGCGTCCCCTGGGCGGCACTTGCGGGTCTTATCGGGTTGATTGCCCTCGGCCGACGCAACCGCAGCCGTAAACCCATTCGCGTCAAAGCGAGCAAGAACATCGCCAAGCCACGCCAATCAAGCTGACGAGGGATTCGCGGAAGAGGGCGCGCTCAAGCGCAGCGGGACGCTCCCGCATCTGCACGCTTTTGTCTTAAACCGACCACCGGTCGATGTGGGCTCAACCGAACTTTTCACCGAACGAAGCAATGACTTGTCCCCGCGGATTTGGTCTCCTGAGGTAGGCTTGGAGCGAGCCATGATGAGCGCTGACCCACTCTCTCCCCAACCGCCGATTGCGCTGCACCGGCCTGATATTTCGCCAGCAGACCTCGCCGCACTCAGGCCACTGCTCGACAGTGGCATGCTCGTGCAGGGGCCGACGGTGGCCGCCTTTGAGACGGCTATCGCGCGCGTCGCCGGACGTGGTCATGCGGTCGCGGTCAGCAACGGCACGAGTGCGCTTGAGCTGACGCTCGCAGCCCTCGGCGTCGAGGTAGGCGCTGAGGTGCTTGTGCCAGCACTGACCTGGCCCTCTCCCGCGCATGCGGTCTGCTTGCGGGGCGCAATGCCGCGTTTCGTCGAGGTGCACCCTACCCGCTGGAACAGCGAAGCGGCGGATTTTGCGCGGGCGCGCACGCGGGAGACCCGCGCCGCCATCATCATTCCCCAGTTTGGCAACCCGGTGGATGTCGGGGCGATCCAGGCAGCGCTTCCGGGCGTGACGCTACTCATCGACGGCGCGTGCGTATTGGGTTCGAGTCTGCACAACGCGCCGGCGACTGCGTCGCCCACTAGACCGGAGAGAGATATCCCGGTGACGCTCAGCTTTCACCCGCGCAAAGTGCTCACTACCGGCGAAGGCGGCATGATTCTCACCGATGACGCCGCCTTTGCGCAGACCGTGCGCACGCTGCGCAATCACGGCCTCGGCGCAGACGGCACCTTCCTGCGGCCCGGCGGCAACAGCCGCCTCACGGAACTCGGCGCCGCCCTCGGCCTGCAGCAGCTGCCACGGCTGGAGGGCGTCCTCGCGCAGAGGCGAGCTCAGCGCGCCTACTACGCCGAACACCTGCCTGCCGGCACGCTCCAAGAAGCCATCGAGGGCGCCCTACCCAACGCCCAGTCCGTGGGCATGGTGCTCCGAGACAGCCGCGCCCGCGATACCCTCCTGACCCGAGCACGCGCCGAGGGCGTCGGTATCGGACACCTCTCCTACTGCTTGCCGCTGCTGCCGAGTCTCGCCGCCTTCGGCAACCCCGCCGACGTTCCAGAGGCCGCGCGCATCGCAAGCTGCGGCCTCACCCTGCCCTGCCACACGGGCCTCACCCCCCAAGATCAAGACCGCGTCATCGCGCTGGTGAACCAAGCCCTAGCGGCCTAGGACGGCACGCATTCCGACCGTCGCCTATCGCGTGGCTTGCAGAGAGGGGGACGGGTCGGGAATACTGCTCCGTATGGATGAGGTGCTGCTACGCGCAGACAAAGTAGGCAAAGCCTTTAAAACGGGCTTCTTCATGAAGCGCATCACCGCCGTACACGACCTCAGCTTCGAGGTGCCGGCGGGCGCAAGCGTAGGTTTGGTAGGCCCCAACGGTGCGGGGAAGACCACAACACTCAAACTTGCGCTGGGTCTCGCGTTTCCCTCCAGCGGGTCGGTGACCCTCTTCGGGCGGCGTGCAGGCGACCCGGAAGCCTTCCGCCAGCTCGGCTATATGCCAGAAAACCCGTATATTTACCAATATTTGAGACCACTAGAGTTCCTGGATATGTGCGGCACCCTCGCCGGGCTCGACCGGGTCACGCGCCAAGCGCGCGCGGCTTACTGGATTGAGCGCGTCGGCCTTGGCCACGCCGTTAACCGCCCCGTCGGCAAGTTTTCGAAAGGTATGATGCAGCGGGTGGGCTTGGCGCAGGCGCTGATGCACGACCCACGCTTTATTATCCTGGACGAGCCCATGAGCGGCCTTGACCCGGGCGGACGCATTCTCGTGCGGGAGCTGCTTCTTGAAGAACGCCGGCGCGGTAAGACCCTACTCATCGCCAGCCATATTCTCCACGACGTCGAAGCCCTGTGTGACCGTATCGTGATGATTCACCAGGGGCGGGTTGCCGCGATCGGCAATATGAGTGCGCTCTGCCGCGACACCGGGCGGGTAGAAATCGTCTTTGACCGTGATTTCGAAGCGCTACACATCTGGGCCAGCGAGTTCGGCACCGAGGTGCTGCGCCGCGGCGAGCGGGCCGCCCTCTTCGTGGGCAGCTGGGAGCACGCGCGCATCCTCATCGCCCGTAGCGCCGACGCCACCGCCCGACTCCTCCGCGTCGAGGCCGAGCAAGAGCACTTGGAGTCCCTTTTCCTCCGACTTTCGCGGCCGAACGCATCCGCAACCGACGAGCCACCGTCCACCGCAACAAACGCAACCGCGCAGGAAGGCATTTTACAAAATGCCCCCGAGTTTTCGGGCACGAATCCCGAACCCTCTCCCCCCAAAACCTAAAAGTGCGCGCGCGGCCGGAGTCAGGAGTCGCAGATGGCGCTTTAGGGTACGCTCGGCGAACGTGCGAAGATGTCCCCCGTCGCGAATCTCGAGAGGTTGCGCGAGGCCCACGCCTAGCGCCCCGGCGTGCTAGGCGTGACGCTTCATTGCGAACGTCTCGCTGGACTTAACCGCTCACTGATGCGCATAGCCGGGTTTGGAAGCGGCAATGAGCAGACCCGATGCGAGCAGCAAATAGAGGTGACGCTCAAGCTCTTCGCGGGAAGCATCCGCGGCCGGACACTGGAGGGCTCCGATGACGTTTGACGGTGAGCCTTCCGCCTCGAAATACGCCAGTAATGGCGCACTAAGACGGAGTTGCGCGACGGCAGCGGCGGTGCTGTCGACGTAGGGTGCCCGCTGCACTTCCGCGTCGCCCAAGTCATCGAGTACCGAGCGCAGCGCACGGCCCGGCACCACGTCCGCCGCACGCAGCAGTAAATCTACCGGGTCCATGCCCAAAGGCAGGCTTTCCTCATTCGCGCGCTCGCCTTCATAGAACGCAAATGTGCCCATTTCCCAAGCAAACGCCGAGATAAAGCGGGACTGGAGCTGCCCTGAGATTGCCCGAAAAAGCTGTATGGGTCGCAAAATGCCTAGGCCCACTAGCGCGTCTCCAAGGCGTCCCCCGTATTTCGGGAGCAGCGCAAGCGCCATCTCAACCTCCATGGGCAACGCAAGCCCCTGAGCCACGAGATACGCGCCGAGCAGCTCGCCTTCTTCTGTCGATGCGATGAAGTCTGGCTGGCCATTGACGAGGTAGATCTTCTTGCGGCGCTGACCATCCACGAGCAGCAACATGCCTGTCGCGCGGCGGCGCACCAATTCAAAGAGCGTGAAGAGCAGCGAGCCTGCCGCCAGCGAACCTGTGTGCGCCGGCGGCAGCGCATGCGTTTCTTTCCAACTAAGTGCTCGGGAACCCGCGAAACGCTCGAGCTCGCGGTGCGAGGCGAGGCTAACAAACTCCCCTGCTCCCTTGGCGATGCAGGCCTCATCCGGAACCAGTCCGGCGGTGATAAGCTGCACAACTTTGGGAAACGAATGCGGGCCGCTGATCTCGCCCTCGGGAGCCAGAATCCGGTATTCCTTGGGTGAGGTAACGCCGATGCGCCGCATCACTTCGCGAGTCGAGGCACTGGCGTGCGAGTCGGTATCGACCATGCTGAGAATATCGGCACTCTCCGGCACCGAGAGCAGCGCGGATTCGGAAATGAGCTTCAGCTCGGCAAGAAGCCGTGCGAGACGCTCGGGACCGTGAAGTACCGCTTGGCGCCGGCATAATCTTTCGCAGGCGTCCGCGAATACGTGGCTCTGCGGCCGCTGCGCTGGCGACGCCGCGAGCCCTAGGCGGATCAGCCGGCCGACGTCCTTGGGCAACGCGTCAAGGCGCTCGCTCGCTCTCTGCAGATTGACGTCGCGTATGCGCGTCATAATATCGATATCAGACCCGTAGCCGAAGAGCGGCTGGCCCAGCAGCATCTCGGCAAAGACCGTCGACAGGGTAAATACGTCACTGCGGCCATCAAGCTCTTTACCAAGGACCTGTTCCGGCGACATGTAACCCAATTTGCCGCGCACGTGACCATCTTCCGTTCGGCGCTCGCCGAGAGAGATGCGGGCGATGCCAAAGTCCGTCAGCTTCACGTGACCGAGCTCGGTTAGCAGGATGTTGGCCGGCGAAACATCGCGGTGCACAAAGCCAAGGCGCTGGCCCGCACCGTCACTAAGTTGATGCGCATAAGCCAGGGCCCGCGCGGTTTCGGTCACAACATGCAGGACAACGTCAACGGGTATCACCTCGCCCGCGGCCGCCGCCGCCCGCAGCAAGCGGTTGACGGTGGAACCTTCCACTAGCTCCATCGCTAGAAAGAGCTCTCCATGGACATCGCCAAAATCGAATACCTGAACGATGTTTGGGTGGGAAATCCGCGAACAGAGTTTTGCTTCGGAGATGAACATCTCCACAAACTCTTTGTCCCGGGCGTACTGAGGCAAAATACGCTTTAGCGCGACGCGTTTGGTAAAACCGTGAGGCCCCACCCTTCGTGCCACGACCACCTCTGCCATGCCGCCGGTCGCGAGGCGCCGCTCGATCACGTAGGGACCTATATGCGTCTGCTGATTCACTTCGTTTCGCTACAATGCTTCTCCGTCCTCGCTCTGCTCAGGTCCAACCAAGCCACCTGAAGATCGCAGACTGAGAACTAATCAACCGTACCGCAGGAGCGGAGCCTTACACCAGTGACATCGGCCTGCGTCGGGGCGCATGGACAAAATCCTCGGCGCAGTGACCGCCGCTAACGCGTGGCACCCGACCTCCGTTTTCCTGCGTCGACTGCGGTCTACGTCGCCACTTTTTCGCGCTTCGGCGCGTTGCAGCCGCACGCTTCCACTTAGAGTAGACGATTACATATTCGGACGACGAAGCCGGGTGGATTGACCCCTGCGCCCAGGTCCGGCGCATCGGCTTCTCAGAAACTCAGCGACCTGCCTCGTCGCCACCCATACAACTTCCGCTGCCCTCCTCCGCGCGTCCCGGTGTACACTCGGAAGAGTGCCGCGTCGCTGCGGTCGCCCACCAAGGAGCTAGACGGGACACGATGGCGCTCAGGACGACGAAGCATTCACGCAGCGGGACCGATAACCTGCTGGGGCAGGTAATTGCGGGCCGTTACCGTCTGGAGACACGACTGGGTGAGGGCGGCATGGGCGTGGTATTCCGCGCGCGCCACGTGCTGATTGACCGCGTGGTGGCTCTCAAACTTATCCGCCCAGACCTTCGCGGAGAAACCCATCTGCGGGCGTGGATGCTACGTGAGGCCAAGGCGGCCAATCGCGTCGACCACGCGCATATCGTTGAAATCCACGATATCGGTGAAACCGACCAGGGCGATCTCTACCTGGTCATGGAGCACCTAACAGGTACCGCACTCTCAAGCGAGATTGCCAAAGGTCCGCTGCCGATTCCGCGCGCCGTAGATATTTTAGAACAGATGTGCGCCGCGCTTACCCGCGCCCACGACCTCGGCGTTGTCCACCGCGATCTCAAGAGCGACAACATCATGCTTACTGTGAAAGGTGGCCGCCGTGATTTCGTCAAGATCCTCGATTTTGGCCTAGCGGCCATCGCCCGCGACGCCCGTCTTGCACCGAAAGGTGCCGTCTTTGGTACCCCCGAATACATGTCGCCGGAACAGGCCCGCGGGGAAGACGCCACTTCACACAGTGACCTCTACGCCCTCGGCATCCTGTTCTTCGAAATGCTCACCGGGCGGCTTCCCTTCCGCTCTAGCGATCGGGAGACGTTGCTGGAAATGCAGCGCAGTGGCCTTGCGCCTCAAGTGGCGGAGTTTCGCACGGGGGTCCCAGACGCCGCGGAGCAGTTGATTCAGCGCCTGCTTCAAAAAGAACCGCACAAACGCTTCCGCGACGGCCACCATCTTCAGGACGAGCTCAAATCGCTGCAGCGCTCCTTACCGATGGTGCCTTGGGAGGTGGAACGCAGCGACCTACCCGTCGCCGGTCCGCCGGCGCCACCGGCCCGGTCTTCATCCGTTTCCGAGTGGGGCACACGCGCCGCGAACTTTCTGCGACTCGTTGCGCGGGCATACCCGAATGGCAAAGCGCCCAGCGATATTTCCAGCGCCGCGGACAAAGCCTGGAACCTGGCGGCGCTGGCGGCTCGGCTCGAAGGCGAAGTCTCAAGCCACTCGAAACGCCTTGAGACAATCGAGCGGCGTGGCCGGGGCTTGCGCGCGGAGATTGGCCGTAAAGTTGAGGAGCTTTCCCAGGATAGATCGCGCACGCTACGCGATGCGGCCGCCGATAAGGAACGCATTGAGCGCCTCAAGCAGCGGCTCGGAGAACAGCGCCTCGTCTGGGAAGACGCGCAGCGCCAGGCCAAACTCGCGGAGATGTCCGCCCGACCCCTGAACAGCGTGCGGAGCACTTTCGAGGAAGCCGGCGCGGCGGCCGCCCGGGTCACGCTGCTCACCGAGCAAATTAGCGAGATCGAACGTTCTGTGGCCGAGCAAGAACAACTCGGCAACGAGCTTGCCAAGCAGATCAATGGCCTGAGAGCGCAACTTCAACGCTACAGCGAGGCCCTTGAAGGCGATCTGAACGCGGGTCGTACACGCATAGCGACGCGCGTAGGCACCGGCCTAGCCTACGAACGTGAATTTCACGCTTGCTCTGAAGCGCTAATGCAGCATCTGCGCAGTCGCCCCGAATGCCGCGAACTCCTTCAGGAAATCGACAAGGAGGGCCGGGCATCTAACCTGATGCAACAAGGCATCTCACCGAGCAGCGACTCGGATAAGACCCTCGACGCGGACACCGACGAACACGCAAGCCTCTCTCACGCGATCAGCGCCCAGCGAGCCTCCCGCCACTAATACGGGGAAGGAACAGGTTGAGCCTGCGGCGGCCGGGAGCGGGCGCACGGCGAGCGCGTGGCTGCGCGGGGTCTGCGCAGCCCAGGGGCGCAGGCACAGGCAGCTCGCACTCTGAACCCTTGCACGCTCAGGCGTACTCGGGCGTGCAGACCAATGCTGATGGGTCTCCTCGCTTGAATCAGTGGTAGCCGAGGTCGGACTCGAACCGACACGCCCTCTCGGGCACCGGATTTTGAATCCGGCGCGTCTGCCAGTTCCGCCACTCGGCCGTGGATCTCGGAAGACGAATCAACGCCTTCCGGGCAGCGCCGCAAGCCTAGATTGTTTTCGCGCAACGCGCCAGCACGCACAGCCGTCAGCAATCGTTGACCCCTTTAGCCTGGAAGGGCTATTCTCTGAGGCATGCGTTCAGGGTGCCGGGCGGACCATCAACTAGCGGAGCCTTACGAGGCAGGAGCGCCTTACCATGCCCCTCAGGCGCGCACGGCCCCGCGCCGCTTCTTGGCCGCGGTACTGTCGCTGGCAGGCGCGCTACCCGTCTTCGCAGCCGCACCGAACCCTGCGGTTGCGGGCGATATCCTGGGACGCATCGAAGGCATGTCACCCGCCGTCGATGTGGCTCGGCTTGGTGCCTACCTCACGCCGCGCCCCAACGGCGTTATTCCAACGCTACCCCTGCAGATCCCCTACGAACAGGCCTATGTCATCGCGCTTACACAGGATGCAGGGGCAAGCTCCACCAAAACCCGCGCAAGCTGCCCGGTGGTGCTCCAGCACGGCGGCCTACGCTACGCCGTAGGCGTGGCTCGGGCGGGTGGCAAAGGAAGTCTGCGCAACGATGACAGCGTCGCCTACGCGTTTGCCTCACCCGACAGCGATCTTGCCACCCTCAATGAACCCTTGGCGGGTGGCACAACGCTTGAGCTTTCCGCGGGCGGCGGCCAGCATATCGATATACGCGGGACAGAGCACGGTCATCTGATCAGTCGACTGTATTTTCTGGAAGGCCTGGTGGCCTGTTCACCCGTTGATCGCCGGGGCGACTTTGCGCTTAGATCGCTTGCTGCGGGCACCTACCAAGTCCATCTTTTGGGCATCGAGGGAGTGGTAGCGACCCGCGAGGTTACCGTCACCAAAGTCGGCGAGGTTACCCTCGGTGCGTTTGACATCACACCCACATCAGCGGAAGTCCCAAGCCAATGACGCTCTCCCGTGCTCTCTTTTTATTGAGTGGCCTCACGGTGGGCATCTTGTCGGCTGCGGTGATTCTGGTGGGCAATCAGTCCACCGTGCAGCAAAATCACGCTGTCGAGCATCATCTCGGTCGCGACCTCTACGAGTTTGCACTCTGGATGCGTGTCGATGCGAGCGCACGCACCGAGGCCCTTGCCAGCGTCGCCGTCGATAAGGCTTTGATCGACGCCGTACGGCAGGTCAGCGGGCGCACGGAACTGCGGACGATCGATGATGCCCATCGCCGAACCGCGGAAGCACGTCTGGGCAAACTCAACGAAGACGCCCTGGGCGAACTAAGGGCAGACATGCTCATAGCGCTTGACGCGAAGGGCTACGTGGTGGGGCAGATCGGGGGGGCTTCGGTCCCATCGGGCGCGGGCCTCGGCAACCTGCCCATCGTGAAAGCGGCGCTACACGGCTACATATTGGATGACGTGTTGGTCTACGGGGGACAGGTCTACCGCATGGCCGCTCGGCCTATTATTGATAACAGCGGCTTCGTGGGCGCGCTGCTTCACGGCGTACGCTTCGACAAAGCGTTCGCAACGCGTATCGCCAAGAATATTCCTGGCACCGAACTCGCCTTTTTCCGCGGTACACACTTGCTGACCTCGAGCGCCCCCGACCTTTTCGGTGACGCCGCTGACGCGCTACCCGAACCGCTGGCGCAGGTCTTGCGCGGAAGCGCAGAGGCCCCGAGTCATGCCATTGAGCTGGCCCATTTGCGGCGTTTCGCCCGCGTGAGTGCGCTGCGCACGACCGTCCCGGAGACTCTAGTATCAGTGGTTGCACTGCGCCCTGTGAGCGAAGCAGCCTCACCGCTCGCGCTGCTCTCAGGCTTACATGGCGCACACATTATCGCCCTCTGGCCCTGGCTCTTAGGTGCGCTGGGGCTCGGGATCCTGCTTGCATATCTAGGTCAAATCGCGATTGCCAGTGAACGCGACCGACCGCTGGCACGTTTTCTCTCGGCGCTTGATGCAGCCGAAAAGGTGCACGGTGTCCAACGCCTCCCCCTTGAACATTTGGGGGGAGCCTTCCTCCAGGCTGGCAGCCGAATCAATCGACTCCTCGAGGGCGCCAACGAAAGCGGCGCCCTCGCGCGCAATCCCGATCTTGATAAGTTGCTCGGCCCAGCGCCGGAATCCCAAGACGGTAGCCTCGAAACCTTCGCGTTCGGTAACTTGGCGGAAGTGAAACTGCCCAGCGCCGAGCGTCCAACCGCCAAGCTGCCTTGGGCTCCGGGAGGTTCGGGAACAAGCGCAGAGCAACGTCCTCAGAACGCGGCAGAGGAACCGCCAGGCGCGAGTATCTCGCGCCGTGGCCCAGCGCCTCCGTTGCCACCGGAGGCCACCGGCCAACACCCTGTCAAGTCGCCCCCCACACCCGGAGCCCCTGGGCCCGGTAAAGAACCTGCGGCGACGCCGGAGGCGACCGTACGCGGTGACGCAATGGCCGCTCCCACAGGCAGCGCTGCTACAGCACCAAAAGGCAGTGACGCCATCGAAGCGCAGGGTAGCGAGGCGCACGCACAAGCACTCGCTCCGGAGCCGAAGCGCAACGAAGCCCCCCTGCCTAATTCGTTCCCAACAGTGAAGCATCAGGGAGCGGGAGGCCAAGCGGGGCTGCTGCGCACGCTTGAGCACGCAACCGCCGCGGACCCCGGAAACGAATTCACACGTGTGAACGAAGGGTCCACGGAAACCGGTCTCGGTGACGAAGAGCACACCATTACGCAGACTAGCAGTGCGTTTGATGGCCCTCCGAGTACGCCTCACGCGCGCCAAACGCCAGCCACCGACAACGTCGACTCTGACCGGCCCACATCCGTACCGTCAGCGAGCATACCTTCTGTAAACCGGCGCAACACAGACTCAGCGAGTGCGGAGGGCGGTACCAGCGACATTTCCGAGCTTTTCAACGCGTATATTCGCGTCAAACAAAGCTGCGGAGAGGGGGTCGAGGGGCTTACCCTTGAAAAGTTTGCGCGCACCATCGCCAAGAACAGCGAAGAGATTAAAGCCAAGCACGGCGCCGACGAAGTACGCTTCACCGTCTACGTCAAGAACGGCCGCGCCGCACTGAAGGCAATACCGATTCGTGCGTAGGTCACGGCGTGCGAGAGAGCATGCAAGACCGTCTCCCGCCCTCTGCTTCTTAGGGCCCAGCCGCCGGCGGATACCAAGCCAAGGCAAATGCTATCGCGTCGCCGCGCTAGCGCAGGAACCGCGTGTCGGGATGGGAACTCGCGAACCGGTCCGTCCTAGACGCCAGACAGACGGTTGCTTTCCGTTATAGGCCAAGGGCGTGCGTCATTTTTGGCTGCCTTTTGCGGGATTGAATCTCCCTGTTGCCCTGGGTTGCGCTCCGAGACGCACCCACGAAGCGCCATCTATAAACGCGTCCGCCTTTTGTACTTCCGCCGCGCGCGCGTAAGCTCACCCAGGGATGTATCCGCTTGCTTTCGTTATCGAGGTCGGTGGCTTGCGCTACCCCGTATACAGCTTCGGTTTACTGCTCGCTTGCGCCTGGCTCGTTGGCACGGGCTTGTTGCTAGTGCGTATCGCTCGGCGAGGCGCCGATCCCGGCGCCGGCGTTGCACTCGTTGGTGCCGCAACGGCCGGTGGGATAGCGGGAGCCTACGGCTTGGCGTTGCTGGTGCACAGCGCCCAAGGCGCGCCGGAGCGAGGCGGCCTCGTCGCCTACGGTGGCCTCGGGGGAGCACTCCTTGCCGCCTGGTGGCTTGCGCGGGCGCTGGACATTCCCGGGCGCCAGTGGCTCGCGTGGAGCGTGTTACCGCTCGCCTGTGCACAAGCCGTCGGGCGCGTCGGCTGCTTGCTCGGTGGCTGTTGTTTTGGGTGCCCGACAACCATGGCTTGGGGTGTGCGCTATGCGCCAGAAGCCGGGGCTGCGGCGGCCGAAGCTACACGGCCACACACCGTTGCGATTGATGCGTTTAGGGACCCTCCCTGGAATGGCGCGGCCCGGCACCCCACGCCGCTCTACGAAGCGGCGTGGGTACTCGGCGCGGCCTGGTGCTGCGAGCACTTTGTGCCCGAACGCTATCGCTTCGCCGCCTACGTGGCGCTTTATGCAGCGGGGCGCTTCGTCGGAGAGTTTCTGCGGGCCGATGCGATCAGAGGCCACGATCCATGGCTGGCTCTCAGCACGAGCCAATGGCTTAGCGCTGCCTTGCTGCTTGCGCTGATGCCAGGACTCCTGCGCGGCGCCTTGCAAGCGTGGCGGAGTTCAGCCACCCCTTAGCCCTATGCCTCTTTTGCTTCAGCGTGCCGCAGGCCCAGCACGCCTCCGGCCGGCGGCCGGCGCGCGCAGTGCCATATGCCTCCATGCCCGAACGCCGTTCGGCGCCACGTGCGCCCTTCTCCTGATCTTGGGAGCCGTAGGCTGCAAAGGCGGCGAAGGCGACCCTTGCAAAACTCAGGACGATTGCGGCGGCGGCCTTGCCTGTTGCCCGATCGACCGTTCACCACTTGAACGCGGAAGCTGCGAAACTGTCTGCTCACTCGGGACCTTGCCGCCCGGGCTCGACGCCGGTTTCTTCAGCGAATAGCTCCCTTAGCGCGGCAAGCCCCTCTAGGGAGCCTCTGGAGATGGCACCAGCGCCTCCAGATCGGCTAGCGCGGCACTCAGGACTGCATCGCTTGCGGCGCTTACGTTAATGTGGCCGAGCTTGCGTCGCGCGCGGGGTGCCTTGGCGTAATCGTACAGGTGTGCACTTGGGACGCGCGCAAGCAGCTCTAGGCTGGCGGGCAGGCCCACGACGTTGACCATCGCCGCGACACCGTGGGCTTCTCCGGGACCCAAGCCCAGGCCGCAAACCGCACGAATGTGGTTTTCGAATTGCGAGGTTCGGGCCCCGTCTAGCGTCCAATGACCTGAGTTATGGACGCGGGGCGCTATCTCGTTGGCGAGCAAACGGCCTCCCACTTCGAAGCACTCAAGCGCGATCGTGCCGACGTAGTGGTATTCTTCGAGCCAGGTCTTAAGGCGCGCCTCGGTCTGGTTAGCCGCCACCTCAGGCACAGCGACAGGCGCCCTTGATGTATAAAGGATGCCGTGTTCGTGACGATTCTCCGTCCAGGGATGTACCGCGAACGCTCCTTGCTTGTCCCGCGTCAGCACCAACGAGAGTTCGCGGTCAAATTGGAGCCGGCGCTCAAGCACACAGCCGGATCTAGGCCACACAAAGCGCCCACTATCCTCAGCGCGCCATAGACGTTCGAGATCTTCTGGGCCATCGATACGCCACTGACCTTTACCATCATACCCGTCACGCCGTGTCTTGAGCAGAGCCCCGTAACCGATATCTTCGAGGGCGAGGAGGAGCGTCGTGCGGTCCGCGCATGCCGCATGAGGCGCCACCTCAAGCCCCGCTGTCTCAAGCGCGGCTTTCTCGCGCAGCCGGTCCTGAGCCAATGCAAGCACTGCCGGCGAAGGATGCACCGGGACGCGCGCGGCAATCGCTTCGACGAGCTCGAGGGACAGGTGCTCAAGCTCGTAGGTCACCACATCAAGGCCCTCGCAAAAGGCCTCTAGTGCTTTCGCGCCGTCTGCGGTGTGCGCGAGTGAGTCGTCTAGCGGTGCCACGACATGGTCGGGGCAGAGTCGTAGCGCCGTACCAGCGCCCCCGACGCTCCAAAGACGCGCTTCGATGCCGAGCTGCTGCGCGGCCTGCGCCAGCATCCAGCCCAGTTGCCCATCGCCCAGCAGCCCCACCCTCACGAGCGAGCCCCGCTCGGATCACCCACTTCGATAAACGCATCGGCCTCGACAGAAGCGCGCTGCGCCTCTCGGAACGCTTCGTAGCGCCGGCGCAACCCGTCGTTGGTCAAGCTCAAGATGCTCACGGCGAGCAGCGCCGCATTTTTGGCACCTGCCTCGCCAATCGCGAGCGTTCCCACGGGAATGCCTCCGGGCATCTGCACGATAGACAGCAACGAATCGAGGCCGCTGAGCGCAGCGGAGCGGACCGGGACACCGAGCACCGGCAAAGCCGTTTTGGCGGCCAGCATGCCCGGTAGATGCGCCGCGCCACCCGCACCCGCGATGATCACCCGTACCCCTCGTTCCTGGGCGCTCGCCGCATAAGCGAAGAGCGCATCCGGCGTCCGATGCGCTGAGATCACCCGCGCCTCGTACGCCACTTCTAAGCTCCTCAGACATGCCGCCGCTGCATGCATGGTTGCCCAATCCGAGCGGGAACCCATCACGATACCAACTTCAGGCATAAACGCATCCATGCGAATGCGTTTTGACCGAAGCGAACGCAGCGCACAAGCCCGGAGCTGACCTTGGCTGTGCCCGCCACACACACGCGCCACCGCAAGGCCGCGGATAGTCAGCTTTCAGCCAAGTCGGTCGCGCTCAGCCGTGTGAACCGAGCGTTTAGGGTTCGCTCGGGTGTCGACCGACCGCCAAAGCGAACTAGATAAAGTCCGGCTTCTTGAGGGAGTGACTGGGGTTTGCGGCCGGTGGTGCTGGGGTGGGCGAAGTCGCCGGCGAACGAGGCTTCGATATTGCGCGCTTACCCGAGGAACGCTGCGTGGCAGCGGGAGGCTTCTGGGCCACTAAAGTCAACGTGATGTTTCGGTCCCGGTCCGCTTTCACCTTCGTCTTGGCGCTTGATTTGCCCGCGGTGGCGACAATCTCTACCAGCGCGTCGGCGGGCGCTTCAAAGGTGCACGGCGTCGCGGAGCAGAGCTTGCCGCGACCCTCGACGAAGATCTCGGCGGAATCAGGTTTTGTCTGCAGAGAGATCTTAAAATGGGAGGGGCGCTCGGCATTGGCCTTCGATTCGTCCTCGGTCGTTTCGTGCGCTTGGGCGTCGCCGTCGCCGGATGCGTCTGCCTTTGTCTTAGCGGCGAGCGCGTCCTCCGAAACCGCGGCCGATGCGCCCGACTCCGCCTTTATCGGGATGATCACCCTAGGTGGCGCGGGCTCCGACATGGCCCAGACGCCGCCCGCAAGCGCCGCGAGCCCCAGTGCCAAGAGCGGCCACACCCAGCGGATACGACCGCGCTTGAGGCCTGAATCCCGAAGCATTTGCTCGGTGCGCAGCCGAGCTAAATGACCTGTGCCACCGCGATAGGTGGTATCCGCTGGCTCACCGAGCTCAGCCATAATGCGGCGCGCGGTTGAAAAGCCCCCATCGCCATCCTCAGGACGGTAAAGCTCAGCGAGCTGCTGAGCTTCCTCAACGTGCAGCAACTCCGCAGCGAAGCGGTTCATATTGGGCACGCGCCCTGAAGCTTCTTTGCAAAGAGCCCGGGCGATCAGCGCTTCAAGATCCGGGCTTAACTGAGCATCGGGGTTCAGCGAGCGAATCGGGGGCGGCTCGTTGAATAGATGCTGCGTTAGGATGCTCATGAACGTGTCGCCGACAAAGGGCACACGACCTGCCGACATTTCGTAGAGAATCACGCCGAGGGCGTAGACGTCGATGCGCGCGTCGAGAGGTTTTCCCGCCGCCTGCTCTGGCGACATATACTCCGGCGTGCCGAAGATCATTCCTGTCTTGGTAAGCTTGCGGCCATCGCCCGTTCCAGGCGTTTCCATTTCGGTCATCTTGGCGATACCAAAATCCACGATCTTGACGAAGTCGGTTTGGCCATCCCGCGTCGTCAGGAAAATGTTTTCGGGCTTCATATCGCGATGCACGATGCCCTTGGCATGCGCTGCCCCGAGGGCGCGGGCGCACTGCAGCGCAATGTGCACCGCACGTACAGGGGCTATCGAGCCCTCGCGACTCAGCACGTCAGCAAGATCTTCGCCGTCGAGCTTCTCCATCACGAAGTAGCTCTGGCCTCCGGGTGTTTCACCGAAATCGAAGATATCGACAATATGGGCGTGGCCGATGCGGGTAACCGATCGTGCTTCACGGCGAAAACGTTCGACGATCTCTGGACGGGAGCTGCACTCGTCGCGCAGAACCTTAACGGCGACACGCCTTTCGAGAACGATATGCTCAGCTTCGTAAACGAGGCCCATGCCACCCTCGCCGAGGCGGCTGATCACGCGGTAACGCCCGTTAAGGACGACGCCGACCAGCGGATCTCCGGTGGTGGAGGATGGTTGCATGGGACCCTATTAAGCTAACACCGCGGCCATCGGGGAATCAACGACGACCTGCGCTGCCTAGCGTAGCGAGCGTTGGCCCCAAGAGGAGTTGCCATGGCCAGGCCGATGAAGGGATCCATTGACTTGGGAGTCGAGGCGCGCCGTACTAGACCGCGCTTCAGTGCCGACGATTCACCGTTTGGATAGCCTTGTCATCGACCAGATCGCAGCCGGTGAGGTTGTGGAAAGGCCAGCGAGTATCCTGAAGGAACTGGTCGAAAATGCGATCGATGCCGGAGCGCGCCGCATTCGGGTCGAGCTGGCGCGTGGCGGCTGCGACCACCTCGCCGTCATCGACGACGGGTGCGGTATGGACGCTGCCGACCTGCCCCTTGCGCTGGAGCGTCACGCGACAAGTAAGGTACGTGCGCTCGATGATCTTGAGGCGATTGTCAGTTACGGCTTTCGCGGCGAGGCGCTGCCCTCGATTGCGTCGATTGCCCACGTCGATATCAAGACACGCCGTGCAACCGAGAGCGTAGGGCTGCACCTCAGCGCGCAACCCGGGCGGGCGCCGCGGATCATGCCCACTGGGACGGCGGTTGGGACGCGTGTCGATATTCGTGAGCTTTTCGCCAAGGTTCCTGCACGGCGCAAGTTCTTGAAGTCAACAGCTGCGGAAGCGGGGGCCTGCGCGACCGTCATCACGCGTTTGGCGCTCGCAGTGCCGGGCATTCACTTTGAAACGGTGCGGGATGGCAAGATGCAGCAGCGTCTTCCCGCCGCCGGCAGCGCGCGCGAGCGCTTCCAGCAACTCTTTCCGAGGCTGCGTCCTGCATCCTTCCCACTGCAAGCCGAGGATTTTACAGGTGAGGCGCTGCTTGCTGCGCCGGAACAAGCGCGCCCGGGCTACACCCACCTCTACCTGTTCGTGAATGGGCGCTTCGTAACCGACCGAGCGTTAGCCCGCGCGCTCACCTTCGCTTACGGCAGCGTCATTCCACCCGGGCGCAGTCCACCCGGAGCCCTTTTTCTCGCGCTCGACCCGGCGGAAGTCGACGTCAATATCCACCCGCAGAAGCTCGAAGTGCGTTTTTTGCGCGGCGATGCGCTCTACCGCGCGCTGAGCCGCCATCTAGCCTACGCCTTAGCGCATCATCGCTGGGGGGCCGCTGACGTTGGCGGCGGACAGCCCGCGGAGCGCGAGGGCCTAGAAGGCGCTAGCGCTCCCCGGGCCGGCCTCCAAGCTGAAGGGGCCCGCCCCGCGGGATACGACACATGGCCACGCGCCCATACCCACCTTGAGCAGAGTGAACGTACACCGCATGCAGGCTCAGAGCGCGGCACCCATGCGCCGAGCGGCAGCGAGCTCGGCGCTCTAGACGACGCCGCCCGGCAGTCCTCATCCCCGGGACGGGCTTCGGCGGGTCGTGAAGCGAGCCATGTGGGCAGCGCGGGGTACGCAGAGCGGCTGCTCTTCTCTTCGGGGGCGCCAGGATCCCGGGTACCGGTTGCAGAACCCAACCCCTACGCCGCGCGCCAACAAGGCAACGCTGCGTCCCGTAGCGCCTCCAGCGCGAATGCAATCGCAACACCTGACACCGAGCGGGCGGGGGCACTGCCCTTGCTCGACCCGCTGCGCACGCAGCACCCGGAAGGTCTCCGGCGCTTCTCCGAACTGCGGGTCGTGGGTCAGGTGCGACGCATGTACATTGTGTGCGAAGGCCCCGACGGCCTTGTTATTCTCGACCAACATGCAGTCGATGAACGTATCCAGTACGCGCGTGTCCAGACTCAGTACCGCCAGGCGAAGCTGCGCGCGCAAGCGTTGCTCTTTCCGGCGACGCTGGAACTTAGCGAAACCGATGCCGAAGCGGCTCTGGCTCACGAAGACGAGCTTGAAGCCCTCGGCTTTGAGGTCTCGCGCCTTGGGCCAAAGACGCTCGCTTTGCGCGCGGTCCCGCTCTTCGCACGTCGGGCCAATCCCGAAGCGCTTTTCTTCGATGTCCTCGCAGAGCTGACCCACGCCGCTGATCGGAGTTTCGGCGACCGCATTGACACGCACTTGGCCACGATGGCCTGCCACGCCGCGATTCGTGCAGGCGACCTGCTTACGCCTCCGGAATGCGAAGCCCTGCTGCACCAGCTCGACAGCGCCCAACCCTTCCAAGGCCACTGCCCCCACGGCAGGCCCATCGCCTTTGAGATTTCGTTCAGCAAACTCGCCCGTGAAGTCGGCCGGTAGCGGCGGCATACACGGGGGCGTGCAGGATCACGCGCGCGCAAGCGCGCACGTGTCGGACGAGATCGCACCCCAGCTCAGCGCCCCAAGCCAAGCATGCACGCCCCTTGGCATGGCCCCGCCTCGGCCGCTGCCTTGCCGCAATGGACCGCTCGGGTCATCACGGGTCAAGTGAATCATTCCGCACGTCAAGAGCCCGCACACAACCTCAACAGCGCCGACCCGAGCAACGGCGCAGATCATTCTGGTGCATTTGAATCTAGCACGCTGGCTGCAGCCTCCGTGGACGCCGAATCGTCCCGACGTGTCGCAGAGGCGCTGACCCATTTTGAGCTTTCCCTCGACTGGCTAGAGCGCGCCCAAGCCGAGGATGGCTCCTGGCGCGGCGACTACGGCGGACCGCTTTTTCTCCTGCCGCTTTTCGTCGGTGCGGCGCGGGTAGTGGGTTACGCACTCGACGCGACCACGCAGCGCGAGATGGCGCGTTACCTGCTGGCACAGCAAAATGAAGATGGCGGCTTCGGCCTGCATGTCGAGGGCCACAGTCATATGTTCACGTCGGTGCTGGCCTACGTGGCACTGCGCCAACTAGGTGAGCGTGCGGACACACCGGCGCTCGCTCGTGCGCTTGCCTGGGTGCACGACCACGGCGGGCCGGAGTGCGCGGCTCCCTGGGGCAAGTTCGCGTTGGCCTGGATGGGCCTCTACGCCTACGAGGGCCTCGACCCGATCCTCCCAGAGCTGTGGCTGCTGCCGGAAGCCTCGCCCATTCACCCCTCACGCCTCTGGTGCCATTGTCGCATGGTTTATCTGCCAATGGCTTACCTTTACGGCAGGCGTGCCCAAGCGCCCTGCGACGCCCTCACGCTCGCACTGCGCACAGAACTCTACCGCGGCCACTACGACCGCACCGACTGGAAGCGGGCGCGCACGACCATCAGCGAAACCGACGTCTACCGACCACTCTCGCCGCTGATGCGCCAAGCGAACCGCGCCATGACTCTGGCGGAGCGCGCACTACCGAAAGGACTGCGCGCCCGCGCTCTCGACTACGTGCGCGCGCAGATTCGCGCCGAGGACGAAAACACCTCGTACATCTGTCTCGGGCCGATCAATAAGCTCTATGACATGTTGGTGTGCTTCTTCGACGACCCGAATGGTGCTCCGCTAGCGCGTCATAAAGAACGGCTGGAAGACTACCTCTGGCGCGGCAAAGACGGCGTCAAGATGCAGGGTTACAACTCGTCACAGCTCTGGGACACGGCGTTTGCGGCGCAAGCCATTCTGACACACCCGCAGGGCGCAGCGCGCAGCGCGCTGATCGATGGCGCAGCCCGCTTTATTGAAGCTAATCAAGTCATTAACGACACCCCCAATCGAGCGCGCACCTTTCGCCACGCCTCGAAAGGCGGCTGGCCTTTTTCCACACGGGCGCACGGTTGGCCCATTAGCGACTGTACCGCTGAAGGACTCAAAGCAGCACTCAAGCTCGGGGATGCCACCGCGGTTGCACGCATTGATGAGTCGCGCCTGGAGGATGCAGCTAAACTGCTCCTTACCTGGCAAAATGACGATGGCGGCTTTCCTACTTATGAGCTGAAGCGCGGTAGCGATATGCTCGAGTGGCTCAACCCGTCACTCGTCTTCGACCGCATCATGGTCGACTACTCCTATGTCGAGTGTACCAGTGCCTGCATCCAGGCTCTCGTGCACTACCGCGCGGCTCGACCGGAGCGTTTCCCGACCGGAGGCGCAGAAGCCTTACGTAAAGCAGAGGCCTTTCTGCGAGCCCAGCAACGGACCGACGGTTCCTTCGAGGGTTCCTGGGGCGTCTGCTTCTCCTACGGAACGTGGTTTGCCGTAGCTGGATTACGCGCGCTTGGGGCCCCCGCTTCGGATCCCGCCCTACAAGCAGCACGGCGCTTCCTTCTCTCACATCAACGCGTAGATGGGGCTTGGGGCGAGACGGCGGAGAGCTGCCGAGCACGGCACTGGGTAGAGGCGGAAACGGGCCAAGTCGTGACGACCGCCTGGGCGCTGCTCGCACTCATGGAAGCCGGGGAGGCGCCTCGCAGTGCCATTGACCGCGGCCTCACGTTCCTCTGTAGCCGGCAACAAGTTGACGGAAGCTACCCGAACGAGCGCATCGCCGGTGTTTTCAACCGAACCTGCGCCATCCATTACGACAACTACCTCAAAATTTTTCCTACCTGGGTCTTCGGTCGCTATGCCTCGCTCTACGGAACGCACAAGCCCGGCCAACGTTCTGCGCCGGCCGCGATGAGTTCGGCGCCTTGATCGATCGACGCGGCGACGTCATGGTGCCTTTATGATGGAAAAAGCGGTGACGAAGCGATGGGCCTTGGTGCTGGCACTAACGCTGGCGATGAGCGCCGCGGAAGGGTTAATGGGCGCAAGCACCGCGCGGGCGGATAGCGGATTGCTCACGGTGTGGGCTGCGCCAAAGCTCGGTGGTGCCCTAGGCGGCAACAACGACCTAGATTTCTACCGCTGGGCAGGCGGCGGCACGGCCGGCATTGAAGCGGGCGTCCGTATCCTCTTTATCGGTGCCTACTTCGAGTATCTGCGCTTTTTTGGCGGCGATGTTGGCGCAAATCTGATGTCGATTAACCTCGGCGGCGACAACGAGTTCAGGTTTACGAAAAACTGGAGCCTGGTACTCCGGCTCGCAAGCAGCTTTTATTTCGGGTCCCTGGACCAAGGCGAGAAGCTGGTCGGCGGACAGGTCCTTTCGAGCGAGGCGGTCAACACCACGGGCATAGGCTTTCGCGGCGGTGTTGGACCGCGCTACACCTTC
Source organism: Myxococcales bacterium (assembly GCA_007131285.1). Taxonomy (GTDB): domain Bacteria; phylum Myxococcota_A; class Polyangia; order Polyangiales; family SLQV01; genus SLQV01. The sequence goes on from SLQV01000039.1 coordinate 26,589, forward strand.
CTGCGCATTTTCTCAGTGGGTATCACACCCCAAATTGGTTACCACTATTTCTTCGCTGGCGGCGACGACGCCCTAGCCGCGCCCCGCGGCAATAATGTTGGCGGCTGGGACTTCCAAGCCATGGCCTACTTTCGCGTTGGCCTCGGCATCTAAAACGACCCAAAAAAACGTTAGGTCTGCATCGACCGCCGGCATGTGAGCAAGGGCGCGGGCTGAGGACATGAGGCGACCGCGCCCACAGCCGCGCAACCGGCGCAACCTTTGGCAACGCCCGATATGTCGGCGAGGGGGCATTGGACGCTGCTTTCGGGGACCTTGGGTGCCACAAGCGCTACCACCGTTTTGGCCGGTGCCAAAAACTGGGGCTCAAGCGTTATTCAAAGGATTCAGACTCTGGTAGGCTCTTGAGAGTGAGTTTGAAGAGACGACGGGTTAGGCTGTGGCTTCGCCGCGGCGCGCGACGGCATGACGCCGTTCGCATCTTACGCGCGGAGAGGCTCCGGCGTGTTCCCCACGGACACATCCGGCTCAACCACCTGGAGGCTCTTGGGCTCGCCATCGCTTGGATAGCAAGCCTAAGCGGCTGCGGCTTGCTCTTGGGCGATGGTAGCGACGCTGTGGCAACGAGCCATTTAGGCGAATCTTCTGCGAACGCCTTTGGCTCACCCGGGCTTGGCAATAATCCGTCCGATGAGCCGGATGAGGCCGACGATCCGTTGGCGCCAGAACTAGGGTCAGATGCAGGCAACTTACGCTTTTCCCTGACGGGAACAAACGCGGCAGGCGACCGCTTACAAGACCGGCCCACATTCGGTGCCTCGGGCTGCTTGGTGCTCGGTGAAGGGTGCATTCCGCTCACGTTCCCGGACGGTTGTAACGCGGCGGAAGACCTCATCGATATAGTGGTGCTTGCCGACACCATTAGAGCCGTAAGCTGCACCACGCCGCCCGACCAAGCCACCCACATCATCAAGGCGACGGCAGAAGATGCCACCGTCCATCAGACCACCAACGCTGTGGGCGTCGCCTTTAACCACGGCCCCGATGAAGCTGCGGTCGGCGGCAGCCTGGTCGTGAATGGCAACATGCTCTCAGTGGTTGGACACGGAGCAGACACCACCATCATCGAGGGCGATGTAGTGCTCGACGGCAACCGAACGCGACTTCGCGACGTCACCATTCGCGGCGACCTTGAGGTCAAGCGCAACAATATTTCCGTGCACCGCGTAAACGTTGAGGGCGACCTCATCGTCCGAGGCAACGCCAGCGTCGTCACACGTAACGTTGTTTTCGGCAAGCTCGAAGTCGAACGCGAAGGCGGCGGCCACATTCTCGTGGACAATCAGATTCGCGGCAGTGACCTTATCGACCTTCCCGAAAACGCGTGCGCTCTCAACACTCGCTTTACCGACACGCCTCTTACAGGCCAAGAACGAGCGCAAGCCGATGCCGTTAGATGCACAGCACCTTGAGGCGCCTTTATCAAAGACAGCAGCGGGGCCAGGCCGTGCATTTGGGTCCGTACCCTCGTCTTTGGCCGTATGCAGCGCCGTGACCATCGCTTCGTCCGCGCGAAAGGTCACCGTAGCACACCCATCCATAGCCCATAACAATATATATTACAAGACATTGGGACGTTTTCGCCCGAACACATGATCGACGCTAGCATCGCGTTTGCTGCTTTCTGCGAGCCAAACGAAACGTCTGCGCGGACACGTACCCAACGCCTTAAGTTGCGTCCGCACGCGCACATTCAGGTCTTAGCGCACACCGGCCGTATCGAACCAATCTCCCTGAGTGCCGTCGAATCAACTTAATACGCTTCAGCTTAAGGTTGAGCCTCTACAGCCCTGGGTTCGCTGCTGTGTTTGCCGCGCGCCTTCAATCGCTCACGCATGCAGGCCGCGGTCCCGGCTAGGCTCAACCTCTTTCTTCGGCGTATTA
>SLQV01000007.1 GCA_007131285.1 Myxococcales bacterium
CCCAGGGGGGCTGGGCGCTCAGGCGCGCAGGCGCACCCTCCGGAGCCCCCCACAATTGGGCACTGCGCGCAGCTCAGTACCCAATTGTGGGTCCCCCCGAGACCCTCCGCGGGCCCCGCAGCCACGCGCTCGCCGGGACCCCAGTCTTCATGCGTGAGCGACTGAAGCTGCGCGGCAAACACAGCAGCGAACCCAGGGCTGTAGAGGCTCAACCTTAAGCTGAAGCGTATTAGAGGGAGCGGGCGGCGCAGGCGGCGGCGGTGCGCAGGGCGCGGGCGGCGGGGTCGCCGTGGGTGCGGTCGTGCCAGAGCATGGCCAGGCAGAAGCCCGGCAGCGCGAGTGGGAGGGGCTTGACGACGACGGGGAGTCGCCCGCAGGCAAGGCGCGCCACCCGCTCGCCGATGGTGAGGACGTAGTTGCTGCCCTCGAGCAGGTACGGCGCGGTGAGAAAGGCGCTGACCGTGCGCGCGATGCGCCGCTTTAGCTGCAACGCCGCGAGCGCTTGGTCGATCACGCCGCCGGGTTTGCCCCGCGGCGCGACAAGGAGGTGGGGGTAGCTCACGTAGTCTTTGAGGGTCCAGCGGCGCGCGGCGCAAGGGTGTCCCTGCGCGACCAAGCAGACGAAGCGCTCTTCAAAAAGCACCTGGTGGTGGTAGCCAGGGACATCCTGGTCAAAGACGCCGAGGCCGATGTCGGCTTGGCCGTCGCGTAGGCGGTCGCGCCCGCTGCTGCCTTCGGGAAGCACGTGCACGTCCACCTTCGGCGCGACCCGCGCGAGTTCCCGGCTCAGGGCCGGCAGCACCAGTGCCTCGGCGTAGTCGTTGCCGAGAATGCGCCAGGTTAGCGCGAGGGTTTCGAGCGCAGGCGCAGCCTCACCCACCAAGGTCGTCTGCAGGGCGTGCAGGTGGGCGCGAACCGCCGCACCGATACGCAGACCAAAGGGCGTGGGCGTCATCCCCTCGCCACCACGGGTAAAGAGCGGATCATCAAGCGCCGTGCGCAATCGGCGCAAGGCATGACTGGTAGCGGAAGGGGAGAGCGCCAGGTGCCGCGCCGCCTCTTCGACGCTGCGATGCTCGTAGACCGCCGCGAAGACGCGCAGCAGGTTGAGGTCCAGCGCGCTAAACTGCATGACATGCATGTATATCATGAAAAAGATGCACTGGATACAGAATGCCAAGCACTGCATCATTGCTTGAGTTGCGGCGGCGGAATGGGTCCGCTCTCGAGCGCGGTCCGCGCGCTTAGGCTGCGTATTCTCAGGAGGTTTGAATGACACGCGTTCTTGTCACCGGTGCCACAGGCACCATCGGTAAACAGGTGGTGGCTGCACTTCAGGCGCGCGGCGCCACCGTGCGTGCCGGCGCACGCCACGCGCCTCGGCTTGAGGGCGCCGAAGGCGTCGCCCTTGACCTCAGCACGGGCGCTGGCCTGGCGGCTGCCCTCGAGGGCGTCGACGCTGCGTTCTGCCTGGCGCCCTTCGTCGAAGACATGGTGGCGCCGGTGGAAACCTTCATCGCCCACGCACAGGCCGCGAAGCTGCCCTTTGTGCTGAAACTGTCGGCAGCGGGCGCAGCGACGGATGCTGGGCTCGCCCTAGCCCGCCAGCACGGCGCGGGCGATGCTGCCCTTCAGGCCAGCGGACTCGCGTACGCCGTGCTCCGGCCAACGTTCTTCCAAGAGAACATCGCCAACTTTCATGCGGAAAGCATTCGCACTTCCGGCGCTTTCTACGGCGCTTCCGCCGGGCAGAAAACGGCGTACATCAGTGCGCGCGACATCGGCGAGGCGGCCGCGGCAATCCTCCTTAACCCGGCCGCCCATCGCGGCCAGACCTACGACATCTCAGGCCCAGAAGCGCTCACCGACACCGAGGTGGCCGCGCTACTTAGCGCCATCGTGGAGCGCGACGTGAAATACGTGAACCTCACCCCTGAAGTCATGCGCAGCAACATGGCGCAAGCCAGCATGCCGCAGTGGCTCGTCGATGGTTTGGTAGGCCTTGAGGGCGTGAAGGCCGCTGGCTACGCGGCCGCAACCCTCGGCCAACTGGGCGCGCTGCTCTCCCGCGAGCCCACCCGCATGCACGAAACCCTCCGCCTCCAGCGCACCCACTTCGCCTGACGTATCGGGCGTTTTGCTAAAATGCCCCCTGAGCGGTTACGTCGAGAGGTAGCGTTTCTGCGACGTTGACACCGGCACCTGCGGCGGTGCAGGCATTCTGGTAGGTCTCGCCGTCGCAGCCGCGAACGGGCGCGTAAATCAAGGCACAAACCTCGGGACGAAGCGCGCATGTTCCTGAGACGCCACCCTCGAAGCCGGCCGAGTCGGCGCAGATGCCCACGTCGGGAGCCTGACAGAAGGCGCCCTCACCGCATACGGTCGCAGCTTCCTGCGCGCTCGCGTATTGGCACTCGGCCCCGGAGGGGTCAGGCGCAGGCGCATCTGGCTCAGAGTCGTCTACGGGAAGGTCCGTGCCTTCCTGGAGGAACTCGATGAAGACGTTGACGCCGGCACCCGCAGCAAGACACGCGTTGCCGTAGACCTCGCCGTCGCAACCCGCCACGGGCGCGAATAGCATGTGGCACGCTTCGGGCCTCGGCGCGCAGGCACCGCTTAGACGACGACTTCCCGGGTTTGCTCCGCAGCTATTTCCTGCGGCCTGACAGTAAAAACCCTCCCCGCACACGACCTTCCCCTCGTCGTTGTCGGCGAAAGTGCAAGCGTTACCCGCCGCATCTCCGAGGCCTGGCTTCGAGGCGCCCACCACGCGACACGTCTTGATTTCGTCGCTACCCTCAGAGGTGCGGCGAATCACCACTTCATCGCGGTTCGTGATTTCGGCGACGCTGCTAATCGCATGCCCATCCGACGATTCGGTGCGCGCTGGGTGGTAGTCGCTGGGCATGGTGAGGTCACCAGGTGAGATCGCACCAGGGCCTTCCGAGGCTCCGGACGCACCCGGCTCAAGCGCGGCGCGGCCGGCGAGCATCCCGGGAAGATCGACACCCAAGCCACGAAGCTCGTCGCGCGTGCCGGGCAACACCGCCTCACACGCCGGAAGATTCGAAAGCGCCTCAAAACGCGTGAGACCGGCGGGCGGCTCTGGCGCATCGACCACGGCCTCCGAAGACGCGCAGGCACCCAAGCCAGCCAGCGAGACGGTCACCGCTGACACGCCAAGCAGCCACCCGTTCAGAGCATGCGCAAACGTCCAACGCGCTGCACGGGTTCGGTCCATCACGGCTAGGTTTCGCATGCTCATATCCCCTCTCGTTCCTTCGTCGGTTTCGAGCCCACGCAAGACGTCTTGCCTGCCCTCTCCTGCATTGCCTTCGCCTAAGCGCCTGGGGTGTGGCAGGCCTGGCGCTATGTCGCTTTGGGTTGTGTTCGGCTTAGGTAGCGCCGCGGGTCTTTGCTTAGGGGCTTGGCTTGCGTGGCTTCGCAGCCAAGCGGCGCTGCGAGAGCTCCGTAGCCAACACGCGCTGCTTGAAGTCACGACGCAATCTAAGATTACCGCATTAATGGCGGAGGTCGAGCGACAGGCCAGCACTGCCGTACGACTGGAGAGCGCGCAGCAGGCCCTTGCCGACCAACAACGTCGCGTTGCCACGCTGGAGGCGCAGGAGGCAGCGGCGCGCGAGGCCTTCGCACGCATCAATGAGGAGCGGAGAGTGCTGGCGGAACGTCTCACCCGCCTAAACGCCGACCTCCAGGCCAAACACATCGAAGAAGCCCAGCTCGAAACACGGCTGAAGGCAGCGCAGGCAGAAGTGACACGCAATGCGGCGTTCCTTGAAGAATCGAAAGCGGCTTTAACGCACGTATTCAAGGGCATTGCGGCAGAAATACTGGAGGACAAATCCAAGCGCTTTACCGAGCAGAACAAAGTTGGCCTTGAACAGCTCTTGCTGCCGCTCCGCACGAAGCTCCAAGAGTTTCAAGGCAAGGTCGAAGAGGTGTACATCAAAGAGGGCCAGCAGCGGTCTGCACTTGAGGCGCTGGTGCGGGAGCAACTGACCCTCAACCAAAGCCTCAGCGAGGAGGCGCGCAGCCTGACCCAAGCGCTGCGCGGTTCGAACAAAACGCAAGGCAACTGGGGCGAACTCATTCTTGAACGCGTCCTTGAAGGCGCGGGCCTGCGCCGAGGCGAGGAATACCACGTCCAAGTTAGCCACACCCTCGAAGACGGGACGCGCCAACAGCCCGACGTAACCATTCACCTGCCGGAAGAACGCCACCTGGTGATCGACGCCAAAGTCTCGCTAGTGGCCTACGAGCAGTGCGTCATGGCGCAGGACGATGCGGAGAAAGAGCGGGCGCTTAAGCGCCACCTCGATTCCCTGCGCGCACACATCAAGGGCCTTTCCGAAAAGAACTACCAGGAACTCCATCAGATCGCTTCCTTCGATTGCGTGCTGATGTTTATCCCCATTGAGCCCGCCTTTTCGCTAGCGGTTTCTCAAGACAACGACATCTTCATGGACGCCTGGCGCCGCAATGTCTTGCTCGTTTCTCCTTCAACATTGCTCTTCGTATTGCGAACGGTGGCACATCTGTGGCGCCAGGAAGAACAGAAGAATAACGTGCGCGAAATCGCCCACCGCGGCGCCGAACTCTACAACCGTTTGGTAGGGTTCGTCGACGAGCTAGAAACCCTGGGCAAACGGCTAGAACAAGCCCAAGCAAGCTACACCAGCGCGCGCAGCAAACTCGCTACCGGCCGCGGCAATGTCATCCGCCAAGCGGAAATGCTCAGGAAGCTGGGCGTAAAGCCCAAGAAATCCTTACCACAGTCACTGGTCGATAGCGCTTTCGCGGACAGCGCCTCTGCAGACGACCCCGAGAGCGGGGACTTGGAAGACGAGCAATCGGGCCTGCATGCCGACGCGAATGAAGCGCACTCCGAACAGCTGACGCCCTAAAGCGCTTCAGCTAAGGCCCCCTACAACCCTGCGTTCGCTGCCTGCAAACAACCTGCCTCATTTGTCGAGGCCGCGTCCCGGCAGCGGGCTGCGGCGGGCCTCGGGGGGACCCACAACTGGGTACGGAGCCGCACTTAGTGCCCGATTGTGGGTGGGGGGGGGCTCCGGAGAGTGCGCCTGCAGCCCTTGCCGCAGTCCACGCCCGTCCCGGCCAGCACCGGCTTAACCCACCCCTTCGCCGTATTGGCCAACGTTGCTACCTCGGCGAGGGGAGCCTGCGGGAGCGGGGCATGGTATGGCTGCGGGCACCATGATGTTGACGCCGGACCGTTTTGCGCACCTGGGCGAGCTGCTGCGCGAGGCAACGCTAACCTTCAAGAGCGAGGTCGCGCTTATCACCTACCGTCGCGGCCAAGAGTACGCCCGCTATACCTACCTCGAATTCAAGCACCGGGCGGAAGCGCTTGCGGGCTGGCTCAGGGAAGCGGGCATTGGCCCCGGAGACCGGGTGGCGGTCATGCTCACCAACCAACCGGGCTGGCTTGAGGCTGCCTATGCGGTGTTCGCCCGGGGCGCGGTCCTTGTGCCGCTCGACTACAAGCTCGACGCGGACACCCAGAAGGCGCTGCTCACCCACAGTGGCGCCCGCATTCTCTTCACGGAATACGGCCTTATGCGCAGGCTGGACGCGTGCCCGTGCAGCGCCGTGGTGCGTGAGTGGCCCGAGTCCGAACCCCTGCCAAGCAATACGATGCGCTGGGAAGCAGCCGCCGCGACGCCAGGCTACACGCAGCTCGAAGCGCGTTCGCGGGAGGACACGGCCACCATTGTCTATTCGTCGGGCACCTCCGGGCGACCGAAGGGCTGCATGCTCTCGCATGGCGCCTACCTGAGCCAATACGGCAGCCTCGCGGCGCTCTATCCCATCACAACGGGAGACCGCTACTTCTCCATTCTACCCACCAACCACGCCATCGACTTCATGGTTGGGTTCATCGGCCCCTTCGGCGGGGGTGCCACGGTTGTGCACGAAGCAACGCTGCGCCCGGACACCGTGCGCGCCACTCTGGCCGCGGCTGGCATCACACATATGGCGGTGGTGCCGCTGCTACTGGAAGCCTTCGAGCGCCGCATCGATGAAGCGGTCGCCACACTGCCGCAGTGGAAACAGCGAGCATTTCATGCTCTCGAACGGGCATTTGCGGCACTATCTCCCCGCCCGGAATCGATGCCACTGCGTGCACGGGTTTTCTCCCAAGTGCATGCAGCCTTTGGCGGCAAGCTAAAAATGCTGATCGCGGGCGGTGCGTGGGTGGACCCGCGGCGCGCCGCCCGCTTCACCCACCTCGGCATTCCCGTGGTCATTGGCTACGGGCTGACGGAAGCCTGCACCGTCGTGACGGTCAACGACCTAAAACCTTTCCGCGGCGACTCCGTCGGCATTCCCTTGCCGGGGCTACAGGTTGAAGTCCGGTCCGCAACCGGTGGCGACACCGGTGAAGTGTGGGTCAAGGGCCCGAGTCTGATGCAAGGCTACCTTGACGACCCGACCCTGACCGCAGAAACCCTTGTAGATGGCTGGTTACGCACCGGAGATATTGGATGCTTCGACGCCACGGGCCATCTGCAACTGCTCGGGCGCCAGAAGAACATGATAGTCACCGCCGGCGGAAAGAACGTCTACCCCGAGGACGTAGAGAGCAGTCTTGAACTAGCGGGCATCGAAGAGCTTGCTGTCTTCTCGTCAGCCTACCTGTGGCCGCAGACACGCCTCGGTGCCGAGACGCTTGTCGCGGTCGTCCGCCCTGCGCTGGGCACCGATGTGACGGCGTTAACCGAGGCCTTGAAGGCACGCTCCCAAACGCTCCCCGAACACAAGCGCATCGGCGCCGTCGTCACCGTGACGGAAGCCTTCCCCCGCACCGCCTCGATGAAAGTGAAGCGCGAAACGCTCGCCGAAATCCTCCGCAACACCCAGGGCCCCGAAGCGGCCGTTCCCGTGGCAGCCTAATACGCTGAAGAAAGAGGTTGAGCCTAGCCGGCAGCGGGGTTCGCGTGTGTGGGCGCACGGCGGGCGCGTCCCGGTGGGCCGGGGTCCCGGCGCGCGGCAAACACAGCAGCGAACCCCGGGGCTGTAGAGGCTCAATCTTAAGCTGATGCGTATTAGTAAGCATCAGCTTAAGATTGAGCCCTCGAGGGACACGTCTGCTGACCAACCAGCCCAAATCCGAGGTGTCTGTTCCTACTGGGCCGGCCGTCAGCCGAGCAGGGCGTGGACGCGGGAGAGGAGGCGGGCGCGGAGGGGCTTGGGTCGGCGGTAGTGGACTTGGAGCACTTCGCTATCTTCCAGAGCCTCGAGCAAGATGTCATCGCTGGTGGCGATGCGGTCGACGAGACCTAGCTCGAGGGCGCGGGTCGCGGGCCAGTATTCTCCTGTGGCAACGCTTTCTAGATCGAGGGCAGGACGGTACTTGGCGATCCATGCCTTGAAGAGGCTGTGGGTCTCTTCAAGCTTGGCCTGAAGCTTGTCGCGGCTCTCTCGGCTGGGTTCAGCGAACACACTCGAGAGCCGCTTGTGAGCGCCAGCCGTCGCGTTCTCGTAGTCGATACCCAAGCGTTTCAGCAGGCTGTGGGCGTTGGGCAGCGGCATCACCACGCCGATGGAACCAATCACCGCGAAGGGAGCTGCCACGATTTCGCTCGCGACGCAGGCCAGCATGTAGCCCCCGCTTGCGGCGACGTTGTCCACACAGGCTAGGACGCACAGGCCACGTTGCCGCAGCCGGTCTACCTGCGAGGCGGCAAGTCCGTAACCGTCAACGGTACCGCCCGGGCTTTTGACCCGCAGCACGACCCGGTCCTCGGCGCGCGCCTCGCCCAGCAGCGCAGTCACTTCCGCACGCAAGCTATCGACGGCGCTGGCGCTGATATCGCCATCGAACTCCAGGACAAAGGTGCGCTTATCGAGGCATGGGGGGGGCGTCTTGGCTTTGCGACGTTGCTCCTTCTGACGCGCGGCGCTTGCCTTGGGGGTCAGGAGCGCGCCACGAAGCGGCTCCCGGAGGGCTTCGAGGCGCTCGCGCAAACGCCGCACTTCAAGACGACCCTCGCCGTCCGGCGCAGCGCCGAGACGCGAACGCGACCGAGCGAGCGCCGCGATGAAGAGCGCGAGCCCGGCCACCGCGAAGAGCACCACACCAGCCTTGGCGGAAAAGCCAAGCACGTCCCACAGTGTTTCGACAAACATAGAGCCGGCCACGGTAGCTGCTCAGGAGCACTTTACAAAATGGTACCGAAGATCCGACCGTGCGATCCGCTCCGCCCCTCGACCAACCTCCTAACCGCTTGCCAGCATTGATCGACGAGTTCGACGGACGCACGGTGCGGAGGGGTCCTGCGCGCGGCGCATGCGTTCAGCCCGCAAGGCCTCCCCTCGCACCCAAGACGCGAGAGCTTCCCCAGGAATCGTTAAGCCAGTAGCGGAATGGGTTAGCGCGCGTCGAAGTGGCCGGTAATGCTAACCAAGTATGGGTCGGTCGCCTATTATTATTCTGAATCCTGCGGCGGGCGGAGGTCGTGCGGCGCGGCGGCTGGCACCCCTGGCCCAGCGCCTCAGCGCCGAGGTCTGGCGCACGCGCGGGCCGCAGGAGGGCGCCGACCTCGCGCGCGAAGCGGTAGCGCGCGGGCCCGCCTGGCTGGGTGTGGCCGGCGGTGATGGCACGCTGCATGAAGTCGTCGCGGGGCTGGTTGAGAGCAGGGCAGACGTGCCCGTCGCCCTTTTACCCGTCGGCAGCGGCAATTCCTTCGCTCGAGATTTTGGCATTCGGTCGCTGGCCGATGGCGGACGGGCGCTCGAAGCGGGTCGGACGGCTCAAGCGGATATTTTCGCGCTGGAGCACGCCGACGGGCAGCTCCCCTTTGTGAACATTCTTTCTTTCGGCTTTAGCGCCGCAGTGGCTGCCCTAACGAATGCGCGCTTCAAGGCCTTTGGCGCGGTGGGTTACGCCCTGGGAGTTGCCATCGAACTCACGCGCTTCGAGGCGCGGCCCATCGCCTGCACCACCGCCGAGGGCACCCGCTTCGGCGCTGAGCCCATGACCCTCGTAGCCTTTTCGAACTCGCGCTGTACGGGGGGCGGCATGCAGATAGCGCCCGCAGCGGACGCCTGCGATGGGCGCATCGACCTTATCGAAGTGCGTGCCCTCAACCCGCTAGGCCTCATCCGCCAGTTTCCCGGCATCTACCGCGGCACTCACGTCGATACGCCCTTCGTACGCACCGCTCAAAGCACGCGCATCGACTTTGACGACCCAACGCGTCCCGCCCTCATCATGGTCGACGGAGAAGTCCGCACTGTTATTCCGCGCGCCATCTACCCTGTCGGCAAGTTCCCCGTGTTTACCTTGAACTAATACGCATCAGCTTAAGGTTGAGCCGCTACAGCCCTCTGTTCGCTGCTGGGTTCGCTGCTGGGTTCGCCGCGCGCCTTCAATCGCTCACGCATGCAGGCTGGGGTTCCGGCGCGCGCGTGGCTGCGGGGCCCGCGGAGGGTCTCGGGGGGACCCACAATTGGGTACGGAGCTGCGCGCAGTGCCCAATTGTGGCGGGCTCCGGAG
>SLQV01000199.1 GCA_007131285.1 Myxococcales bacterium
GCCCATGTCGCTGTCTCCTTTTGCGTCGCGGAAATGTCGCTGGCAGCTGGAGGTTCGAGGCCGCTCCGGTAGAGAAGGGCCGTGGTGGCGCCCAACGCCACGAAGGGGCAGGAAACCAACATCAGATTTATCCAACATGTGTCGTCAAACACCGCCCCGGTCGAACTCTCCGGGTGAGACGCCCAAGGCGCCTCCTGCCAGGCCTGTGTATCTTAGCGAGCGGCAACTTCGATAAAGTGGTCAACGGAGGCTTCGGGGGTGTTGAAGGCTGTCACGAGGCGCACGAAGGGAAGCGGGTCGCCGGGCCAGTCGTAGAAAACAAAGCCCGCTTGCCTCAGTCGGGTGACCAAGGGGCTAGGTAGATGCACAAAGACCTCGTTGATCTCGACAGGGCAGGCGAGGGTGACGCCGGGAAGGCGTGCGAGTCCTGTGGCCAGCCGTGCTGCCATCAGGTTCGCGTGGGCGGCGAGGGTCAGCCACAGGTCATCCTGCAGGTAGGCGCGGAGCTGCGCCGAGATGAAGCGCAGTTTCGAGAGAAGCTGACCGCTGCGTTTGCGCCGGAAGGCGAAGTCTCGAACGAGCGCACTATCGAAGAAGATGACTGCTTCGGCGGCGAGAGCACCATTCTTGGTGGCACCGAAGGAGAGCATGTCGACGCCCGCTTCCCAGGTGAGCGCCGCGGGGCTGACCCCAAGCGCTGCAACAGCGTTCGCGAAACGCGCGCCGTCCATATGCACGCGGAGCCCGTGAGCGTGCGCAAGGGTTGCTAGCGCCCGAACCTCCTCCGGTGTGTAGACGGTGCCCCATTCGGTTGCTTGCGTGAGGCTGACGACGGCGGGCTGAACCGCATGGACCGTGCCCGTGCGTCGTTGCGCGAGGGCTGAAGAGAGCGTTTCGGGGGTCAGCTTGCCCGCGTCGCCTGGCAGACAGATGAGCTTCGCTCCGTGGGTAAAGAACTCCGGGGCGCCGCATTCGTCCACATTGATGTGGCTATCTTGGTGGCAATATACCGCCCCATAGGGCGGGGTGACGACCGCCAGCGCCAGTGCATTCGCAGCGGAGCCTGTGGTCACCGGAAAGGACCACACTTCGCGTCCAAAACACCGGCTGAAGTCAGCTTCTAACCCTTGGGTTGTTTCGTCGCCCCCGTAGGGCATGCCGGACTTGGCCGCTTCCTCCTGAAGCGCTGCCATGATGGTCGGGTGCGCTCCCGCCGCATTGTCGCTTGCAAAGTTCACGTGGGCCTCAGCTCCTGCTACCGAACGCATAGCGCGAGAGCGTGACCCGTACACCGTAACTGTTCAGGGGGCTATTTTGCACGCATGCCCCCGGGCGTTCGGGAGTGAATCCCGCAAACCCTCCCCTAAAAACCTAAAGTTGCGCGCGGGCCCCATCACCCGCTTGCTCTTTCCTGCAACGTTTTCACCTTTCCGGCCCCCTGAACGCTTACCGTACACCGACGTGCTTTCGACTTCGGTGTGTGCGCGTGCTCTAAGCAACGCCTTGAAACGCTGAAACAATCTGAATCGCCCTGAATTGTCCCGCCCTGAATTGTCCCAGGGAGGAAAAATCGAAGCAATCGGCATTGGGTGCTGGCCGAAGTGGGCGGCAAGATGTCGAGGGCGGCACCTGGGGCGTCTGTAGGTTAGCCATGTCCACGAACAAGGGGTTTGCGACGGCCAAGTTCAGGCTAGCGGAGCGTGACGGCGGCTCCGTGGTGCAACTGGTGCAACTAACTCGACGCGCCCCAGGAACGACATTGATGCTTGGCACGTCCTGTCTGCGCAGCCACGCAAGGATAGATCTTCCTTGCGTCTGCAGCGGGTACGCCCGCGTCCGCGCGCAACGGCCTTTGGGTTTAGGTGCCTCGTTCTGAGAGCGTCATTAATGGTGAAGGAACAGGTTGAACCTGCGCTTGTCGGGAGAGGGCGCATGGCTGGGATCCCGTGACGAGGCGCTCTTTGTCGAGGCGCTCCGACGGGCTCTCAGGGAGAAAAAATGAGGTGGCTAGCGCTGGGCGTCATGCGCGTTGCGGTAGGCCTTCTCTGCACGCTCCGCGGCTTCGTCCGCAAGCTCATAGGTTCTCTCGAAGCCCACGCGCCAGACTTGGGCACGCGCTTGCGCCCCTGCGGCTTTGGCCTTCATGGCCGTTTTTGCCCGTTTACTCGCGTTTTCGATACGTTCGCCGAGCTTTTCCGCCTCTTGCTCTGCCTCGTTCATCGCTTCCTTCATTGATTTCTCGAGTTCTTTTGTAGTTTCAGCGATATCCGCGCGCGAGCGCTCAAGTGCATTCTCCGTACGTTGCGCGGCTTCTGCTGCACCCCGATGCGCTTCGTTTGCGCGCTCCTTCGCGCTCTGCTGCATGGCGTCAGCCGCTTGAGAAGATTTGGCCGCTACATCGTTAAGCTCCCCTTTGGTCTGCTTGTCGCATGCCCCAAGGTGAACCGACGAAGCCGCACATAGTATGGATAAATATAGTGATCCCGATTTCATGATGAACTCCCGTGATGGGTTGATGCCTCGGGCCTGCACGCTCCCGCTATGTACCTCTACGCCTCGCGCCTCGTGCGCGCTCGTCTCTTTTCCGGACCGTCGCGCTGCGTCATCCCCCAAGCCAGGCTCGGTTAGGAAGCCACGGTTCGCTGAAATGCCCCACGGACTCACCGTTCCCAACCAAGCCTAAAAGGTGCGCATGCGTGCGCTTCTCCCCGCGGATGGTGTAGCGGCCCCGCTCTGGTATCGTGCCAGCCTGTGCAGTGTGTTGCTGCGGTACCCTTCAGCAACCGCGCTCCGGCAGGCTGGGCGATGCCGTCGTGCGGCGCCATTCGGCCAAATCAAGCGGTGGTTGCGTTGCTTGATGCTCCCTAGGAGCATTCCAGAGCGTTCCACGTTCCAACTTCACGAAGGGCCCGTCGCTCGCTCGGCTGTTGGCGGCGCGTGTGTTACACTGCGACATGGCAGGGGCAATTGAGACCGTGCTTTCTGCGCTTGTTGGCTCCCAGGTCCGCTTTGTTGTGGTCGGCGGCGTAGCCGTTGTGATGCACGGTCACCCGCGCTTTACCGCCGACCTCGACCTCGTGCTCGACCTCACGTCGGAAAACCTATTGGAGGCGCAGCGCTGCCTCGACACGCTAGGCTATGCGCCGCGCGTGCCTGTCAAGCTGGCCGACCTCGCTTTTGCAGAGGTGCGCCAGCGGCTCGTCACCGAGAAGGCGATGACGGTGCTCTCGTTGACGAGTGCGCGCTTCCGCGTGCTAGAAATCGACGTCTTTGTGGAGCCGCCCTTCGTCTTTGAAGAGGTGTGGGCGGAAGGCGAGCATGTGCAGCTTGAGCATGTTGCCGTGCCAATTGTCAGCGTGAACCGCCTTATCGCGATGAAACGAGCTGCGGCGCGTCCGCGCGACCTTGAAGACATCAAGGCCCTGGAGAGGCTTTGGAGTGGAGACGTCGATGTCTGACGAACGCACCCCATCGCTTGATGACGATGTGCGCCACGCGGGCTGGGCGCGTCACGAAACGGAGCAACGCGCCCGTTGGGCCCGCCTTACGCCCCACGAACGACTGCTTTGGCTCGAGGAAGCGCAGCGCTTCCAACACGCGCTCAAGCACCCCCAGCCCTAGTCGCCGCTCCTCCAGGTGCTCTCAGGGAGAGAAAATCGTTGCGCGAGGCATAGTGCGACCGGGTCCGCGGGCACGGGTTCGCAGGGCGCGAGACGCTGATCTTTGAGCCACCAAGTGCCCATCGGACGGAGGGCCTTGAGACCGCGCTGCACTTCGGCCCGTGCTTGCCGGTAGGCGTTGCGCCAGTCCTCTAGGACCTTGGCGGCGGTGCGCATGCGTTCTGTGTACTTGGTGACAAGCGCGGGCGTGATGTGTCGGAAGGTGTCGTATCGACTGGGCGCATGCGTCAGGGATGGCGCACTTTGCGGCGCCGCCCTCCCATCCACGGGTTCAGGCTGCGGCGGCGTTGAAGGCATGGCGGGGCGTTCCAGGTGGGGCTGGCGCGCCAAGCGGCGTAGCGCTAATCCCTTGCGGCTGCTGATGCGGCGCTCATGCGCGAACGCCGCTTCCTGAGCCTCCACCTCAGCCAACACCCCTTCGAGAGTTTCTGATGCTCCCTAGGAACGCGTCAGAACGCGTCAGGAGCGGGTCAAATGTGACACGTCCCCAGCCTGACGCGCGTCTCAGGCGTTACGGGCAGCGGTCGTCGGCGGCGATGACGGTCCCGTCTGCCTGAAGGTCGTACTTGCGCGAGAGCTGTCCGAGGAAGCCGGCTTCGATGAGGAAGCGCTCGTGGCGCTTGGCGCCCGTCCCGACCCCGGGGAGCACGTCAACCTGCTCCTGGATCATGTAGAGCTCCGCGGCCGCGGTGAGAACACTGGCTTCCAAACTACAACCACCCACGTCCGCGCAGTCGCTGAACCCGCGCAGCGAAAAGGCATTCACCAAGTAAAGAGCGCCAAGGATGCCGAAAAGACCAAGGACAATGAACATGGCCACCCTCTTCGAAACGATGAAGCGTCGGCCGGTCGAGCGTCTGTCTCTGGCAGGATTCACTGCGCCACCTCGTCTCGAGTCTTGAGAGACCCTGAAATAGTTTTGCTAGCACGAACTATCGCTCCCTGGGACGGCGACGCACGGTCGTGTTTTTGCCTCATGCGGCGTCTTGCGGGGGAAGCTGGCGGCGCCATGTTCCTCACCTTCGCTGAATCGTGAACTAGGCTCGGACCATCTTTTGGAGGCCGGTAGGTATGAGAGCTGCTGCGCTTTATCTCGGGTTTGCTGCGCTCGGTGTGTCTGGGACCTACTGGCGGCCGCTGCTCGGTCATTGGCAACTTCGGTACGGCCTGTCTGATGCGGCGCTCGGCAGACTCTTCGCCTTGGCCGGTCTTGCGGGGCTGGTAGGTGCTCTTGTCATGACTCGGGTCTCGCGGTTTCCGCGCGCGGGTATCGGGCTCGCGTCGTTTTTGCTGCTGGGCAGCACGGGCGTCCTGCCATGTGATGTTTCGCTTGTGACCTTTACCGCTGCGATTGTTGCGCTGGGCCTTGCCCTCGGCGTGCTTTCTGTAGGCTTCAACCACCTCGCATCCGCGGGAGACCGGGTTGGGCAGAGCGGGCGCCTTGGTCGCTTTCACGCGCTTTACAGCGCTGGCGCCGGCATCGGCGGTCTCGCCGCGCCAGTCTTGGCCACGTGGAGCTCGGCGTCGTTCTCAATGGTGGCAGGTGGGATGCTCTGCGCCGTCGCTGCCATCTTGAGCATCATGGTCCCGACGGAGGGCGAAGCGCCGAAGGCTTCCGCGGAATCGATCAGCACGGCGGAGGCTACGCCGGGTGTGCCGGCGCGAGGAAAACATCTCGCTTTTGTCGCCATCGCTGCCGGCTTTGCGGCGTCCACGGTCGACGCGTCGCTCGCGTCATGGGGCCCGGCGCTAGCGCGTCGAGACTTGCTCGCGCCGCCAGCGTTTGCGGGCCTGCCTTATGCCGCATTCGCGCTGGGGGTGTTTCTGGGTCGTATGCGGCTGGACTCCTTTGCCGCGGCCCGCGAGGCGAGTGCGCTGATGCGGTTCGCCACCATGGGCGCATTGAGCGCCACCGCGCTCTTTGCTCTGTTTGCGGAGGCAGATCAGTTGTCGACGGCGCTGGTTGCCGGGCTTTTGTGCGCGCTAGGCGCAATCCTTGGTTGGCTCATGCCCTTGGCTGTGCGCCTATGCGGCGCCGCTGTGGTACCTGGTCGCGCCATCGCGTGGGTAGTCGTCGGGTGCTACGCGGGGGCGTTTGCGGGACCTTGGTGCGTCGGCGTGCTCGTTGATGCCGCATCGGGCAACACGGCGGTCGTCACGATGTTTGGTGCAACGGTTGTTGCTTCCAGAGTAGCGCGCGCCTTAAGCGCGACACTGCTCTTGAGTCTTGTGCCGCTGGGCATCGCCTTCGCGTCACTTGCTGCTAGCCGAAGGCTGCGTGCCCCAGGCTACCGACCTCGCGGTGTCCAACCCTGATGCTCAACAACGCCGAGCGTGCCTACCCACTAAAGCGTGCGGCTCGTGCGACCGTCTTCGGCCGGTGTCGCTGACGCAGTGACGTCATCCAACGCTCCCCGTGACCGTGTCATAAGGGTCCATATATGGACGAAAAACATTAATCGGATGGGCAAAGAGGCCGTATGTGGCCTATTCGAACAACGACTGACGCTGCGGTTCGGCTCTGAGGAAGGAGCGTCAGCGCGGTAGACCGTTCCGTGCTGACGCGGAGCCCTTCAGCATTGCGCGAGGCATAGCGCGACGGGGTCCGCGTCCGCGGGTACGGGCTCGCAGGGCGCGAGGCGCTGCTCTTGGAGCCACCAAGTGCCCATCGGAAGTAGAGCTTTGAGCCCGCGCTGCACTTCGGCCCGGGCTTGCCGATAGGCGTTGCGCCAGTCCTTTAGGACCTTGGTGGCAGTGCGCATGAGTTCTGTGCACCTGGCGACAAGCGCGGGCGTGATGCGTCGGAAGGTGTCGTATCGACTGAGCGTAAGCGTCACGGCTGGCGTGCCTTTCGGCACCGCCCCTTCATCAACAGATTCAGGCTGCGGTGGCTCTGAAGACATCGCAGGACGTTCCAGGTGGGACTGGCGCGCCAAACGGCTTAGGCCCACTACTTTGCGACCGCTGAATTGGCGCTCATGCGCGAACGCCGCTTCCTGAGCCTCCACCTCAGCCAACGCCCCTTCGAGAATTTGGCCCATGATGCGGGTCGCCTCGGCTTGGTGTTCTGCACCGCGCAGCGCATGCGGTCGGTAGGGCGTGATGCAGTAGGTCGCCCGCGCGGGCAGGGAACGCAGGGCATGGGTTGGCCGGGGCACCGTCTCTTCGACAGCGCCGCGCGCGAGCGCTGCTTCAAGTAGCTCACCTGTTGTGATGAGCCCCGGCCACTCGTGGTGATGCTCGACGAGATGCGCCTTTACAGGGTTGGTCAGCAGATAAGCGAGCTCTGCCGTCGCGGCCTCCTGACTGAGGACCATGAGGGCATTGTATGGCTGGCGGTCGAAGACCTCGCCTTCGATATCGGGGTAGTGGGCCTTCACCACCCGGGCCAGATTGCGGTTCAGCGTATGCATGAACTTTGGCAGCAGCCCGGAGGTGTCGGTTAGCCAGAGGTGGTAGTGGTTGGACATGAACACCACGGCGTGCAGTTCGATGTCGAACGTGTCGGCAGCGCACGCGAGGGCGTACTTGAAGTCGCTCACGAGAGCCGGCGTGGGCGTGAGGTAGAAGCGCTGCTCTGTGCAGCGTCGCGCTACCACGTAGGATGTGCGCGGGAGAATGCGTCTTGGCGCCGTCATGCGGCCCCGTTCGGCCAGCACCAGCGCCGGGTTGCGCTGTCTGATGCTCCCTAGGAGCGGGTCGACTGTCATACATGAACCACCTAGCGCATCTCAGTGCTTAGGTGTACCGGACACCTCGGTCTCTCAGCGGCAGCTCCGAAACTCGCTGTTCCAAGCGCAAAAGACCGATAACGGTCCTTTGCCACAGCGTCTTGCATGGATGGTGCATCAGGCGAGTGACACGAACAGCGCCTGGTGCCAAGCTGCTACGCGCTGGAGACCAAAAATCATGACTTCCACTCAATGCGTGCTCCCCCCAGCGTGCTCTGTTCACCCCGGTTACTTGAGTATAGCTGTCCTTTTACTCGCGACTGGATGCACAGTCAGTTCCATCGACCCTGCAGGGATGGCCGAGAAAATCGCCTTTGGTGAGGCGGATAGCTCAGCTGAGTTTCAGGCAGTTATTCGTTTTGTGGATGAAGGAGGTGACGGGTTCTGTTCAGGGACAGTCTTTGCATGCGTTGATGGAAAGGCACTCGTAGCTACGGCAGCACATTGCTTTGCCTACTTTGCTGAAAGTATTGACTCATCTCGTGCGAAATACGTAGCTTTTAATGCAACGTGGCCACCTGAGGGTGACGAGGAACCGATTCTGATAGAAGTCGACGGTGACGCTTGGACTCATCCCAATTTTGGTTTTCATTACCACAGATACGTGTATTACAATGATGTTGCGGTGGTCACGCTAAGTAGGTGTCCTCATGAGCTCGAAGAGCTTACAAACTTTCGTTATATTCGCCTCGCGTCAGACGAAGAAGCCGAAGCACTCCTTGCTGCGGAGGCTCCTGGCCTGACTGTAGTAGGGTTCGGCCATACTGAGTTGCCGGATGGTGATGACGCAGGTGTCCGACGCTACGGAAAAGTGGTCATTGATCCTCCGTTGTTTCAGTCGAAAGCGGTGTTTCCCGCCCGGGCTGAGCGAACGTTGAAGGTCTGCTCAGAGGCCGGTGAGACGGACTGCGTCCCACCGCGAACCCATTTCGACTCTCCAGAGAGTGGGGCCGAGACACCTCGCCAGTCTCCGCCGCTCTATCACGATACGGTCTGTGCGGGTGACTCAGGCGGGGGGCAACTTATTGAAGTCGCCGGCGCGCTTTCTGCCGCTTGCGCCCCCAACGCTGCGTGTGATCACGCCCGCTACAGGTTGCTAGGTATTTCATCCATGGGTCACGACCGCTGTCAATTCGGTGGTCTGCATATGCGAGCGCCCTTCTACCTTGCGGGGCTCAGCTCGACTCCGAGCGGTTCGTTTGCCGCGCCTGAGGACACGTGCACTCCCGCAGCATTTGCTGCAGAGCCCCCGGATCCTATGCCCGACCCGCCGGAGTGTTACGACGTCTGCCAGGTCAACGAAGACTGGGACAAGTGCGTGGTCTGCAGGGCCTACGAATGTGCAGCAGATGGCTTCTGTAATCGCGATTGCATTCAGGACTTCGACTGCTCACACGATGAGCGCTTCTGCAGGCATTAGTTGCATGCCGTGCTGAGTGGTGTTGAGTTGCGCGTTGCCCCCGTTTGTATGGGGTTCTGAACTGAGATGGCCTAGCCCGAGTGCTACGTAACTGTTCAGGGGGGCATTTTCAAAATGCCCCCGGGTTTACGGGAGTGAATCCCGCAGACCCGCCCCCAAAAACCTAAAGCCAGCAAGTGGGGCCCCACCACCCACTTGCTCTTTCCTGCTGCGTTTTCGTTTTGTCCACCCCTTGAACGCCTACAGTGCCACAGCCAGGATCTACATTGCTTCAGGCCGGAGGTGCGGCCTCGCGGGCAGCCCGGCGTTCGCTGTAGCGGTCGCCAAGAAATTCGCGGAGGTCGCGGGTGAGACAGGTAAACTTGTAGAGTTCTTCCATTACGTCGACGACGCGGTCGCGGTAGGGCGAATCCTTCAGGCTCTTCAGAGAATTTAGTGCGTGGGTCTGGATCGGGGGCGTGGCTCTGAGGGATGTAAGTGCCCATGTGAATCCCCCCGGGTTTTCCGGAGGCTGATTGAGTTGGGACTGGCAGTCTATGCTGCCAGTCGTTGCGTTTCATAATATGCCTGTTCGAAGCATTTGGGCGAGACGAAACCGATAGGCCCA
>SLQV01000027.1 GCA_007131285.1 Myxococcales bacterium
AACATTCCCGCGCTGGCAGGGTCGCTGTCCGCGCTGCAATACCTGGGATACGCTCGTAGAGGTGTCCCTCGCGCCTGCGTCAGCATTGACGTCCAGCAGCCGCCTCGCTGGCGGCAAAGTCGGTGCGGTGGCCGCACCGGTCACGACGCCGCTGCGCGAACTCACCGGTCTTGCAGTAGAGCGGCTACACTCGGGTTTCGGCGAAATCGACCGCGTCGTGGGAGGCGGTTTCGTGCCGGGTGGGGTTACGCTGCTCGGCGGCGCACCGGGCATCGGCAAGTCGACACTTGCGCTTCAGTGGCTGGGCCATTTTGCCAAAGCGGGCGTGAAGTGCCTCTACCAGAGTGGCGAAGAGTCGGCGCCACAGCTTGCCCAGCGCGCCAGCCGGCTGCGTCCGAGTCAGGTGGCGGATGTCGAGGTGCTACCGGGCGGCGATGCGCGGTTGCTTATCGACGCCATTTGTAGCGCGAAGTTCCAGGTGGTTGTCGTTGATTCAGTTCAGACCTTGCGCGCGGATGGTCAGGGTTGGTCGGCGGGTTCGGTGACGCAGCTGCGGGAGGTGACTGCGGCTGTGGTTGACGCCGCCAAGACGGCCAATGTCGCAGTACTGTTAATTGGGCACATCACCAAGGAAGGCGCGCTCGCCGGCCCGAAAGTGCTTGAGCACCTTGTGGATACCGTCTTGACCTTCGAGGGGCACCCCAGTTCGGACTACCGCGTAGTGCGCGCCGTCAAAAACCGTTTCGGGCCCGCACAAACACTTGCCATTTTCGAGATGCGGCCCTTCGGACTCCACGAGGTGCCCGACCCGAGTGCGGCGTTCCTCGCCGAGCGCCCGGAGGGCGTCTCCGGTTCCGTCGTCGCTATCGGCACCAGCGGGAGCCGGGCGTTTCTGGTGGAGGTGCAGGCGCTCGTAGCGCCAGCGGCGGGGTCACCTCGGCGCGTCGCCTCCGGCTGCGAGAACGACCGTCTAGCGATCATGCTTGCGGTACTCGAACGTAAGCTGGGTTACCGCTTCAGTGACCAGGATGTGTTCTTGTCGGTAGCCGGTGGCATCGACCTCTCCGAGCGTGCCCTCGACCTGCCCATTGCGACGACGCTGGCGTCTGCCCACAGCGGCCGCGTGGCTGGCGCTGGTGTCGCCCTTTTCGGCGAGGTTGGACTAGCCGGCGAGGTGCGCGGCGTGCCCCACGCGGCCCTGCGGGTCGCCGAAGCGCTCAAGCTCAACCTCAGCCGCGTCATCATCCCGGCCGCCTGCCTCCGTGACCTCGACCCACGGCCTCCCGCGGCCAGCGGCGTCACCTCGCTGGCCGGTGCGATCGATCTCGCTCTCTCCGGCAAGTAGGCTTCAAGTGGCGTGTCGGCTGAAGACGGCATCGCCGAGCTCTTGCCAGGACGAGCGAGGGTACGGGCGCGCAGGCGCCTCCTCTGGAGCCCCCCGAAGTGGGCACCACGCTGCGCAACGCTCTCTACGTTGGGTTCCCCGAGGCTTTCTGCGGATCGCGCGGCGCGCCGGCGGGACGCTGCCGCGATAATGCGAGGCTATGGCCGTGAATCCCCCCGGCCTTCATGCGTGAGCGATTGAAGGCGCGCGGCGAACACAGCAGCGAACACAGCAGCGAACACAGGGCTGTAGCGGCTCAATCTTAAGCTGATGCGTATTAGTTGTCGCGGTCTTGAGGCGGCGAAGGGCGTAGTGGTGGCACGCCCCAGGCGTCGAGCAGGGCGGCTACGTCGGCCATGAAGGCGTCACCCGGGTCCTGTTTGGTCGAGGTGTAGGCGACATTGCGCTCGAGGAAGAGGGGATGGTTGGCCAGGGATTGAACTTCGTGGTGGCCAGCCAGTACTTGGATACGCGGATAGCGGCGAACGAGTTCGCGGATGAGCAGGGCGTTGCTGCGGGCTTGGGTGGGCGTGAGGTCGGGCTTGCCATCGACGCCGCCAACGTTTTCGATGCCGATGGCGACATGATTGAGGCCGATGGCGTGCCGGGCCATCCAATGTTCGGGTAACAGCTGATGAATACTGCCGTCGCGGTCGACGAGAAAGTGGGCCGAGACATTCAGGTCGCCCCCGGCAGCGATACCAGCCCGGTCGCTCGGTAGGCGAATGGGTGCAAAACGCGCGTAGGATTCGGCGAAGGTGCCGAGCGCGGTCCAGTGCAAGATGATGGCTTGGGGGGCTATCGACATGCTCGGCGCCGTATCGCCATAATGTTGGGCCCGATAGGCCTCGGTTAGGGACACCCGCTCTGCTGTGACAGGTAAAGGTCGCTGAGTGATTTCGGGTGACGTTGCCTCGACCGCGCGCCAGACCCGCAAGAAGTTCTCCGAAGCCACGTTGCGTAGTGTGCGCGCATCATGTCCCAGCGCTTCGAGCGCAGCGAAGAGCGCGGGCAGGTCCGCGGCGTCCCGAAGCCCCGTGGCCAGGGAGTCGCCTACGCCCTCAAAGTCTGAACCTAGTCCGACGTGGTCAGCGCCGACGAGGCGAATAATATGGTCGATGTGCCTGGCTACGTCCTGCACCGAGGCGCGCCGCATCGGGTGCTTGCGGGTGTACGCTACGCTGAAGGCCGCTACCCGCGGGTCTCCCTCATCTACTACGCCCTCCTCACGCATGAAAGCCGTGCGCGCGCGCAGATAGGCGTATCTGTCGCGCTGCGCATCAGCATCGAGAAACGCGGAGCCGAAAGGCACCATGACGATGCCGCCTTGCTGTGCCAGCGCCTTGATCATCGCGTCACTCAGGTTGCGCGCGTAACCCGGGGTGAAGCGTCGGCAACCGGAGTGCGAAGCAATGACCGGTTTTTGCGAGACCTGGAGCACCTGCCAAAAGGCGTCGTCTGACACATGCGAGACATCGACGATGATGCCGAGGCGATTCATCTCGTGAATCGCCGCGCGCCCGAGGGGAGTCAGGCCGCCGTGGGTCGGCGACTCGGAAGCGGACGAATCGGCGAAGGCGTTGTCTTCGGTATGGGCGAGGGTGATATAGCGAACGCCTCGGTCGTAGAAATGTTCAAGGCTTAAACGCAGGGACGCTTCGTCATCGGCCCCAAGTCCCGACGCGTTCTCCATGCCCATGGGGAGAGAGATGCGACCTTCGGCGTAGTTGCGCATAAGTTCGCTCGGTGTTCGGGCGGGGGCGAAGCGGGTGGGTGCCGCGCGAATGAGCCCCTCGACGATATCGATGCGCCGGTCAGCGGTGGCGCGAGCGCTGCCATCCTGCACACGCCACGGCTCCACGTAGATGGACATGAAAGGCGCATCAAGGCCGCCGCGCTTGGCCCGAACGAAGTCGAAATCACCGGCAGTGGTCTCTTGGCCGACATCTTCGCCCAGACTGCCATCGGGGCGCCGGCTGCGGTCGAGTCGCATCGGCAAGTCGACGTGGCCATCGATCACTAGGATGCGCTGAGCGATGGATCCGTCAATGGTCCGCGCACCAGCGTGCTCACCTGCGGTACTAGCCGGGCTGGTTTTCCCGCCGCACGCAGCTACGCCGCAGCCGCAGCCGCAGCATACAGCCAAACCGACGATCCGTCCGAGCCGGTAGCGCGTTGCTCCGCGGGTGAGCGCTTCTGGCTTCACGGCTAACGGTCCGAACCCGCGTGCCCGCGGCGCCCATGTTGCATCGTGGTGAGGCCGTTCCATCTCTGAGACGACAGCCTGACACAGCACATCCTCGGCGCATAGAGGTGCCGGGCGGAGATGCGGCATCAAGACCTTCGTAGGGTGTGGCACCACAGACGCGTCATGAGGGAGCCGACGTAAGTCGGTGACGCGGACTCGGCAGAGCTTTGCGATAAGGTGGCGTGCGATGGCCAGGCCTCTCCGAGTTAGACGCATCAATGCGCGGTCAACGCGCCAGCGCCCTTCGCGCCGTTGCGAGCCGTGAGTGTTTGGGCGCTGTTGGGTGCTTTTCTGACAGGTGGAAGCATTGGTTGAGCCTAGCCGGCGGCCGGGCGCGTTAGCGCGAGGGCGCCCGTCGCGTCCCAGCCTGGATGAGACCAGGATATTCGCGAGAAGCGAACCTTGGGTTGCGGAGGAGCAACCTTAGGCTGAGGCGTAGTTAAGGCTCATGCGAGCATGCGCGTGAGCTAGCTAAGCGCGACGTCCCCGAGGGTGTGCTTGGGCATGGACTGCGGCGAGGCGTTCGTTTGACACCTGCGTGTAGATCTGTGTGGTATCGATTGAGGCATGTCCAAGTAAGACCTGTAGGGTGCGAAGATCAGCCCCTGCACGCAGGGCTTGGGTCGCAAAGGCGTGGCGTAGTTGGTGCGGGTGCAAGGCGTCACCGAGCCCCGCATCCCGCGCGAGCGTTTGCATGCGCTTCCACACCGCCTGGCGGGTCAGAGGCTTTTTGCGTCTGGAAACGAAAAGTTCGCGGCATTGTGGCGGCGCCCACAGCGGGCGCACGTCAGCCAGGTAACGTTCGATCAAAGTATGTACATCGGGGTCCAACGGAATCAGGCGCTCGCGGCCGCCTTTTCCCCGCACGCGGAGCGCGCTCCCCGCCGCATCGTAGCTCTCAAGTGGCAGCCCCACCGCTTCGCTGACGCGTAGTCCCGCGGCATAGAGCAACGCGAAAAGCGCCGCATCGCGTTGGCCCTCCGGGCCCGACGCTTCCAGGGCCGAAAAAAAGTCGGTAAGCTGGGCGGTGGTGGGTGCCTTTGGCAGGCTACGACCCACCTTGGGTGCCTTAAGCGCTTCTGGTGCCAGTATCGGCCCTAGACCCGGCCAGTTGTGCGCCACGTGCAATGCGGCGCGCAGCGCAGCGACCGACCGGGCAACGCTTCTCAGCGCGGCCCCCGAGGCCACGCGTTGGCCAATGTAGCTCACTAAAGGCGCCTCAGCGAATACCTCCGCAAAAGGCATGTCTGCGCGCGCGAGGAGGTACCCGTTTACATCGGCAACGTAGGCCGCCACGCTGCGAGCGCCTAGTTGGCGCTCTAACCTAAGGTGCGACCTGAACGCACCGCAGAATGCAGCGCGTTCAGCCTCCTCGGCGGCGGCAGGACTGCGCGAGCTCTTCTCATCGCTGGCGATGCTTGGGGGCTTGGAAGCATTCACTGAGCTGGGATTCACAGTGGCGGCACCTCCGCCATCGGCGTCGCTGTGAGCCCCCAGCGCGCCGGAAGGAGTAGGGCGCGTCTTCCTCCCGGAACGCTCGCTGGCCGGTGATGAAGGACTGGGCACGAGCGTTCAATGGTTGAATCTCTCAGGCTTGCCTGTCACCTTTTTGGTGAGGAGACCTTATGACGATGCTCAACCCCGATGCGAATGACACGGGGCGAGGTGTAGCAGGCGTAACACCGAGCCGGTTCGCGAGCACTGACGTTGCGCGAACCACCGCCACAAGCTCGGGGCCTGCTGGACGCGCAGCCGTGCGGACGGTCACTGCCACGACGCAGAGATTGCTCGTGACAAGTGTCGATGATCGAGAGGCGGCGCAGAGTCTTGCGCGTGCTCTGGTAGACGCGCGTCTGGCATCGTGCGTGCAGAGCGTGCACAAGGTTGTCTCTTATTACCGGTGGCAGGGCGAAGTGTGCGAGTCGCCCGAACATGTGCTCTGGATCAAGACCGAAGTCGATCATTTGCCGGCCATCGCGGAACTTTTCCGTGAGCTCCACCCTTACAAATGTGCCGAGTTCGTCAGCATCGCGCCCAGTGAGCTGAGTGCGCCTTTCGCGGACTGGTGGTCGGCGCAGCTTTGACGAGTGAAAGGCGATGCCGCTTGTAGGCTTGCGCTGGAGCAGGTCGCGAAGCCTTCACGGCAGGCGCGAGAATTCAGGCCTGAGCGAGCATCAGGTGCGCCATCAACGCGGCGCAGGAGCGCCCCGGCTTCCTTTTTGTTGCGGCCGAGGGGTCGCTTTTTGGGGTCCGGGCCGCCGGCTCTCGTGCCCTGTTAGCCGTCCTGTTGGAGGGTGCGTAGTTCGTCGAGCAGCGCTTCGGCGCGCATGCGCATTCTGTTTTGCTGGTGGCGCCCGGCAATGACCAGGGCGTGCAGCGTGGCCGCTGCTTCGTCGACATGGTCATTGACGAGCACGTAATCGAAGCTCTGGTAGTGGCCTAGCTCCGCTGCGGCGACACCTAAGCGCCGCTTGAGAGATGCTTCGTCCTCGGAGCCGCGGCCTTCGAGGCGTGCGCGCAGAATCGCCGCTGACGGCGGCAGGACAAAAACAGATAATGCTTCGCTTGGGTAGAGCGCGCGCAGTTGCCGGGCGCCCTGTACATCGATATCGAAGATGACACCGCTTGCGCCCTGAGCCCGGCAGCGCCGTATTTCCTGATGTGAGGTGCCGTAGAGATTGCCGTGGACCCACGCCCACTCAGCGAACTCGCCGCGTTCGATACGCGCCAACATGTCCGCCCGGCTATTGAAGTAGTAATCCCGGCCATCGACCTCGCCCGAACGCGGTGCGCGCGTCGTATGAGATACTGAAAAGTCGAGCTTCGGCTCAAGCTTCTGCACTGCGTGCGCAAGCGTTGTTTTGCCCGCGCCCGACGGCGAACACAGAATGAGTAAGGTAAATGAGCGTTCGGTATCCACGTATCCCCCTAAATGATTGAGGCAGAGCAAGGCAATCAGCTAGATAAACCTTGGCTAGCATCGCCTAGAGAGCTTGTGTCTGCCAAGCGCCCCCTGTACCTAGCCTGGGCTAACTCCTGCCCCGTCCACGCCTAGGGCAGGCGGCACCTATCGTATCGCGTTCGCCCAGTGTAGCGACCCTTGCGCCGATACGCGAGACGTACTCACGTGCCTTCCATTCACGAAGACCCCAGACGCCTGACCCTACGCCAGGTTGAGCACTTGCTCTCGAATGCGCTCGATGATCAGCTTGAGGTCGATACACAGGCTACGGGCGCCGCCATCGTTGAGTTTTGAGGCGCAGGTGTTGGCCTCTCGTCCAAGCTCGATGCAGAGGAACTCGAGTCGGCGACCCTTCGTGAAGTCGCCACCGTGAAGCGTGTCGCGCAGCGCTTCAAGGTGCACATCGAGGCGCGCGAGCTCTTCGGTGACATCTCCGCGAGCAGCTAGCAAGGCAAGCTCTCTTTCAAGCATTTGGCCATTGGGGCTCGGGTCGCCTGGTGCGGCGCTTCCGAGTAGATCCGCGGCACGCTTGCGTAGGGTTTCAAGCTGCAATGCGGGTACGCCTGCCGCCCGCGCGCCGAGCTGAACGCGTGTCTCAGCCGCGGTGTCTATAAGCTGCTCAAGCTCGGCGGCTAATGCCGTCCCTTCGTCTTCCTGTGTGCCGAGCAGCGTTGCCGTTGCCTCGCGCTCGCATGCCCGGTAGAGGTCGAAGTGCTGCGCCGCAAACGCGGGATCCGGTGCGGTCGAGCGGGGGGTGGACGCGAAAGCTTCGGGCGCGCGCGCAAGCAGGGCGTAGGCAGCGGCTGCGGGTAGGTCTCCGTTCGCGACGATAGGCTCTAGCGTGGCCCAAGTGGCGACTAAATAGTCCCGATTCACTAGCGGACTCGGCGCGGCGGGTTCGCGGTTCGCGAGA
Source organism: Myxococcales bacterium (assembly GCA_007131285.1). Lineage (GTDB taxonomy): Bacteria > Myxococcota_A > Polyangia > Polyangiales > SLQV01 > SLQV01. The sequence continues at coordinate 7,508 of SLQV01000027.1, forward strand.
GACACGAGCTCGCACTTGAGCGTGACACTGCCGCGGCCTAGCGCATGCCGTAGTCTGCTCACAATAGCGGGCTGTTCGCTACTGAGGCAGTCAGGCACTCTAAGCCTCGCATCAAATCCACGATGGTTTACCGAACTCATTTCAATGGTGAGTACGGTTGTGGCATCGATCGCCCGCTCCGCGCGCCCAAACCCGGTCATGCTCCGGGTTGCATTCATAGAAGACCGAGACTCCGTTTGACCTGGCCAGAGATCCGGTCGTACTCGATCTCGTATTCCGGAGTGCCTTCCTTGAGATTGCGGATTTTGGCGCGAATGGCTTCGTCCAGTGAGGCCTCAACGTCCAGATGCTTACGCAGCACGGGCACAATCAGCGTGCGCAGCGCGGTATCTTCCGCAAAGACCTCCTCGACGTGGGCCGAATGAAAAAGCATGTCGATGATCTGCCCAACCAGGTAGGGAAGGATATCGTCTGCGTCGGGCGCGCCGCGTTTCTTTGCAAACTCTCCGCGCACCCGGCGGAGTTGGTCGTAGCTGAGTCCTTGGCGGTCGAGGGCCCGCTGCGCTTCATCGGTGACGCGACGCTCAAAACGCAAGTACTCCTTCAGTACCGCCTCGAAGTCCGCGCTGACTTCTGACTCAAACTCGCACTCAATAGCTTTGGCGCGTACAAGTGCGTGGGTCACTTCCTTGGCGATGACGGGTATCTTACCCGAGTAGAGCTTCATAGACGGAAGAGGTACCGAGCGAGCAAAGCTGGGTCAATGGCTATCCGCCCCAAGCTAGCGCGAGCAAGCGGAATTTTGTACACCCTGCGCTATGCCGTGGATGCGCCACCAGCTGCGCGGGCGCAGCGTCTATGCCCGAGTCACCGCCGAAGGCGAGTTCGCTATCACCAACGGCAAGGTAGAGCTGCGCTATGCTCTGCCCGCAGGCAAGTCATACTTTGCCTATCCAGGCAACCTGAAGCCGCTGGCTGATGCGGGTCCCGTCTTCCCAGACAGCGCGTCAAGCATAGTCCCCGAGACCGATGAAGCAGACTCGGGCAGCGCCCAAGAGATCGGAACGCCTTCGTCGTCTGCAGAAAGAGCATCAACCAAGGCCACGCCCAAAACAGGCGCACGCGCCTACAAGGGTCCGTGGTGCGTGGCGTACGCCGACGGAAGCGCCCTGGGCAATCCCGGTCCGTCCGGTCTTGGGGTCGTGCTCCAAGCAGGCGCGCAGGAGACGGAAATCGCCGAGCATCTGGGGCGCGGCACGAACAATCAAGCCGAGCTGATGGCGATACTCAGGGCCGCACAAAAGGCCGATGCGCTCGGTCTCGCGCTTGAACTGCACACCGACAGTCAGTACGCAATCGGTGTCCTCACGAAACATTGGAAGCCCAAAGTGAATCAGGCGCTCATCGCGCAGGTGAAAGAAGCCCTCGCTCGGCTACCCGCCTTCTCGCTGCACTATGTTCGCGGTCACGCCGGCCATCCCCTCAACGAACGCGCCGATACCCTGGCCCGAGACGCCGCGGGCGGCCGCCACTAGCGCTTTTTCGCTTTGGCGTTTGTGATACGCGAGAGGCCCCCCGCCCAACTCCGCGAGGTAGGCCCGTACGCTGCGGCCGAAGGCGGGTCCTCGATGTTCCCACGCTCGCTGCTCGCAACCGCCTTGCCTTTCACCCAGACAGGGGGCCGCGCCGGTGTTCTGGCTCCGGGAGTCCCCCGCGGTGGTTTTGGGATCCGAAGAGCGCGCTAGCGTGCGGACTATACGGCTTCAGCTTAAGGTTGAGCCTCTACAGCCCTGGGTTCGCTGCTGTGTTCGCCGCGCACCTTCAATCGCTCACGCATGAAGGCTGGGGTCCCGGCGAGCGCGTGGCTGCAGGGCCCGCGGAGGGTCTCGGGGGGACCCACAATTGGGTACGGA
>SLQV01000067.1 GCA_007131285.1 Myxococcales bacterium
ATGCCGAAAAACTGGCGCACGTTCGCGAGATCAAAGAAGTTCAGCGCGGCCGCATCGCGGCATACGCCTCGCGTTATCCCCGTGCCGAGTTCCACGAGGGCGCTCGGCCATGGGGCGTCCCAGGAGAGCTGGTCTTTCCCTGCGCCACGCAAAATGAAATTGACGGCCATGACGCCAAAACGCTCGTTAAGGGCGGCTGCAAAGCCGTCTCCGAAGGCGCCAATATGCCTAGCGATCTCGAAGCGATTGCGGTTTTTCAGGACGCTGGCGTTCTATTTGGTCCCGGGAAAGCTGCAAATGCGGGTGGTGTTGCCGTATCTGGTCTGGAACAGTCGCAGAACGCGCAGCGCATGTCATGGACGCGGGAAGAGGTAGACCAGAAGCTCCAAGATATCATGGCCAATATTCATGCTCAGTGTGTGACCTACGGCGAAAGCACCTCTGGCAGGCCGGTGAACTATGTCGACGGCGCCAACATTGGCGGCTTTGTTAAAGTCGCCGATGCCCTACTTGCCTACGGCGTAATGTAGCGGCGAAAACGCGCAGCGCCCTGCTGTCTGGCAGACGAGGTGGTGCCAGGGGAGGCGCCGGCTGCACGGCCCGCGCTTAGGAGGCGGCGGAGCGGAGCAGCGCGGTTTTTCAAGAGGTGGCCTTCGGGTTCGGGCCGTAGGCGTTGTCGCCCGCATCGCTTTCCTGTACAAAAAACCAGATCAGTAAGAGGGGCCCGATAAGCGGTACGAGGGACGCTACGAGCCACCAGCCGCTGCGGCCGGTGTCATGTAGCCGACGCGCCCCGAGGGCGAGAGCGGGAACCAATATTAGGAGATCATAGAGCACGGTTAGGGAGCTGAAGAGTGGGATGCCGCGCGACAAGAGCAGCAGACCGACCGAAATCACGGCGTTTGCAAGGGCAAACATCCAGAACGCGGTGCGACGTTCACGTCCCTGAAAGACGGCGTATTTCTGGATGGCATCGACGTACCAGAACTTTAAATCGGCAAACATAGAACCTCCTAAGCGCAACGTTGCGAAAAACGCTAGCGCATGGATCCCGCCTAGACAAAGGCCGTGGTGCCGCAGTGCTATGTTAGGCTAGGTTGGTGCTTCGGTTCTGTCGCTTAACCGGAAAGGCGAGCGATCCGCGTTTTAGCAGATAGGCCCTGGGTGGGCTTGCCGTGGCAAGGGTTCTAAGCCGCGGAAGCGAATATCTAAACAACATCAACGCACTTCCGCTCAAAGCTGATGCTCTACGGTCGGATGCTCGCCCCGGCGAACCTATTGCCTCCAGCAAGACCAATGCCCGCGCGCGCTCGCACGCCGGCCGCGGGCTGCAGGCACAACCTGTTTCTTCACCGTGCTAGGGAGAACGCCGTGCTTCGAGGGCTTCCCAGCGCTCCATGAGGGCTTCTAGTTGGGCGCGAGCTTGGTCGGCTTTTTGTTCGAGGGCACTCGCTGCGGCACCATCGCCAAGGTAAAGCTCTGGATCGTTGAGCTGGGTCTCGGCAGCTTCGAGCGCTTGCTCGGCGGCTTCGATGCGGCCCAGCATGCCCGCGAGTTCTTCTTCCTCGCGCACGGTGAGGCGCTTGGGCCCTGCTGACACGGGCTCCTTGCTCGGAGCCGCGTCTTGCGTCTGGGACACCTCCCGTTGCGCTTTGGGGGCGGCCTTTGATGACGACGCCTTCGCGGGGGCAACGGAGGCAGCCCGGAACGCGGAGGCGGCTTGCACCAGGTAGTCCCCGTAGTTGCCGGCGTAGCGCGTTACCCGGCCTGCGCCCTCGAAGACGAGCATCTGCGTGGCCACGCGGTCGAGAAAGTAGCGGTCGTGGGTGACCACGATGGCGGTGCGTCCCGGCGCTGTCAGCATCTCCTCAAGCGCCGAGAGAGTTGCCACGTCGAGGTCGTTCGAGGGTTCATCCAGTAACAGCACGTTGGCGGGCTCGAGAAGTAGGCGCGCCAACGAGACCCGGGCGCGCTCGCCGCCGGACAGGGCAGAGACCTTCTGGCGTTGCTTCGCGCCGTCGAAGCGGAAGCGCTGGAGGTAGCCGCGTACGTCGACCGCCTCCCCGTTGAGGATGACCTGGCGCCCATCTTTGGCCACTGCTTCTTGAATGGATAGCTCGGGGTCAAGGTTGTCACGCATTTGGGAGAGGTACGCAAAGCGGGTGTGCTTGCCCAGACGTACCTCGCCGGCGCTGGGCTCAAGCTGGCCGAGAAAGGTGCGAAAGAGGCTGGTCTTGCCTGCACCGTTCGGCCCAATGATGCCAACGCGTTCGTCCTGCGTAAGCTGAAAGCTAAAGTCTTTTATCAGCGTTTTGCCGCCAAGGCTGAGCGAGAGATTGTCGCATTCAAGAATGGTGCTGCCGAGGCGCGGTTGGCTCTGGCCCCGCAGGACTAAGCTGGGCCCATCTGACTTAGGCTTGCTCGCGATGGCTGCCTCGGCGCGACCGACGCGGGAACGCGACTTGGTGGTGCGGGCCTTGGGCGACGCGCGCAGCCATTCCAGTTCTGTGCGCAGAAAGTTCTGGCGGTTGGCTTCGGTACGGCTGGCTTGCAGCTCGCGCTCCGCCTTCTGTTCAAGGTAGGCATCCCAGCCTCCTTCGAAGCTGAAAAGTTGTCCCCCCGCCAGTTCAAGCGTGCGACTGACCACCGCGTCGAGCAGGTAACGGTCATGGGTGATGAGCAGTAGTGCACCGGTAAAACGCTCTGCAAGGTGCTTTTCCAGCCATTCAATCGCCCCGATATCGAGGTGGTTGGTGGGTTCGTCGAGGATAGCGAGGTCCGGCTGGGTGCAGAGCAGCGCCGCCAGCGCGACCCGGCGCCGCTCGCCCCCGCTGCGGTCGGCGAGAGGTCCGTCGATAGCTTGCACGCCCAGCGCTTCAAGGTACTCCTCGACCTCGTGCATGACGGCAAAGCCTCCGGCTTGCTCGAGCGCTTCCATCGCTTCGCCCTGCTCGCTGAGGGCGGCTAGATGCGCCGCCTCATTTTGGCTCGCGTCGGCGAGGCACTCGCTCGCCGCATCAAAGCGGCGCTTCGCCTCTGTCCATGGCCCAAGTGCTTCAACGACGGCTTCCCGCGGCGTCTGTGCCGCGCCAAACGTCGGCTCCTGCGTCAAGTAAGCCAGACGAAAGCCGCGCTTGGTATGCACCTGCCCTGTATCGGAAGGCTCAAGGCCGGCGAGCACCTTGCCCAGCGTGCTCTTCCCCGACCCATTGGCACCCACGAGCCCCACGCGCTGCCCCGCCTCAATGGCCACGCTTACGCCTTCAAACAGCACCTGCGGCCCAAAGCGTTTGCCCAGATTCTCAGCAACAAGCATATCAGCGCCGGCAGCCTACCCTGCCCCTCTCGCTCCCGCTACGCGCAACCGCGCTCTGTCGCGGTTCAGGGAGACATTTTAGCCGCGCACAGGCGTTCGAAAAACCTCGGAGTGCGCGCGGTGCTTCGGGTGGCCGCGGGCCCTCGCAAGCACTGTCGCCATGCGCTTGTCCCTGCGTCGTTTGCCGCGTGCAAGCAGCGCTCAAGCCGTTGAGTCAGGAGGTCCCGTGCGGCGACCGTGTATCTCAATGCCTGCATGTGAGACGTTGTCGTCGATGTGCGATATTGGCATAGATGGTGCTTGGTAATGCGATATGCTGATGTGTTGGAATTTGAAGCGTCTGCGCGGTCGATCAGGCGCCACGGCGTTTCTCTGCGTGGCGCTACTAGGTGCATCAAGCCTAATATGCGCATGTCAGGCGCCTTTGGTCGTAAACGAGACGCACGCTGAGAAACATTGGCGCGATAGTATAAATAGTGCTCTGGATAGCGCAAAAAAAGGATTAACTAAAGCGAAAAAAGAGTTGTAGCTGGCTATAAAAAGCTGATAGAAAGAGGCACAACAAAAACGCCAAATTCCACCGCAAAGACTCCTCCCCCCGGACAAAGACTCCTCACCCCCGAGAATACTAGTCCGACCCCAAATCCTAGTCTCCCCGGAGGACCCCTCCGCACCCCCCCGAATACTGGTTCGACCCCAAATAGTTCGGCGATAACGGTGCGTAACCCTAATGCTACCGCATTAGCCCCAAAAGCTAAGTTATTAAGCGTCAGTAAGTTGGGGCTTCTCAGTAAATTCACTAAAGTTGGCTTGGTGATCGGAGCGGGTGCTATGGTGTTTAAAGTTGGCGAAGCGTACTTCCAGTTGCGCGAAGCCGAGAAGAGCGCCAGCGAGGCCAAGGATAGATTCAATAGCTTTAACGACAAAATGGACGAGCGCGAGGAAGCCATTAGGAAGTGCAGAGCGGATGGTAATCAATGGCACGATGGAGTCTGTGTCGAGGTCGAAGAAGTGCCGCCGGACGAGGTAGCCGCATACATAAATGAACGTGGTGGCGTGCCACCGAGCACCGTGACGGCAACCGTTCCCACCAGCTCAGGACCTATTGAAGCAGAAGTGTTGGTGCCCGACGCTATCGACCTTCTGGGCGGGGCACGCACCTTATTCGAACGCGCGGAGGAGGTGACGCGAGACCGGTTAGTCTCGGATTATCTCGCCGCATTCTGCACGGAATCCGATAGTGCCGAAAGTGCTCAGGCGTGCTCCGACGCCGCGATAGCAATGACCGAGCGTGCGCCCGGTAAACAAACCTATGTGCTTATAGACAACGAGCCATCCGAGACGGAGGCAACGGCCTGCCTGATAATTCACGCGACCGGTTTGCCGGAGAACTCCGAAATCATTGCCAGGTTGTGTATGCGCCCCGCCGGGGACGACGAAGCGTCAGCATGCGTTGGCGCAACGAAGCATGACCGGGATGGCACAAACCACTACCACGCCGCGTTTTTGGGAGACCCAGACCGGTCGGTCGGGTACCAGCTTTTCTACGATGACGCGATGCAGGACATCGTATCGGTCCAAGCCATCGAGGACCCCATCGCTCAACTTCAGTTCACCAATATGGTGAGCGGTGCCGGGCTAAACGGGCCCTATTCCTGCATGTCGCTGCTGACCGATGCCGACGCGTTAGTGAGCGTGGCTGGGTGTTCTTACAGCGCCGCGCTGCTTAGGCTGGCCAGACCTGGTGCCACGGGTGGCGGGCTCATCAATGGGCACGGGGGAGAGCATGCCGTGTATGACGATGAGTCAAGAGCACTCTCGTGCGCGCCTGCGCCGACCTCGTAGAGCGAAGCCGGTTTACTCGAGAACGCGCTCCGCTTTCGCGGAGCCGTCCCCTGCGCTGCTCCCCGTGCACGTGAACTCCCCGTGGGTTGGTGCGTGTCCGGGTAGGCATGCGTTCGATGGGTGGAGGCTAGGCGTGGAGGTCGACGAGAAGTCCGGTCTGAGTGGCTTCGGCGCGGGCCAGGACGCGCTCGGCAAGCGCTAGGTCTTGAATGGCAAGGCCGGTCGAATCGAATAAGGAGAGGCGCGTGGCGGGTGGGCGTTTCAGGTGGCCCGCTACGACCTGGCCGATATCGCCGGCGATATCGGCTGGCGAGAGGAGGCCGTCGTGTAGAGGTACGTTGACCTCGCCGCTGTGGGTTGCTTGTTCCCGGCTGTCGACGATGAGCCAGGCGTTCTTGAGGACAGCACCGGCGATTTCTTGCTTGTGCGGGGCGTCGGCGCCCATCGCGTTGATGTGTCGGCAGTTGGGGCCGAGGTGCTCGAGCTGAACCACCGGCCGCCGCGCGGGCGTAGCTGTGCAGACCACGGTGCAGGCACAGGCCGCCTCCAGGCTCCCCACGCGCCCGCCGAATTCCGCTGCCAGTGCTGCCGCCCGCTTCGCGTCGAGGTCTGCAACCACCACTGCGATGTTCGGATAGATGACACGGTGTGCCTCGATGAGCAGTTGTCCCTGGACACCAGCGCCCACAATGCCCAGCGACGCCGGGGCTTCGCCCGCAAGGCAGTGCTTGGTTGCGACGGCAGCCGCGGCGCCGGTGCGCAATGCGGTAATGCGCGTTGCATCCATAACCGCGAGGGTGCTCGCCTTACGGGCGTCATTGAGAATGAGCGACGCCAGCACGGCGGGTAGGCCGTAGCGCTCAGGATTGTGCGGGTGGGCATTCACCCATTTCAGCGAGGCATATTCGCCCCGGCGCGCCGGCATTGCACGGAAGTCGCCGTCGAGGTCCGCCATCGACAGGTAGACTTTGGAGGGCATCTGGCTCTCGCCACGTACCATCGCGCTAAACGCATTCTCCACCGCCTCCACCGCATCCGCCATGGTTACGAGCGCGGCAACATCACTTCGGGTCAGAATCCTAGTCATAGGCGCCGAAGCTTCGTGCTTAGACGGTGCGCGCGCAAGTGCGCAGTGCGCGCGCTTGTTTGGCAGCCGCGCGTCCCACCAATTTTGCCAGGCGTTGGCGGGGGGGGCGATCAGACGTGCGTGATGGCGTATTCGGCCGCGCTGCCGATAACGGCGATCACCAGGGCTGCGATGAGCGCGGTGCCGAAGTTCCGGACTTCGAGACGTGAGGTCATTCCAGCGGTAATCTTCAGTAAGATGGCTGTGACCACCCAACGCGTGATCACGGCTAGCAGAAAGCCGATGCCCAGCGTGGCGATGCCCAGAACCACGAAAAATAGCCAGCCTAAGACGAAGTTCAACAGGCCAAAGAGTGCGGCTACCACCATCGCACTGACGCCCGAGCGAAGCGTGAACCCGGGGACTACCTTGGCGGTGATCCAGAAGGCAAGGGAAAGCAAAAGCCATGAAAATAATAGGTTCATCAGCGAGAGTGTCCCTCAGGTTGCAGGTCCTGGCAAACCGGCTCTATGGGGGTGTTGCCGAAGCGCGCGCTTTCGTACGCGCTTAGGAGGGAAGCCAATGCGCTGCGTGCTTCGGGGCTCAGTGGTGCTTCAGCGAGGTGCGTCGAGGGCAAGCGGGCAGCTGGCCTCGGTGCGCGTGCCGTACGGAAGGCGTGGTCTAGGCGACGCAAGGCTTGCCGTGCCTTGCGTCCGCCGCCGGGCGCGCGGCCCACGCGTCTGCGCCAGAAAAGCCAAACGGGGAGCAATGCCGCTAGGCCCAGCAGACTAGACAGCACCCAGCGGAGCGACCCAAACGAGTTGCGCGCTTCCGGTTGGCCGTCAGGCTTGCTGTGCGCTGCCTTGGTTCCAGGCTGCGGGCGACGGTTGCCAGCCCACGCGCTGAGCCATCTACCCGCTGTCTTCAGGGCGCGCCACTGGCGTGCAGCGTCGTGCTCCAGCACCCAACGTCGCCAGCGCGCTTGAGCCGCGTCGATGTAGGCGCGCACGCGGTCCCAGCCACTCGCCGTGCGTGCCGCCCCGCCCCGGGTTGGCGTCGGGTCGAGCGTGATCCAACGCTCGCCGAGGTAAGCTTCGACCCAGGCGTGCGCGTCTGCCTGGCGCAGCGCGAGGTAGTTGCCGTAGTCGTTCCATTCGCCGCCTGCAAAGCCGGTCACGTAGCGCGCGGGAATGCCGAGGCCCCGCAACATCAGGGCGTAGCTGCTGGCAAAGAGTTCGCAGTGTCCGCGTTTGACGCGCAGTACGAACTCGCTCAGCGCATCCGGGCCTTGGGGTAGGTCCGTGAGGGTGTAGGTGAACGCGCCGCTCTCGCGAAAGTATGCGTGCAGCGCCAATGCCTGGGCCTCGGGGGTGGTGAGGTGCCCTACCAGCCGCCGGGCTTCCCGTGTCAGCGCTTCGGCAGAAGGGGGCACTTCGAGGTAGGCGTTGGCTTGGACCACCTCCGCGCTTAGCTTTTCGCTGCGTTGTGCAAGGGTTGGGTCGAGCCACAGGCGGTAGTGCAGCGGCTGAGGTGCGCCGCGATAGCGCACCTCGCGACCCGAACGGCCCCAAAGCGGTCGCCGCCGCAAGCCTCGGCGCACTTCCTGGTCATGCAGGGAAATCGCGATGGTTTCGTCGAGCTGCGCCAGCACCGGCAGATCGAGATTTTCTAACAGCACGTCGACCCACGGGTCACGGTTGATCTCCGGCCAGCGCCGCAGCCGGTAGGTTGCGAGGTTACTCAATAAGGGTTGCTCTGCCGTTAGACGTCGCCGCCAGCGCTGGCCATCAAAGGCGTCGTGGACCAGCGCTCGCAGGCGTACCGCACCCGGAGGCTTCGTCCCCAAGGGGGCTCGAGGCATGCTGTCGCCGCTACGGCTGGACGCAGTCGTAGCGCCCGAAAAGGTCAGTCGGGCCACGACCGCCTGGTCTTCGAGTACATCAAGTGCCGTTCCGACACTCGGCGCGTCGCTCAGTCCGGTGCGCGTGGCTTCCGACCGAAGGCCCATCGGAATAAGTCCGTGGCCTATGCGTGGGAAGGCCCAAAACACGGCGAAGGTCGTTGCCAGCAGGGGCCCGGCCAGCGCGACGCATAGCCAGGTCCAGCGGCGCACTTCGGCATTAGGTAGGGTCGCGAGTAGCTCGGTGCGCGCGTGCAGCGCCTCGCCTGCGGGCTTGGGTTGCCGTAGCGCCGCCGCGCGCAGCTGGGAGAGCAGCAGCAGGGGCGGCGCTAGCAGCGCGAAGGCAACGAAAGCCACGCCGAAGCCCAGGCCCGCGGGCACGAGTGCGCCGGCCACAAAGTGCGTGAAGGCTAGGGTCACCACCCGCAGCGGTCCGAGCGGTGCGCGGTGGTCGAGGACGGCGATGACCTGGAGCCAAGCCGCCAGAGCGAAGATGGCGTTGACCCAACTCTGCACAAAGACGAGGCCAAGGGTTATCGGTACCAGAAGCCAGACGAGGCGATTGCGGCGGGCATGAAGCCACTGACCACAGGTCGTGTCGTCGAACAGGAAAAGGGCGCCGAGCGTCAGGAGGGCGAGTGGGCCCGCCAAACTTGCGCTAAGTGCGCCACTCGTGAGCCCCACAAGGCCTAGTACGGCGCAGAGGTAGACGAGGCCCCGAATGCGCCGGTCTCCTGGCCTTTGCCGTACATCCAGCGGTCGTCGTTGCGCCGTCACAGTGCCCGTGACTCCAGTTTGGCGAGCGCCCGCCACAGCCTGTCCGGTGTCTGCGAGCCCAAGGGCGACCCGGGCTCGAAGCGCAGCAGCCGGTGCGGGCGCTGGGCCCCGAGCACACGCACTTCGAATGCTACCCCTGCCTTCACCGCTGCATCAAGGAGGGTAGACGCGCGCATCAGGGCTTCTTCGAAGGCGTCGCCCCGTGCTAGCGCGTCGACCTCAAACACGCAGAGCGGCAGCGGGCTAGCGTCGCGCTCAATGACAACCCAGCGGCCTTGATGCGCACTTGCCTTCCAGGCGACGGTCGCCAGTGCGTCACCCCTGCGGTAGCCGCGAAGCTCACGCCAGTCTTCACTGCCGGGCGAGCCGAGTTGTGCAGCTCGCGCACCGGTGGTTTGCCGTTGCAAGTGCTGGCGTAGGCGTACGCCCTTCAGCCGGCGTGCGGGGAAAACAAGCGCCGGCTGACCCAAAGGAAAACGTGCGCACTTCGCGAAGAGCCCAAAGGGGAAGCCGGAGATGCATTCTACCGAGAGAAAACGCAGAGCGCCGCGCTCGTTCGGGGTGACTGGTAGCTGCAGGACGCGCTCGGAGTGCGGCCCAAGCTGCAGCAGCCACACATGCGTTGCTGCGACTCCCGACGCCCCCTGCTGCCAGGAGAGGCGTACTGTGAGATCGAGGGTCGCCAGTCGTCCGGGCGAGTTGACGCGAACCCGTGCCGGCGTGGACTCCGCAGCGAATAGCCGTGCTGGCGCTTCGAACGCTACCTTCAGGCGCCGGAGGCCAAGTTCGCTCAGAATGCCGCTCAGCACGATGGCCGAAAGTAGAAACGCGAGCAGCAGGTAGAGTAGGTTATTGCCCGAGTTGACCGCCGCAAGCCCGAGCCCGAGTGTCAAGGCAATCGCGAGCTTGCCGCTACCGGTCAGCTTTATCGTCCGCGGTGGCCGCAGTCTTGCGAGCAGGCGGCGTCCCTTCGCGCTGACGCGGCGGTCGTGGCTGCGGGCTTTGCGGCTGGCGGCGTTGTCGGCCTGTGAGGGGAGCGCTTCCACAGCAGGGCCCTAAAGCGGAACCGGCACCCCTTCGATGATCTGCAGCACGGTCGTTTCTTGCAAGGCTGTCAACTCGTTGCCCGTGTCAACGTCAGCCGCGCTCGCACGCATGCGCAGGCGGTGCGCGAGAACTGGGACGGCAAGGGCGCGTACATCGCCCGGCGTAAGAAAGGCTCGGCCTTCGAGCCAGGCGTACACCCGCGCCGCTTCAAGCCATGCCAGCGCTGCCCGAGTCGAAGCGCCGACGAGTACCGCCGGCGCGGTGCGCGAAGCCAGCACAAGCGCATGCAGGTAGCTAAGCACTGACTCCTCTACGAATACCTGCCGCGCCGCTCCAGCGATAGCCGTCACCTGCGCTCGGTCCACCACCGGTTGAAGCGTTCGCAAGCTTGGTCGGCGGGTTGCCTCGCGTAGAACGGCCCGTTCAATATCCTTGTGGGGGTAGCCAAGCGACGCGCGGAAGAGAAAACGGTCGAGTTGGGACTCGGGCAGCGCAAAGGTGCCATGATTGTCGACGGGGTTTTGCGTCGCGATGACCGTAAAGCATTCGGGCAGGCGATGGTGTTCGCCATCAAGCGTAACCTGCCGTTCTGCCATGGCCTCGAGCAGCGCACTCTGCGTCTTTGGAGAAGCGCGGTTAATCTCGTCAACAAGCAAAAGCTCGGTGAAAATCGGCCCGGTGCGCAGCGCGAACGTGCCAGTCGTTCGATCGAGGATATTCACGCCGATAAGATCCGCGGGCATCAGGTCGGCGGTACATTGAATGCGACCAAAATCGAGCCCGAGCGAGCCCGCGAGCGCGCGCGCGAGCGTGGTTTTGCCCACGCCGGGTACGTCTTCGAGGAGCAAATGCCCGCCACTGAAAAGTGCGGTCAACACGAGCCGGATGACCTGCGGTTTTCCCCGCAAAATCAGCGCGAGCTGGTCCTCCAGACGTCGCGCCGCGGTCTGCAGAGTCGCCTGCGCGGCAGCGCCACGAGAGTCATCCTTAAGGTCATCCACGGACTGCATGCCACCGATCGTAGCCGAACGAACGGCCGGCTGCCTAGACATGACTATCCAGGTGAAGACTTGCCTGTGAACGGCCTATGGACTTGACTCAGCGCAGCAACTCGTTTAGCCCGCGGCGGGCCGGAGGCCCTCTGTGGGTAGCGTCGTCGCGGCGTAGCCTGCCCACGCGGTGAGCCGCTGCCCATCGAAAACTCAACCGAAAGGAAAATCGCGAGTGATTATGCAAGAGCGAGCGTTAGCGTCGCACCAAAGCCGAACTTGGCCCTGGAGGCGTGCCGCGGCCGCTTCGCGGTACTGGGTGCTTGCGGGTGTGGCGGCGATTGGCACGTTGAATCTGCCTCTAGGCTCGGTCGGCGCGCAGCCGGCGCCTGAGCCACTCGAACTCCACGCGGAAGAGGCACCGGAGCTGCCCGACGTCATTGATTTGGACGCCAGTGCGACCACCCTGACGCTCTCGGCGGGTGCGACGCTCAACACAGGCAATACGCGCTCCTTCCTCGGGAACGTAGGTATGCGCTTCAACCTGTTGCGCGGACGGCACAACTTTCTGGCGATGGGTCAGGGTATATACGGTCAAGCATCCTTGCGGGACGCAAACAACGAGTTTCTGGATCGAGAGACGAACGCGCGCACCGTCACCGCGCGCGCGCGCTATGACTTTTCTGTTACGTTATCCGACGCAGTCTACGCGGGTGTCAATACTCGCCACGATATCTTCGCCGGTATGGATGTTCGTGTCCAGAACCAGGTCGGTTACAAACGACTTCTCTGGGGCGATAAGGCGAAACACTTCGTCAGCAGTGAAGTGGGTTACGACTTTACCTACGACAAGCTCGTCGACGGGGGAGGCGATGACCTCGTCCACTCTGTTCGGCTATTCGCTGAATATATGAACCGCCTCTCGGAGCACGCGAGTTTCTTCACCGGCTTCGAGCTCTTGCTCGACGTGGAGGAGAGTGAAAACGTTCGCTTTGAGTGGGTCACGGAACTGCAGACCACCATCTATAACCAACTCAAGCTCGGTGTGAACTTCGCCGCTCGCTTCGACAATCGCCCGCTTGACGTCGCTCCCGGTGTCCCCGCGGACAAACTCGATACCATCACAACGCTCAACCTGGTTTACGACTTTGATTTTGAGCGCGACGCGCGCGCCAAAGCCGCTAAAGCAAGTGCCGCTGAGGCAGAGGCCGAGCGGCGCGATGCTTGCGAGAAACCCTGTGAGTGTCCAGACGCCGCCGAAGTGTGTGCGGATTGGGACGGCGTAACTGAAGACGCCGCCGAAGCGCCGCTGCTCGGCGAGGCGCCCCGCGACAACAAAGCCGACAACAAAGCCGACGATGAAGTCGACAATGAAGCGGGTGAGAACGCAGTCAGAGGTCCGTCTGAGGCCCCGCCCACCGCGGGCGCCGCGCCAGCAGGGGTAGTAGCGGCCGAGCAGCCGGTCGGCTCGGAGGCGGATGAGGCGGAAGTTGACGAGGCACCTCTGCCCGAGGCCGCGGGCGAGTAGCGTGCGCGTTGGCGCAAGGAGCACCCCTTGGGGTACTAGACCGTCGCGCATCGATGCGCGGCCCCGAGATCGTGCGTACCTAGCGCCCCTGGGAGTAGAAATGTAGGCTAGGTCGCGCGCCAGTGAAGCTCCGCAAATGCGTCGCACGCGGTATGGCTCCGAAACCGCGGTTGTCCAAAGCGGCCGATTGCCTGCGAAACTGCGTTGGCGACTTGACTAAAGAGGCCCTACTCGGGCGAAGGAACGCACTATTATGGAACAGTTAAGTGTTGCTTGGATCAGAGGGCTCGGAGAGCTCGGTTTCGCATACGCGCCGCGGATTCTCGGCTTTCTTGCACTTGTCATCGGAGCATGGGTGCTCGCCTCGTTTGTTGGGCGTACGATCCGCATGCGTCTCGGCAAGAGCGTGCTCGACAAGACGTTAGCTCATTTCGTCGGGTCCTTCGTTCAATACGGACTGCTCGCAGCGGCGCTTATCGGCGCACTCGGCATGTTCGGTTTCGAGACCGCCAGCTTCGCGGCGGTGATTGCAGCCGGTGGTTTGGCCGTAGGTTTGGCCTTTCAGGGTACGCTATCCAATTTTGCAGCTGGGTTCATGCTGCTCATCTTTCGGCCATTTAAGGCAGGTGATGTTGTGAAGGTCGCGGGCGAGGTCGCGCTTGTGGAAGCGATTGAGCTCTTCACCACTGATCTGCGAACATTCGACAACCGGCGCGTCATCGTCCCAAACTCTGAAATCTTCGGCAGTAAGATTGAAAATATTACTCACTACGATACGCGCCGCGTCGATTTCTCTATTGGCGTTGCGTACAGTGCTGACATCGACCACGTCCGTTCGATCCTTGAGTCGATTGCGGCCAAAATTCCCGAGGCCTTCACGGAACCTGCGCCCCAGGTTGTCCTAACGGGACTTGGTGCGTCTTCTGTCGATTGGTCACTGCGTATCTGGTGCGCGAAAGCTGACTACTGGACAGTCTATCAAGCGGGCTATCGCGCTCTTAAGTATGCGCTTGACAAGGAAGGCGTCTCGATTCCCTTCCCGCAAATGGACGTGCATCTCGACCCGCGTCTCGTCGATGCGGTCAGCCGAGCATCGGGTAGGGTTCCTGCGCAAGATGTCGCTTAGTCTGGCCCCGTAGCTAGAACGCTGCGGGGGAAGCGTTCTGAGTCGTCTGCAGGCGACTCAGAACGTTCCCGTTCCGCTACTTCGAGTCAAGGGGTGACGAAGAGTATCACTTCGCTCGGGCTGATCATGCCGAGCTCTTCGCGTGCAACTTGCTCGATGACCGCTTCGTCGTCGCGCAGTGATTGGACTTGGGCCTTGGCCTCCTGCACCTTTGCGGCTAGTTCGGCGTTGCGTACCTCAAGGCCGCGCAACTCGTCGCGTAGCGCGCGGTAACGCGGCAACCCCTCGTCGTCCATGACGCTCACTGGTACGAAGAGACTGGCAAAGATCACAAGACCGAGCGGCAGAGACCAGGCGGGTAGGCGAAGCTGAAGTGAACTGGCAGGTAACCGAAAGCCCTCCCTGCCGGCAGCAAATCGCTCAAGTGCCTTGTGGCGCTGCCCAGGTTTCTGCGAAACACCTTGCTTGCGCCGCGCGTTGAGCGCGGTGCGGGGACGTGCGCTCGAAGCACTGCGCGTAGGTTTGCTTTCAGCTCGCGGTATGTCTTGGTATCGCGCCACAGGTCTCGAGCCACAGTATGCCGCAAAGAATCGAATCTGCCGCAAAGAAAGAGGATGGCCGCACGCTTGCGGCTTTCGGCAAAACGCGGCTGCAAAGGGTTCCGCTACTTCGGGTGCTTTCCGGTTTCCGGTCTAAGTCGTAGCCACCGCTTTTGGAGGCCGGCATGGGGCGGGAGCCAGCGGGGCGGCCTCCTGCCGGGGCTTGAGCGCGCGTCGTGACGTGTTACTTTAGCGAAGAGAGATGGAGAGGGTCACGTTGAATACGCAAGCAGAACAAACCCGCGAAGACGGGCAGGCAGAAGCTCAGCCCAAGACCGTTGTGCAGGGAGCCGTCAGCGGCGAGGGGCCCCATGAGCAAACCGTGCCAAACGGTGAGGTCTTTATGGACGATGAAGCAACCCGAAAATCTGTCTCGCCCGGGGCGGGTGTTCCGCCTCACGCTGACGCGCAGGGCGGCGGCGCCGAAGAGGAGATGGTGGCCCTTCAGGATGAGCTGGCCAAAAAAGACGACCAGTTAAAGCGGGTTGCCGCGGACTTCGAAAACTTCCGTAAACGCTCACGTAAGGAGCACGCCGACGCGTTGCTACGCGGCAAGGAGGATGCCCTGCGGGAAGTGCTGCCCGTTATGGACAACTTGCAGCGCGCCCTCGAGGCCACCGAACAAACAACCGAAATCAAGGCCCTGCAGGACGGAGTAGGCATGGTCTTGCGGCTCTTTGAAGACACATTCTCCCGCCTAGGTCTCGAACGGGTTGCGAGTGTTGATCAACCTTTTGACCCGGCGCTTCACGAAGCTATTCAGCAGATCCCGCGTGAGGATGTTGCGCCGGGAACCATCGTACGTGAGTTTGCTGCAGGTTACCGTCTAGGGGCCCGCCTGCTGCGACCTGCGACGGTTGTCGTTGCCAAAGCACCCGTCGCACCGGTACCCTCGAATACGGAGTCCGATCCAGCGCAATCTCAGTAGATGCTGCGCTCCCCGGCATGCGTGGTTGAGCAGTCATAAGCCCGCCGTGGCCTGCGGCACGCACCTGCTTGTGCCGTAGAGCGTTGATATCGCGCTGATCTTGGGCTTTTTGCGTATCCGAAATGGATTCGTGAACAGGGCAGTGGGGATCTATTTCGGCAGGGTCACGCATGGGACGCGTTATTGGCATCGACCTTGGGACGACGAACTCTTGCGTCGCGTTTTTTGAGCGTGGCGAGGCTATCGTTATTCCGAATCCCGAGGGCTCGCGCACAACACCCTCGTTCGTTAGCATCGCCGAGGATGGCGACCGACAAATAGGCGTGGTCGCCAAGCGCCAAGCGGTGACTCATCCCGAGCGCACGCTCTACTCCGTCAAGCGGCTTATGGGCCAGGCATTCGCTTCGGATGCGACGACCCGCCAGCGCGAGACGGTGACCTATGAAGTTGTGGCGGCGGACAACGGAGATGCTTGGGTGGCTGTCGATGGGCAGGCGCTCTCGCCCCCGGAAGTCTCGGCGACGATTCTGCGGGCGCTCAAGGAGCAAGCCGAAAGCTACCTCGGCGAGGCTGTCACCGCCGCGGTGATTACGGTGCCAGCCTACTTCGACGATGCTCAGCGCCAGGCGACGAAGGACGCGGGCAAGATCGCTGGGCTGAACGTCAAGCGCATCATCAACGAGCCCACCGCTGCTGCTTTGGCGTTCGGTTTGGACCAACCCGGTGCGCGCCAGCGCATTGCTGTTTACGACCTCGGCGGCGGCACCTTCGATATTTCGATTCTCGAGATTGAAGGCGGTGTTTTCAGTGTCAAGGCGACTGCTGGAGACACTCATCTCGGAGGTGAGGACTTTGACCAGTGCCTAATTGCCCACATTGCGGAGACCTTTCTTGCCGCTGAAGGCGCTGACCTGCGCCTTGACCCCAAAGCCATGCAGCGGCTCAAGGAACAAGCGGAAAAAGCCAAGCACGAGCTGTCAAGCTCGCTCCAGACCGAGATCAACTTGCCTTTCATTTGCGCCACGGCAACCGGACCCAAACACCTGATTCACGAACTGAAGCGCAGTGAGTTTGAGATCGCTACGCTCGCACTTGTCGACCGAACACTCGAGCCTTGCCGGCAAGCCTTGCGCGATGCGGGGTTGACACCGGATGATATCGATACCGTGCTGCTCGTGGGCGGACAGACGCGAATGCCAGCGGTTCGGCGCAAAGTGATGGAGTTTTTCGGCAAGGAGGCCTCCGCAGCGCTGAATCCTGATGAAGTGGTGGCCATGGGCGCCGCCCTTCATGCCGCTTCTTTAGAAGGGGAGATCGATGACGTTCTGCTCCTTGACGTCACACCGCTTAGTTTGGGCGTCGAAACGGGTGGCGGCGTTTTCCATGCACTCATTGAGCGCAACACCACCATACCGACGGAGGCGACGGAAGTCTTCACCACCAGCCTCGATAATCAGTCGTTTGTGCCCATCCACGTGTTGCAAGGTGAACGTCCCATGGCCGCTGACAACCGCTCGTTGGCGCGTTTTGAGCTTGCGCCGATACCGCCCGCGCCGCGGGGGGTTCCGCAGGTCGAGGTTACCTTTTCAATCGATGCGGATGGTCTTGTTCAGGTGCGCGCCAAGGATCTGGGCTCGGGCAAGGAACAGAATATCAATGTTGTCGCCTCGGGTGGTCTCAGCGCCGAGCGCGTCGAGTCGCTGCTACGGGAAGCCGAGCAGGAGGCACAAAATGATGCGGCGCGCCGAGAGCTCGCGGACCGCAAGACGAGCGCCGAGGCCCTGATTTACAGTACGTCCCGCGCACTTGACGAGTGCGAGTCTTTGCTTGACGCGGATCTTGTCGAGATCATGCGCAACGACGTTGGCTACCTGAAGGCGCTCATTGATGCTGAGTCGGTGGATATCCAGGTGCTGAAAGACGCAACGCTACAGCTCGAGCAGAGTGCCTTTCACATGGCTGCAGCTATCTATGGAGACGACAGCGAAGCCGAGACTTCCCCGGCGGCCGAGATTGCCCCAGAAGACGCCTAAGCATGAACTCCGGCCGACGGTATGGGAAAGGCTTAACCGTCCACGGCACAAGGCGCTTTATCGCTCTTGGTGGCCGCTGGGGCGGCCAAGGGGGGGGCGGAAAAGCCGAGCATGCACGGCTCAGCCTCAAGCCAAATGTCAAAACGCTGCGCGACGCGATACTGGATGTGGCGGGCTAAGTGAATAAGCGAGCGTGTGTCGCCGCCTCCATAGTGCACGAGGGAGAGCGCGTGCTTGGGCGAGATGCCCACGCGGCCTTGGGTGAGACCCCGCCCCAGACCGGCGCGTTCGATCAGCCAGCCCGCGGAGAGCTTGCACCGGCCGTCGGCGACCGGCCAACAGGGCATGGTTTCGCTCGGCGCTAGCACATGGGCCTCGCGGGCGGTGCGCTCGATGATCCCTGCACGTTCACCGGTCGTCACCGGATTGGTAAAGAAACTGCCGACGGACTTCAGACCGCGGCCGTGGTCACCTAGCAACATGCCCTTGTTTGCTCGTAATTCTAGAACAACCCGGCGTACCTGAGCCAGGTTCGGTGTCGCGCCGACGCGCTCGGTCACCGTCCGTGCCAATTCGGCGTAAGCCAGCGTCGGCGCCGCTTCACGCTGTAGCATCAGGTTAACGCGTAAAATGAGGTAACGATCGGGCTGTGCCTTGAAGCAACTGGTGCGATAGGCAAAGCCGCATTCGGCCGCATCGAGCTTCACGCTTGTTTGCGCGCTACGGTCGTAGGCGATCACGCTATCAACTACGCTCGCGAGTTCTTGGCCATACGCGCCGATATTCTGCACCGGTGCGGCGCCCACGGTGCCGGGAATGCCCGCGAGACATTCGATGCCGCCAAGGCGGCGCTGCACTGACCAGCGAACTAAGTCGTCCCACGATTCGCCCGCCGCCACGTTGACATAGAGTTGGCTGCCTGTTTGGCGCTCGCTGCGGCCGCGCTGGCGCATCACGACGACAAGGCCCGCAACGCCTTCATCGGCGATGACAACGTTTGAGCCGCCGCCAAGGATGGTGACGGGCATCTGACGCTTTGCCGCGTAATCGAGGGCTTCTACCGCGAGCTTTGCACTTGTGGCGAATACCAAGTATTCCGCGTCGCCTCCCAGGCGAAGACTGGTCAGACGCGAGAGGGGCACGCGCCGCTTGATGGGTAAGATATCAGCCATGTAAACGCGGTGTATGACTTGCGGACCGAGTCTAGCGCTCAGCGCGGCGCGCCTTGCAACTAGGCACGGAGTACCGTTTGTCCGCCCATGTAGGAGCGCAAGACTTCGGGAATTAGCACGCTGCCGTCGGACTGCTGGTACTGCTCTAGAACCGCGACAAAGGCCCGTCCGACCGCCACACCCGAGCCGTTGAGCGTGTGCACATACGCCGTCTTCTTGCTGCCCTCGGGGCGGTAGCGAATCTGAGCCCGACGTGCCTGGAAATCGCCACACCAAGAGCAGCTTGATATTTCGCGGAATGTGCCCGCGGATGGCAGCCACACCTCTAGGTCATAGGTCTTGCGCGCACTAAAGCCTAAGTCGCCTGCGCAGAGACTCACGACGCGGTAGTGGAGATTTAGGCCCTGCAAAACGCGCTCGGCGGCGGCGCATAGTTGCTCCAGTGCAGCTTCGCCCTCGTCGGGGGCGACCAGGTGCACCAGCTCGACTTTATCGAACTGATGATTGCGAATCATGCCGCGGGTATCGCGACCATAGGAGCCTGCTTCCCGACGGAAACACGGTGCATACGCGACAAAGCGTTTTGGCAACGCGGTAGCTTCAAGCAGGTCTCCCGCATGGAGGTTGGTCAACGCGACCTCCGCCGTTGGGCTAAGGAAGCGACGTCCTTCGCCTTCCATGCGGACAAGTTCAAACTGGTCCTCTTCAAACTTGGGTAGCTGTCCGGTGACCCGAAGCGCGGCTTCATGCAAGATGGCAGGAACCCACACTTCCTCGTAGCCCGCTGCAAGGTGCGTTTCGAGCATCCAGTGAATTAACGCGCGCAACAGACGGGCGCCCTCCCGACGCAAGACCACAAAGCGAGCGCCCGAGAGCTTAGCTGCGGCGGCCATATCCAGCAGGCCTAGCCGCTCCGCTAACGTGACGTGGTCTTGCGCCGCATGGACCTCCATGTTCTCTGCCACGCGTCCTGTGGCCGAGCCCCATGTGCGCACGACCACGTTGTCTGCCTCCGACTTTCCGTCGGGCACCGTCGCATGGGGTAGGTTGGGCACCGTATCGAGCAGCTGCGCCAGTGCTTCTTCGGTTGCCTTTACCTCTGCCTCAAGCGTTTTGATTGCCACTCCGAGTTCGCGCAGGTTGCTGCGGCGTACCGCAAACGCATCGCTCTTGGGATCAAGGGTAGCCATGGCCTCGCTCGCATAATTGCGTTCTGCGCGCTGGGTTTCGAGGGCAGCCAGCCGAGTGCGCCGCTTCGATGCCAACTCTGCGAGGGCTTCGAGTGCGGGCCGCACGCCAGCGCCGCGTCTTGCGAGCGCGGTCTCGACTTCCGCGAAGGCCTGTTCGATGTGTCGGGTATCCAGCATGGCGCTGCGCAGTTTAGACCTTAGACCTCACGTCCGCAAAAGAAGCCGAAGCATGGGTGTGCTGCGCGGCTGCAACGCGAATACGTTTCCCCACACGTGGATCGGGGAATGAACGCCTACTCCAAAATTCCACGGAGAATCTGCTTCGAGGCTATGTTAGCCTAACTGAAACAGGGCGGGAGCCGGTGTAATGTCAGATGGTCATCCGAAAATACCCAGGGTTGCGCCCAGGCATCCACGTGTCGACCGTAGCCGAAATGCTACCGTGCCTTCGGCGAAGCGCCAGCCACCAGGTGCGCCAGCCGGCGCGGTAGCCGGCGTAAAGAAGGCTCCTCCGCCCGCACCAGTACCTTTGGCGCGGGGCCTCCCTGTGGCCACATCGATTCGGGAGCGGGCTTCCACCGAGCGCGAGCGACCCCTACAGATGCCGCCGCAGAAGGATGGGGAGAGGGCGCGTCCTGATACAGAACCCGCGCTCGTTTCGGATCCCGCTACCGAAATTTTTCTTAAAGACGAAGTTGAGCCAGCCGCTGAGCGTCTCGACCAAGACCAGGACCAGGACCAAGACCAGGACCAGGACCAGGACCAGGACCAGGACCAGGACCAGGACCAGGACCAGAAGCAGGAGCAGGACGAGACCGGTCCGCAGGAGAGCAGCGAGGTCGAGCTGATGCCTGAGGTCGTGGGTTATCAGCGCTTTGGTCGGTACGACACGGCCTTCGAGCTCGCGTCTGGTGGCTTTGCTACGGTGTATCTAGCGCGGGCCATTGGGCCCGGCGGCTTCGAGAAGTTTGTCGCGGTAAAGTGTATTCACGAGCACCTCGCGAGCCAAAACGAGTTTGTGGAGATGTTCCTCGATGAGGCGCGCATTGCGGCGAGCATCAACCATCCTAATGTTTGCTCGGTTTTCGACTTTGGCAACGAGGACGGCGTTTTCTTTCTCGCCATGGAGTACGTGGTCGGCGAGCCGCTTTCTAAGGTAATGCCGCGGCTGCGCCGCAATCCAAACCTCGACCTTGGCGCCAGTCGTTACGCGCTCGCGGCGCGCATTGTCGCAGACGCTGCGGATGGCCTTCATGCAGCGCACGAAGTGACAGGTCCTGATGGCACCCCCATGAACGTTGTTCACCGTGATGTCGCGCCGGTAAACCTTTTCCTTCGTTACGACGGCCATATTCAAGTTGTCGATTTCGGCATCGCGAAAGCCAAAGGCAAAATGCATGCGACCGCCGCTGGCGTGATGAAGGGGCACATGGCTTATATGTCCCCCGAGCAATTCGAGGGTGGGGAGGTCGACCGTAGGACGGACGTGTGGGCACTGGGAGCAATTCTTTGGGAGCTTTGTTACAACTCGCGACTCTACAAGCGAGACTCCGATGTCAACACGATGCTGGCGATTATTGGCGAGCCCATTGAACAGCGGCTTCCGCCAGCGAGCGGAGTTCCAAAAGCGCTCGTTGCCATTATCAAGCGCGCGCTCTCCAAAGATCCCAATGAACGTTTCGCTACGGCAAGAGAACTCTCTCAAGCCCTGCACACCTATTTGCAGGAATCCCCGAAGCCTGTGGCTTCGTCGGAACTTGCCGAGATGGCCCGGCGCCTTTTGCCCAATGGCTACAAGGAAAAACTAGCGCTCATCGATAGTGCGCGAAAAGCACTCAACCATGCCAGCGTCTCCGAGCGTCGCTCTGCCGGAAGTAGCGGCAGTGTTTCGCGGTCGGATGTGATCTCCGCGACAGGCGTCGAGGTGGCTAGCGCGGCGGACCCGCGCACGCGAGCGGCGACCTGCCTCGAGGAGGTGGCACCTGTCCGCGTCCCGGTCCGGTCACCGCGCTTCTCTACGCCGCTCAAGGTCGTGGCAATACTGGTGGCCATGGTGGGGTGTGTCGCTGTCGGGGCGTTGGCTTCGCGCTGGCTCGCCGCTCCAGAGCAAAGCCCGCCCCATTCAGGGAATACCATTATCGTTGGCGGGAAGGTCGCCAAACCGAAGCTTGACGTGCACTTTGATCTCGAATCTGAGCACCCAGCCGGCGCGGTTGCGCTCGCTAAAGACGGCGTCCTTTTGGGAACCATTCCGCTGGTTGCGAAGCTCGAACAAGGTCCGCATACGCTGCAACTCATCGTCCCGAGTCAGCCGCCTCAGACCATCGAGGTTGATGTGCCGGAAGAGGCGTCCGAACGCAATTTTACCATCAAGCTTCAGCATTAGAATGCTGCTGGGCGCACTTTATGGTTGAAGGGGGGCCCGACGGCGAGAGAGTGCCTCGCGTGGCCCTGCCTGAACGAGCGCGGGATGTTTGCACGTAGCAAATTTAGGGCTGCAGCGGAGCCGTCTTAGGCTGATGCGTACGGGGCACGTTGAGCCTCTGCCCCAGGGCGGCCCGATTTGGCGCGGGTCTGCACGGTGGGGCTTGCTCTTGCTCCCAGTTTCGGGGAGAGCTGGGCTATGGGAGGGACGCGGCGAAGCAAGTGGGTCTCGTGTGCACGTCTCATGGGTGTGCCCGCGGCGGCGGGACCTGTGCAACGCGTCGCCGGAGTTCTGGCGTTTATTGCGCTAACATCGGCGATGCTGTGGCCGCTGACCTTCGCGGCCGGCACCGACAGTTTTCCGCTTTCAAGTTTTCCGATGTTCGCTACTGCGCGCAATCCGATTCTAGAGGCCGTGAGTGTGCACGCCGTCTTGCCCTCCGGTGAACGGGCACGCTTGCCACCCGGTCTGGCGGCCGGTACGCCGGAGGTATTGCAAGCGCGGGCGTTGATCCACAGGGCGGTTACTACAAACCGCCAAACGATGGAGGTTCTTTGTCGCAAAGCTTTGACGCGGAGTCAGAGCGCCTGGAAACTGCCCCCGATAGCCGTCGAGTTGCGCTATGAGCGCTACGACGCTCGGGCTTACTATCGAGGCCAGCGCGAGCCTCTGAAGGAGAAGTTGCTTCACTGTTGCGCAGACCAGACGGACACGTGCTCCGGAAGCAACGCAGCGCAACCGTCGCCCCTATCGGAGCACAGTCCCCGCTCGGGAGGCGCGGCGCGGCCAGCGCAAGCGAGTCAAGGCAGCGCGAGCCGGGGCAACGTATGAGCCAGCTATCGCTTCGACCGTATCTTTTGCGGGAAGAACGTAGCGGAGACCTCGCCGTCTTTCGCGTGTTGCTGGCGGTTTACGGGGCCTTATTCGGAGTGGTGCGTCTCGATTATTTGTTGGGCTTTCGTCATCAGCCCGCGACTAGCTTTCAGCCCATCGGCCTTGCAAGGCTCTGGGATCACTTCCCCTCGAATGGCATCTGGTTGACGTTATGTCTCAGCCTGACGCCCCTGGCGCTTGTGTGGCTCTGGGGACGGTGGCCGGTGGTAGGTCTGCTTTACGCGGGAGTGCTGACGCTTACCCTGAGCTTCAGCAACGCATTCGGCATGATCCTGCACACGGAGAACCTCTTGTGTCTGCACGTAATTATTGTGGCTATAGGTAGCCAGCGCGTTTCGAGGTCTGCGGCATCAACGTTGTTTACGCCTGCTACGACGTTATATTTATGCGCTTGGGCGACAGCTTTGGCGTATCTGATTTCGGGTACTGCCAAGCTGCGACTGGGTGGCTTCGCCTTTCTCAGCGGGGATACACTGCAAACTCACATCGCCGTGGACAATCTGCGCAAGATTTTGTTGGGCGATAGTTCGTCGCCGCTCGCAGAGTTCGCATTGCGCCAAGACGCTCTGGCGGGCACCGCAGCCGTTGTTGTGCTCGCGCTCGAACTCGCAGCGCCCCTCGCGCTCTGGTGGCGTCGAGGAGCGCTTGTTTGGTCGGCCTTGATGTGGCTCTTCCACCTCGGTGTGCTCGCGCTCATGGCCATCGCCTTCGTCTATCCGCTTGTCGGCATGGCTTTTGCTCCCTTTTTGCCCCTAGGTGCCTGGGTCCGGCGGCTAAGTGTTCGACGTCGGGATCTCGCGCGTAGTTGACAGGGTACCGGTTTCTCGTTGCCGGTGAAGCGTGATACCATGGTCGTGATGAAGCGTGTCTGGGTGGGATTCATGGCTGGGCTTGTTGCGGTGCTTTCGGGCTGTGCGCACCGGGGAGATGTGCGCCCGCATGTCAGCAAAGCGCGTCTAATTATCGAAAACGGCACCCATTTTGCCGTATGCGGTGTGGAGCTAGACCGTGACGGAGCAGCGCCTACAAGTATCGATATGACGCCGATTCCTCCCGGCGCAGCGGCGACCTTTTCACTAGTCCCCGGCGTTTGGTCTGTCGCGCTGCTCGACTGTAGTGGTGAAGTGATGCACCAGGATTCCGCGCTAGCGATCGTGCGTGCGCGCCGGATTCGTCTGCAGCAGGTCGAGGTGCAGCGTTTGCCCGCATGGCAGCGCACCAGCCGCTACGCCGCTGCGGGAGGGACGCGTTTCGGCTTCTAGTGGCCTTATGCATGTCTGGTTATGGCCCGAAGACGGCCGTACAGGCTCGGCAGAAGTCCCAGCGGAACCTAGCTTCTCTGCGATGTTCAGCCGTGTGGACACTCGGATCAGGCCCTTCACCTGCGTACTCACATCGTATAAGTGATCCATTCATGGAAACCTGAGACCTAGACTGGAAGGCCGCACTTGGCTGACACTAGACGTCTGTTATCGGGCTTCGCGCTGCGCACCGCGTGCGGCGCTCGGTGGTGCGCCTACGGTTGCGATGCCAAGATTGTTGCGGTTTTGAGGCATGCTACCTTGCGGTCGGCTTAAGTCGGCGGCAGCATCCGCGACCCCCGATAGGCCGCTCCGGTGTGGCTTGCCAGACGCACCGCGGCGCCCGTGCTGTGACCCAGAGAGAAGAGAACGATGTCCAAAGACTTCGGTGTCAATCAAGGATTGGTTGAGGAGCAGCTTGCACGCTGGCTGGAAAACCCGGCGGCAGTTGCGGCGTCTTGGCGCACATACTTCGACGGTCTCGACGAAGCCGGGCTGCGCGAACTTGCCCCGCGCTTGGGCGTGGTTCCGCCGCAAACCGGTGATGCGCCCCTTGCGCCAGCGTCATCAGTTGCGGTTTCGCCGGCGCAGGGAGCGACTCAAACCAAAGGCTCCCGACGACTGCCCTCGATGCTTCCGGTCGTCACCCAGGAAGTCAGCCCCGTGCCCGAGAAAGGCCAGGCCAGCCCAACGCAGGCTCGGGTCGTCGCGCTCATCAACGCTTACCGCATTCGCGGTCATCTATATGCCAAGGTCGACCCGCTTGGCCTTGAGCACGCTGAACCCGAGGAGCTGTCGCTCAAACGCTTCGGCCTCGATGAAGTTGACCCGAACACCGTGTTCTCAACCGGGGATTTTGTTGGCGCTGAAAGCCTAACTTTTGGCGAAATTATAGAGAGACTTCAGGACACCTACTGTCGCTCGATCGGCGTCGAGTTTACCTACACGGACAGCGCCGAGGAGCGGACGTGGCTTCAGTCTCGCATGGAAGGCAACGCTAACCACACCACGCTTTCACCCGCCGCCCAAACACGCATTCTTGCCAAGCTGACGGATGCCGAGATTTTCGAGCAGTTTCTGCACACCAACTACATCGGTGCCAAGCGCTTCAGTCTCGAAGGCAGCGAGAGCTTCATTGCGGCGCTTGACCTGTGCATTGAGCG
Source organism: Myxococcales bacterium (assembly GCA_007131285.1). GTDB lineage: Bacteria > Myxococcota_A > Polyangia > Polyangiales > SLQV01 > SLQV01. The sequence goes on from SLQV01000067.1 coordinate 25,300, forward strand.
CTCGGCGGCACTTGGCGTTGAAGAAATCGTTATCGGCATGGCCCATCGCGGTCGGCTCAACGTCCTGGCGAACATCCTAGAGATGGACGTTAGGGAGATTTTTGCCGGTTTCGAGGACAACGAACCGGAGCGCCACTTGGGTCGCGGTGATGTAAAATATCACCTCGGCTACTCCCACGACCGGCGTACCGAGAGCGGCAATGACATCCATTTGACGCTCTGCTTCAATCCATCTCACCTTGAGTTCGTCAACCCTGTCGTCGAGGGACGTGTACGCGCCAAGCAAGACCGCCGCGGCGACGCGGAACGACGCCGGGTCTTGCCCGTCTTGGTCCATGGAGATGCCGCGTTTATCGGACAGGGCATCGTTGCGGAAACCCTCAACTTAGGCCAGCTCCGTGGTTACAGCACCGGCGGTACGGTGCATATCGTCATCAACAACCAAATCGGCTTCACGACGGCGCCTAGTGACGCGCGTTCCACACACTACTGCACCGACATCACGCGTATGTTGCGGTGCCCGGTCTTTCACGTGAACGGCGAGGACCCAGAAGCGGTGGCGCAAGCGGTACATATTGCGACGGAGTTCCGCCAGGAATTTCAGCGCGATGTGGTCATCGACGTCTACGGTTATCGGAAGTACGGCCACAACGAGGCCGATGAGCCACGCTTCACCCAGCCGAAGATGTACGCTGCTATCGATCGCAAAGCGACGGTGCGCGAGGCCTACATCCAGCGCCTATCGCAGGACGGCAGCCTGACGGAGACCGAGGCCGAAGAGATCCGCGCAAAGCGTAGGGCGGAACTCGAAGAAGCGCTGAGCGACACCCGCCGAGGGGGGTATTCCCTGGTGCCGGATTCGATGCGGGGTATTTGGAAATCCTACCGAGGCGGTCGCGAGGCCGAGTGTCTCGAGAGCGCGACGGCTGTGCCTGCCGCAAAGCTTAAGACGCTAGCGCAAGCGCTGGCAAAGCTGCCGCAGGGTTTTCAGGCCAACAAGAAGGTGGCGCGCCTCTACCAAGGACGCGTCAAGGCGGTGACCGAAGGCGGTTCTTTCGACTGGGGCACGGCCGAGTGGTTGGCTTACGCGTCTTTGCTCGCCGAAGGCACCTCGATCCGCCTAACGGGGCAGGATGCGCGTCGCGGCACCTTTAGTCATCGACACGCTGCCCTTTTTGACGTCAACTCCGGCGAGGCATACATGCCCCTTACCCAGGTTGCGGCCGACCAGGGTGGTCTCGAAATCATCGATAGCCCGCTCTCCGAAGCTGGGGTCCTTGGCTTTGAATACGGTTACTCCTTGGATTCCCCGGACGCGCTGGTCATCTGGGAGGCGCAGTTCGGTGATTTCGTCAATGGCGCTCAGGTCATCATCGATCAGTTTATTTCCTCCTCCGAGGATAAATGGCATCGCCTTAGTGGCCTCGTGATGCTGTTGCCGCATGGCTTTGAAGGCCAAGGGCCTGAGCATTCGAGCGCGCGCCTCGAGCGGTTTCTGATGCTCTGTGCTGAAGACAACATGGTGGTGTGCAATCCCACCACGCCGGCGCAGTTCTTCCACCTGATGCGTCGTCAGGTGGTGCGCCCTTGGCGCAAGCCCCTGGTGGTGATGACGCCCAAGAGTCTCTTGCGCCTGCCGGAGGCCACCTCGACCATTGAGGACCTCAGCGAAGGCGGCTTCGCCCGACTGCTTTTCGAAATGCCTGCTAAGGGCGCTGCCAACGCGACGCGCCTGCTCTTGTGCTCCGGCAAGGTCTACTACGAGCTGCTTGCGCGCCGCGAAGCCGAAGGCCGCGACGACATCGTACTCGCTCGGATGGAGCAGCTCTATCCCATGCACCAGCGGGATTTCGACGCGCTTTTCGCAGCCTATCCTCGCGTAAAAGACGTGGTCTGGGTGCAGGAAGAGCCGAGAAATATGGGCGCATGGTGTGTCATGCAGGGGCGGCTCGGCGGCTTCATCGGTAAGCGCGCCCTGACAGCAGTCACGCGCCCGGAGAGCGCCTCGCCCGCTACCGGTTCGGCCAAGGCTCACAAAATTGAACAGGGACGGCTGGTGGACGAAGCGTTCGCACCGAGAGCCAAGGCTTTCCCCCGCGCCGCTAGCGCCGGTTAGCGCTACGTGTTCGGCAGTGGCCTTGCTGGTCGCGAGGACTTCCCGAACAATCCTGTAGGTCTCCCCCCCCCCAATGTGGTGAAGCGTGCGGCTGAGCCGCGGTGGGCGCTTGTGCGCAGGTCCTTGGCGCGTGCTGGCAGGTGGGGGGGGCTTTGTTTTGTGTGCAGAACCTGGCATACTGAACCCATGCAAAGCCAATCAACGAACGTGAGCGCCTGCGCGTGTTGCATTTCCGCTGGCTGCGGCTGTCGCGGGGAGTGCCGGCCGGAGACATCGCCCTGTCGCTGCGGCCCGGCTTGCCGTTGTGACGAAAGCTGTGGGTGCGCGCCCGACTGCGCCTGTCCCAAGCGTGCTAGCCACTAGCTAGGTAAAGGCCCGGGGGGATAGCAAAAAAGCCCCCGCGTGTTCGGGAGAGCATCCCAAACACGCTGCCTTGCTGTTCTTCGGAACGTGCTTAGCAGCAAACTAATACGGTGAAGGAATAGATTGAGCCCGGCGGCGGCCGGGAGAAGGCGCACGGTGGGCGCGTCCCGGTGGGCTGGGGTCCCGGCGCGCGCGTGGCTGCGGGGCCCGCGGGGGCCCGGGCGCGCAGGCGCACCCTCCGGAGCCCCCCACAATTGGGCA
>SLQV01000214.1 GCA_007131285.1 Myxococcales bacterium
AGCTCAGCGCGACGCCTTCCCAGGTAAGGCCCGTGACATACTCTCGCAGCCCGACGCCGAAGGCGACAAAGAACACCAAGGGCTCGAAGACCGGCGGCAGGATGCCCGTCTTCCAGGTGCGGCCGTAGACCCGGACATGACGCCAGAACACCGCCCAGGTTTGCCAGGCGAAGAGCGCCCGAAATACGCTAAGACCTGTCATGATTTGCCGCCATCACGTGAAGGTGAGTGCGCGTTTTCTTTGCCGCTCCCGTGGGTTTCGGACCCCTGTGGCGGCGCGTTGATAGGCCGCCTTAGAGTCTTCTCAGCCCCACCAGAATCCATCGTGGTTAACGCTGCCGCTTCCAACGGACGGGGAGCTGGGGACGTTTGGTCTGTCGTGGGAACGTCGAGCCGAAGGAAGAGGTCGTCGAGACTCGGTGGGCGGACGTAGCAGCGAACATCCGGAAAGCTGCTGCGGAACGCCGCGAGGCGCGCGGGGGTCACGGGCAAGTGCCATTCGCCGAGCACCTGCGTCACACCGTGCGTAGCGTCCTGGTTGACCACAGGGTCCGACCCGATAAATGCACCGAGCGCCCCGGGAAGTACCGCGCCCGCAGGAATAACCAGCACTTGGTCGCCCATCGTCGCGCCGAGAACAGCCTTGGGAGTTCCTTGAAGCGCTACCCGGCCTTGACGCATGACGACTAGCTCGTCGCTCAAGCGTTCTGCTTCGTCCATGTAGTGGGTGGTGAGCACCACGGCGAGGCCCTCTTGCCGCAGGGCGTGAATGAAGTGCCAGAGATGAATGCGTGCCTGCGGGTCGAGTCCGGTGGTGGGCTCATCGAGAAAGAGCAGCCGCGGCGAGTGGACCACGGCTCGGGCGATGAGCAGCCGCTGCTTGAAGCCTCCCGAAAGCACGCTCGGCGAGGCATCGGCGTATTCGGTAAGACTAAAGCGCGCAAGAAGCTCCTGAATGCGCGCCGAGACGTTGTCGATGCGCGGGCGAAAATAGGACGCGTAAACGCTTAGGTTTTGGCGAACGGTCAGGTCGTGGTCGAGCGTGTCATGCTGGGTGCACACTCCGATGAGGCGCTTGAGCACGTAACGTTCTTCGCGGAAATCGCGTCCAAAGTAGCGGATCTCACCGCCGTCGGCAGGCAGCAGGCCCGTAAGCATCCGCAAGGTCGTTGTCTTGCCCGCACCATTGGCGCCGAGCAGCCCGAGGATGGTGCCCGTTCTCAGGCTCAGTGATACCCCGTCCACGGCGGTGCGTTCGCCAAAGCGCTTGGTGAGCCGTTGCGCTTCAAGCGCAAGCGGGGCGCTGCTATCGGACAAAGAAAGGCCAGTCACGCCAAGAGAGCATGACTCAAGCTGTCGCGAAAGCTCCCGGCTGGTATCCGTTGGGGGCATTTTAGCAAAATGCCCCCCCGGGGGGTTGGGCTTGCATCTTCCAGCGGCGTATCTCTGGCCAGGGCCGGCTTCAGGCGGCGCCTAGCGGCCCGAAGACGCGGTGCGCCGCGGACACGAGCCCCAAGCGGCGCTGGCGCACCTCCGGGTCCGGGTCCATCACGAGCACCTCCTCGAAGAATGCGGCCGAAGCCGCCGCTAACGACGCGTAGGCTCTGAGGGCATGGGCACTTATCGAGGCTGCAAGATCCTCAGCCGTTAATGGGGCCCCTGCGGGATGCTCCCAGGTGCCCACGGAAGCCACGGCTGCTGCGAGTGCGTGCTCAGCGGGCGGTGCCGTGGCGGGGGTCTGCGTGCCGACGGGTGCGCTGCCCTCGGCCTTCTGCGCGAGGTTACCGAAGCGCTGCATGAGTGCCCGGCAGTCGGCGTAGGCATCGTTTTGGCGCATCACTTCGAGCGCGTTCGCCGTAGCGTAAGCCTCGCGTACCCGTGCGCCCGACTCGAGGCGCGCCACACCGAGTGCCGCAGCCTCCGCCGTGAGTGATTGTTTAAGCCACGACTCGAAGCGACTCGAAACAAACTCCTGGAAGCGTCTGTACGCGGCCTCGCGGGTGGCCAGCTTCGAAGTTTTTGCGGTCGAATTCGACTTGCCGTCGGAGGCATGTTCTTGCGAAACCGCCGCCGTAGGGACTCCTTGGGAGCTATCTGACTGCGAGGCGTGGGCGTTGTAGGACGCATCAAACCAGGCCTCGAGATTCACATCAATGGGGCCGTGAACACCGATGCGTAGAATGCCGAGCGCCGCGCGACGAAGTGCGAATGGGTCTTGAGAACCTGTCGGTTTTTCGCCCACAGCAAGGCAGCCGACGAGCGTATCCATGCGGTCCGCCACGGCGAGCCACGCGCCAGCAACGGACTCGGGCAGGCTGTCACTCGCGCCGCGTGGCCGGTAGTGTTCGGCGATGGCTTGGGCCACGCGCGGCTTCTCCTTGCGCAGCAGCCAACCACCGAAATCACCCTCGAGTTCAGGAAACTCGCCGACGCTCAGAGTGAGCAGGTCCGCTTTGGCCAAGTTGGCGGCCTCACGAGCCACCGACTCGCGCTCGGATTCGGGCGCCAGGCATAACAGCGCCCGCAGCCGCTCCACCTTGTCTTCGAGCGTGCCGAGCTTGCGGTGAAAAACCACGCGCCCAAGGCCCTGTCTGCGCGCTTCCAGGCCGGCCTTCTGGTCCTCAGCGATGAAAAAGGCCGCATCTTCAAGGCGCGCTCGCAACACGCGGTCGTTTCCGGCTACGATTTCCGGCGTCGACGGCAGGTTGATGACGTTTAGGTAGCGGTTGTCGAGAGCGCTATCGCTCAAGCGCCGCAGGGGCAGGTACTTTTGGTGCCCGGTCAGCACGGCCTCAACGAGGCGCTCGGGCAACTCGAGAAAGCGCGGCTCAAAGCTGCCAAGCATCACATGGGGCGCCTCTACAAGGTGCACGCACTCGTCTAAGGTCGCTTGCTCACACAGTTGCGCACCCACGGATGCTGCAAGTGCGTTAGCCGCCTCGGTAATAAGCGTGCGGCGCTCTGCGGCACTCGCAATAACACTCGCGCCACGCAGCGCCTCTACGTAAGCGCTCGCGTCGGTCACGGAGACCGCACCCTCGGACAGTACGCGATGCCCCCAGGTCTGGTGGTCCGCGGCACTCACTCCTGCGAACGTACACGGCAGTACCGCGTCCCCGAGCAGGCAAAGCAGCCACTGCACCGGCCGGCCAAACGGCCCGACACCCGCGCCCCAGCGCATGACCTTCGTGAACGGCACCTTCTGCCAAAGTTCCGGCAGCCAGGCACTGATAATCTCTGAAGCCGGCCGCCCCGCTTCCCGGCGTTCGGCGCTCAGGTAGATGCCTTCCTTGCCGGGCTGCTCGAGAACTTCGAGCGCATGCACATCGAGTTCAAGGCGCCGCGCGAAGGCTTCTGCCGCTTTCGTGGGCTGGCCATCCGCGCCAAAAGCGACGGATTTCGGCGGCCCCCACAGGCGCTCGCACAAGGCCGACTGGCTATGCGCCAAGTCCGCCACGCGAAACGCCAGGCGCCGCGGCGTAACAAAAACCTCCACGTTGCCGTGGGTCAGCCGAAACCGGGCGAGTGCCGCGGGCACCTCTTCGAGCAGGTACGCTTCCGCGCTTGCTACAAAGCCAGCCGGAAGCTCCTCCGTGCCGAGTTCACAGAGCAAGTCAGCCACGAGCGACCTCCTCTCGTTGCCCTGCGTTGCCCGTTTCTGGCGATGGCGTCGCGAAAGTTTTTTGCGCTTCTGCCCCGGCTAGAAGCGGAAAACCGAGGGCTTCGCGTTGGGCAAGCCAACTCTCCGCGCAGAGACGCGCGAGTTTTCTGACGCGGCCGATGTAGCGTTGGCGCTCGGTGACGCTGACGGCACCGCGCGCATCAAGCAGGTTGAAGGCATGGCTGCACTTGATGACGTAGTCATAAGCCGGCAGCACAAGCCGTTCGAGGGGAGCCTTGTCGTAGTGGACAACGCCTTGCGCTTCGCGCGCCCCGAGGTGCTGCCAAATGCCCGCTTCAAGCCGCGTAAACTGCTCGGTGAGCATGTCTGTCTCCGCCGCCTCGAAGTTGTAAGTGCTCCATTCCCACTCGGCGCGTTTAGCGAGCTCCGCGTAGGCAACGCCCGCGCCCCACTCGAGCTCGTAGACCGAAGAGACATTCTGCATGTGCATGCCGATGCGTTCGAGCCCGTAGGTGAGCTCACCCGCAATCGGCGAGCACTCCAGCGAACCCACCTGCTGGAAGTACGTAAACTGAGAGATTTCGAGGCCATCCAGCCACACCTGCCAGCCAAGCCCCCAAGCCCCGAGCGTCGGCGACTCCCAGTCATCCTCCACAAAGCGCACGTCGTGGGCGCTAAGGTCGATGCCGAGCACCTGCAGCGATTCCAGGTATCTGGCCTGGATATCGAGAGGCGAAGGCTTGAGTATCACTTGATACTGGTGAAAATGCTGCAGCCTATTGGGATTATCACCGTAGCGACCGTCCGTCGGCCGCCGCGAAGGCTCGACATACGCCACGTTCCAGGGCTCAGGGCCAATGGCGCGCAAAAAGGTATGCGGGTTAAAAGTTCCCGCTCCGACCTCCGAGCCATAGGGTTGCACCAGCAGGCAGCCATAGTCTGCCCAGTAGCGCTGGAGGCGCAAAATCATCTCCTGAAACGTCAACATCAGCGCCCCGAGTGTGACACGACTAGTCCTCTGAGGCACTGGTTCAGGCGACGTCGCTGAGCCCAGCATTTCTAAATCATCCCAGCCCGGAAATCGCGATTCATAAGCCCGCAGGCATCCACACCATCCGACGCGGCCCATCGACGTGCCGTCCAAGATACAGTGGCCGCCGCGGAGGAATATCGCGCGGCATGGGTGAGGCGCACCGCTGGGAGTCTTGCAGAAGGCACACGAGCGTGGGGTTCAACACGCCACACGCTTAGCTGGACAGCGATGGACTTGGTGCCTCTGAGCTGAGCGATCCCCTTATGGATTCGAGACGTAGAAAGCCGCGGGAAAATGGGCCTGGAGTAAGTATGGTGGGGTGGGTGGGTCCGCGCACGGAAGGCCCATTTTCCCGCGGCTTTCGTCCCCCAGGCTCACCCTGGGGATCGCTCAGGCATCCGAGTTGTCGTTGTCGTGTTGTCGTTGTCGTCATCGGTGTCGGGGGCGGACAGGGTGTCGGGGGCGGCGCTGACGGCGAGGCCTTCTGCGCCGGCAAGGCGGATGGAGGGCATGGTGCTGGATTGGCGCTCGAAGAGGGCTTGGCTCTCTTCGCTGAGTTCGGAGAACTCGCGCAAGGTGGGCAGGTCTCTGAGCGAAGAGAGGCTGAAGAAATCGAGAAAGTAGCGGGAGGTGCCGTAGATGAGCGGGCGCCCGGGCTCTTCTTTGCGGCCGAGCGGCTTGACCAGGCCGCGGTCGCAGAGGGCCTTGACGGCGCCGCCCGAATCCACGCCGCGGATTTCTTCAAGCTCCGGCCGGGTGACGGGCTGCCTGTAGGCAACAATGGCGAGCGTTTCGAGCTGCGCGCGCGAGAGTTTGACCGGGCGCGCCTTCACCAAGTCACGGATGAAGGGCGCGCAGGCAGGCGCAGTGCGGAAGTGATAGGCGCCACCGAGCGCCACCAGCTCAACACCTCGGCCCGCGTAATCCTGAATAAGTTCGTTTAAAAGCAGCCGAACGTTGCTCGGCTCCGCATCGACCAGTCGCGCTACCTGCTGCACCGTGAGCGGCGCTTCGCTGGCAAAAACGATGGCCTCAATCGCGCGCCGCAGGTGCTGCTGTCCCGCGTCCACCACGAGCCCGGCGGTAGGTGCTTCGGACGTCGAGGCGCCTGCCGGGAAAAGTTCAGCGGTGCTCGGCTCGCGTGCAACTTCCTCGCTCCCCGACGACGCAACGGTCGTGGCGTTTTGTAGTGTCGTTTCGGTCGCGGCCGAAGCGTCTGGAATCAACGCGCGCGGAGCCGACTTCTCCTGCGTCGAAGTCGTAAACCAGCCGCTCGGACGCGCTGCACCCTCAGACGCTTCCGGCGCGTTCGCTGCCGTGGCCTCGTCAGGCCCGAATTCGTCAGTGCTGAGTGCGGCGCTGCTTTCACCCTCGGCATCGCTCGTGGTCACCGCCGCCGGAACCGGCGTGCCGGGCGCACTGCCAGCGGAGCGACCTTTTTTCGACAACCCTCGGTCAGACATGTGCCGGACGGCTTAGCACAGAAGCCTCAAGACCCGCCCCCGCGAGGGGCCGTTACTTTTTCTGTTAAGCGCGGAGCCGCACCGGCGACTTAATCCATGTAGGGCTTTGACGGGACAATGCCTCGGAAGCCCTAAAGGACCCATTAGAAGGAAGCTGTATCATGGACATCAAGAAGAACCTATTCGTATCAGCAGCTCTTGCCGGCGCACTCGCGGCTACCCCTGTAGCGGCGCTTGCCGACAGCCCCACGGCCCCCTTCGGCGAAACCACCGCCGACAAGGACGGCTGCAAGGGCAAGGACGGTTGTAAAAGCAAGGACGGCTGCAAGGGCAAAGTCGCTCAGCGTTAACCGCATCATCACGGCGACACGCATGTGTGGCGCGCATACCTTCAGTCCTGCTGGGGTGTGCGCGTGCCGCTGAGGGGCTGCACCAATCGTTAAGCATGGCCGAAACATCGCGCGTCCTTGCAGGAACGTTTGCGCGTTCAGTGTGCGTACCTTCCGGGACGGCCCTCCTTGTAAATGCACCATGTCTAGCAACCGTTTCAACAGTTACTCTGACCTTGGCATCGGCATCGGGCTGCGCAGCGTACACCTGCCGCGCATCGTCGAAACGCTACCCAGTGTCGACTGGTTTGAGGTCATCTCCGAGGCTTATATGGTCGAAGGGGGCCGGCCGCTCGCCTGGCTAGACCAAGTCGCCAGCCACTACCCTATCGTGCAGCACGGCGTCAGTCTCTATCCGGGTTCGGCGCAAGGCCTGGATGAGGCCTACTTGCAACGCCTTAAAGAGCTCACGCGCCGCACGAAAACGCCCTGGGTCTCCGACCATCTTTGCTGGGGGAGTATCGACGGCACCGTCAGTCATGACCTTTTGCCCCTGCCATATACCAAGGAGGCCGTGCGCTGCACCGTTGCGAATATTCGCCGCGCTCAGGACATTCTAGAGCTGCCTTTTGTTGTCGAGAATCTCAGCTCCTACGCTGAGTTTCACGCGTCGACCATGAGTGAGTGGCAGTTCCTCTGCGAGGTGGTTGAGGGCGCAGACGCGGGCATCCTCCTTGATGTCAACAACATCTATGTCTCTTCGGCGAATCATGGTTTCGATCCCTATCTCTATCTCGAGCAGCTCCCGCACGAGCGCGTGGCGCAGATTCACGTCGCGGGGCACTCACGATCCGGCAAGGTCATCATCGACACGCATGACCATCCGGTCTGCGACGCCGTTTGGAAACTCTACGCTCGCGCTATCGAACTCTGCGGCAAGACACCCACGCTCCTCGAGTGGGATGCGGATATCCCGGACCTTGAAACCGTGCTTGCCGAAGCGCACAAAGCGCGGCGCTACCTTACACCACAGCCCGTGGAGACGCGTCATGCCGGGTGAGATGCCGCTGCTCGCGCTGCAGCAGCACATGCTTCGAGCGCTCCAGGAGCCGCTCAGCGGTGAGAGTCGCACGCGCACGTCTCTGGTTCCGGGGCCGGAAGGCGCTTCCCCTGTGGTCAGCCAAGTCGCCGACCTGCTGCTAACGCCCAGCGCAAGCCTGCGGCCCGCCGAACGCCTTGAGCTGTACCACCGTCAGTATTGGTTTCGGCTGCTGGATGCCCTTGCGGAGGATTTCCCCGCCCTTCAGCGCTGGCTCGGCGCGGATGCGTTTTGGGATCTTGCAGAGGGCTACCTGCTTGCCCACCCTTCGCGCAGCTTCACGCTGCGGCACCTAGGCTACGCGCTGCCATCCTACCTGCCTGACCATGCCTTTCGCAACCCAGTCGCGGCCCTGGACACCGCATTCGCCCTGGGGCTCGCCCTCCTTGAGGTGGCGCTCTGCCAAGCCTTTGAGGCGGGGGAGCGCCCTCCCCTCGCGGGCGCGGCCTTGGGCGAAAGTGCCATTGCGCTTCAGCCGTACGTCAAGCTGCTTTCGCTGGACTACCCCGTAGATACGTTCTGGCGCCAGCGACGGCTTTCAAGCGCGCGACGGGCGCGCTTTGCCCGCGCCCAACCTCGCACGCGATGTCTCGTCGTCTACCGCCGAGGGTCACGGGTTGAAGTGGAACGCGTGCCGAAAGCGGCCCTCGCGATTCTCGTCGCCCTCCAGAACACCGCACGCCTCGAACGTGCCCTTGAAGAGGTCGCGACTGTCCCCGGACTCCTGCGGCGCCAAGACCAAAGCCGCATTGCTGACTGGTTTAGTCAGTGGGTCGCGCGCGGCTGGTTTTGCGCCGGATGATCGCTTGCGCAGGGGTGCGCTTTCAGAGGATCGAGCCCCGCCGCAGCTATCAAGCTGCGATAAACCCAAAACGAAAGGACCGCATGATGACTGCCCACACCACCGCCTCCCATTCCCATCAGCCCACCCAACGCGAGCCCCACTCCCAAGCGGACAGCCCCATGCTTCGAATGCAGCAAACGATGCTGGGGTGCGTGGCAAAGCTTGGCCCAGCGGAACGCGTCGCCCAAAATGGCATGTTGCTCGCGCTCAGATTGATTTACGGCTGGTTCTTCGCGACGACCGGATGGGGCAAACTCAACAACCTGGAGGGCGTGACGGGCTTCTTCGAGAGCCTGGGCTTGCCTGCACCCGGCATGATGGCAGCGCTCACGGCGACCACCGAACTGGTGGGCGGCGTCTTGCTCCTTGTGGGTTTCGGCACCCGGATAACCAGCGCCGTTCTGGCGTTTGTGATGCTCGTTGCGCTCGGCACGGCGCACGCCGGCGAGGCTTTCGCAGGGCTTGAGGCTTTCACCGAACAGGCCCCCTACCCCTTCCTGCTCGCCACACTTCTGCTGATAGCGTTCGGACCGGGGCGCATCGCGCTCGACCGCTTTATGCAAGCCAAAGCTCGCGCGTGCCGCGTCGCTTGGGAGCATCCCGTCGATTGAAAAAAGCGCACTTGGGGAGTAGTGGACTACCATGAGATCGAGTGCAGTAGAACATACAGACGACGGCCTCGAACATCTGATGGGTTTCAGTCCGATGCTCTATCGCTACGCGCTGTCACGCGTCGGCAACGCGAGCACAGCGGAAGATCTTGTACAAGACACCCTGCTCGTCGCTTGCACGAAGGCGAGTGAGTTCGCCGCCCAGGCGAACGCGAGCGCCTGGCTTGTGGGGATTCTGAGGCACAAAGTGCTGGACCACTACCGCTGGAAGCAGCGCCATCCCGGGGACTTGCCCCCAAGCGGGC
>SLQV01000192.1 GCA_007131285.1 Myxococcales bacterium
CCCCACCATACTTACTCCAGGCCCATTTCCCCGCGGCTTTCTGCGTCTCGAGTTGATGAGGGGATCGCTCGGGTCTGCGACAGATACTCATGCCACCACAAAACCATGAGGTAGGACGCACGAACGCGGGGGCAGCGCGTTTTGGGTTGCGGTACGGGGCGGGAAAGCCTAACCCCGCTACATGCCAAAGGTGTTTGTGCCGCGCGAGGCCGATGCAGCAGAGACCCGCGTCGCGGCCACGCCGGAAACCGTGAAGCGTTTGGTGGCCGCGGGGTTTGAGGTATCGCTGGCCAGCGGTGCGGGGGAGCGCGCGAGCTTCGTTGACGCCGCGTATGCGTCGCAGGGAGCACAAATCGTACGGGATGACGCGGTGGTTGCGCATCTGACGGAGGCGGATGTCGTGCTGTCGGTGGGATTGCCGAGCGAAAGCAATTGTGCGCGGCTCAAGCGCGGCGCGTTGCTCATTGCCTTTGCGTCGCATCACGGACCACTTGCGCAGCTGCGCGCACTGAACGACGCAGGCGTGACGGTGGTTGCGATGGAGCTTGTTCCGCGCATCTCGCGGGCGCAGAGCATGGATGCACTTTCGTCCCAAGCCTCCATTGCAGGCTATAAGGCGGTGCTTATCGCGGCGGCGGAGCTTGACAAGTACTTCCCTCTGCTGATGACGGCCGCGGGCACCATTCAACCCGCTCGAGTTGTTATCATGGGCGCGGGTGTGGCAGGACTGCAGGCCATTGCGACGGCCAAGCGTCTTGGTGCCGTGGTGGAGGTTTCGGACGTGCGTCCGGCAGTGAAGGAGCAGGTCGCGTCTCTCGGCGGGCGCTTTATCGAAGTGCCGCTCGAAGCTGGCGAAGGCGGCGAGGATGCTCGCGGTTACGCCAAAGAAGTCAGTGCTGAGTTTCTCAAGCGTCAGCAGGCCATTGTGCGCGAGCGCGTCGTTGCGGCAGATGTGGTGATCACAACGGCGCTTGTTCCCGGCAAGCCTGCACCAAAGCTGATTACGGCCGAGATGGTGAAGGCTATGCGTCCGGGCTCGGTCATTGTGGACCTTGCGGTTGTGCAGGGCGGCAATTGCGAACTCAGCGAGCCTGGCCGCAGCGTTAAGCACGGCGTTGTCATCGTGGCCCCGGAGAATGTGCCAGCGACCGTGCCCCTGGACGCGAGTCAACTTTATGCCCGCAACGTTCTGGCGCTGCTGCTGCATTACCAGAAGCACGGCCTTGGTCAGCCAGACCTTAACGAGGAAATCATCGCCTCAGCAACGTTGGCTGTCGGTGGTGAGGTGCGTCACGCCGCGAGCGCCGCACGTCTCAGCCCAGAAACGGCAGCAACGCCTGCAAGTGCAGAAGCATCACCAGGCGTAAAGACGCCTTCAGGAAAGGTAAGCACCTAATGGACGCGACGCTGGTTGCTATTTATGTGCTCGTGCTCGCGACCTTCGTGGGCTTCGAGATCATCAACAAGGTGCCGCCCACCTTGCACACGCCTCTCATGAGCGGCGCGAATGCCATCAGCGGCATCACCATTGTCGGAGCACTGGCGGCAGCCACCACCGCCGAAACTAGCGTCAGCAACATACTGGGTGGGTTGGCGATTATGTGCGCCACCGTCAACGTTGTGGGCGGCTTTCTCGTGACCGATCGCATGCTGCAGATGTTCGGAAAGAAGCGATGACCAAGGACTTTGTGCTCGGCTGGGGTGTCCCCCTCCTGTATTTGCTGTCTGCGATATGCTTTATTCTGGGCCTAAAGCTACTGACCAAGGTGCGTAGTGCCCGAAAGGGCAACGCCTATGCCACCCTCGGCATGCTCATCGCCATCGTAGCGACACTTATCAAAGTGGGCACCGTCGATTACCGCTGGATCCTCGGCGGTCTCGCGGCGGGAACGGTACTCGGTCTCGTGTCGGCGATGCGGGTGCCGATGACGTCCATGCCCGAACTGGTCGCTGTTTTTAATGGTCTTGGCGGTGCGGCGTCATTGCTCGTCGCGCTTTCCACGACCTGGCTGCGGGTCATTGAGCAACCAACGGCGCCAGGTCCCCAGCCGCTGATGGCAACGCTTGGTGGTGCGGGTGCGGTGATGGTTCCGCTTTCGATCCTGGTCGGCGGCGTGACGCTGACCGGCAGTGTTGTCGCGTTCCTCAAGCTTTTGGGCAAGTTTGGCTACGAGCGGCCTATTCTATTGCCCGCGCGGCATTTGATTAACTTCTTGCTGGTCGGTGGCGCGCTCTCCGCCGCCGCTATTTTTGCCCTGGTTCCGCTTGAGACCCCCCAGGTGCGAGAGCTTGCGCTGGTGTTGACCGGCGTCGCGCTCCTACTTGGTTGGTTGCTGGTGTTGCCCATTGGCGGCGCCGATATGCCGGTGGTGGTTTCTCTGCTCAACTCCTACTCAGGCGTTGCCGCTGCCGCCGCGGGCTTTGTCATCGACAACACCCTCTTGATTATCGCCGGGGCAATGGTCGGCAGTGCTGGCCTCATCCTGACGAAGATTATGTGCGTCGCGATGAACCGTTCGCTACTCAACGTGTTGGTGGGCGGTTTTGGTCAGGGCGCGTCTTCTGGGCCCGCCGAGGCAAGCGAGTACGTCAACGTTAAGTCTGCCGGCCCGGAAGAGGCCGCCATGGTGCTCGAAAATGCGACCTCCGTCATCATCGTGCCGGGCTACGGGCTGGCGGTGGCCCAGGCGCAGCACGCCGCCAAAGAGCTAAGCGATTTGCTCATTGCCCGGGGCTGCGAGGTGCGCTTTGCCATTCACCCCGTTGCCGGCCGTATGCCCGGCCACATGAACGTGCTGCTCGCCGAGGCCGATGTGCCCTACGAGCGCCTTGTGGAGATGGACGTCATCAACTCGGACTTTCGCAATACCGATGTGGTGATTGTCCTCGGCGCCAACGACGTGGTAAACCCCGCCGCCGCCACCGACCCGGCGAGCCCTATTTTCGGCATGCCGATTCTAGATGCGCACCAAGCGCAGACGGTGTTCGTTGTGAAGCGCAGTCTCGGGGCCGGCTACGCTGGCGTCAAAAACGTGCTCTTCGAACGCGATAATACCGTGATGCTCTTTGGCGATGCGAAAGCCGTACTGCAGGGCCTTGCCACAGAGGTCAAGGCCCTTTGATGTCGGCTTGGTGCGGGTCTCGCGGACGGTCCTAGGGCTTTGCGGTAGCCAGCGAGCCCAAGGTGTGTAAAACCTCGCCGAACCCAGCCATGCAAGATCTTACTAAATACCGCAATATTGGCATTTTCGCCCACGTCGACGCGGGCAAGACCACGACGACGGAACGCATTCTCAAGCTCACCGGCAAGATTCACAAGCTGGGAGAGGTTCATGATGGTGCGGCCACGACTGACTTCATGGAGCAGGAACAGGAACGTGGCATTACGATTCAGTCCGCCGCGACCACCTGCTTTTGGAAAGACCACCGTTTCAATATCATCGATACTCCGGGGCACGTCGATTTCACCATTGAGGTGTATCGTTCGCTTAAGGTGCTAGATGGTGGCGTCGGTGTGTTCTGTGGTTCCGGCGGCGTGGAGCCCCAGTCCGAAACCAACTGGCGTTACGCAAACGATTCTCGCGTCGCCCGTCTCATCTACGTGAATAAGCTCGACCGCCTCGGCGCGGACTTTTATCGCGTGGTGGATCAGGTCAAGAAAGTCCTTGGCGCAAAACCCCTTGTCATGGTGCTGCCCATCGGCACCGAAGGTGAATTTAGCGGCATCGTGGACCTTTTGGAGCGTAAGGCGTACGTCTGGGACGACTCGGGCCTGCCTGAGAATTTCGAAATCAAAGACGTGCCGGCAGACATGGTCGAGCAAGTCGAGAAATACCGCAAAGATCTTGTTGAGACAGCGGTCGAACTCGACGACGACGTGATGGAGGCTTACCTCGAAGGGAACGAGCCCGATATCAACACCATTAAGCGCTGCGTCCGCAAGGGCACGATTGAGCTTAAGTTTTTTCCAACTTTTTGCGGTTCCTCATTCAAAAACAAGGGCGTGCAGCACGTGCTCGACGGGGTTGTGGACTACCTGCCTAACCCCACGGAAGTGGACCCGCAGCCGGAAGTGGATCTCGAAGGTAACGAGACAGGCACGTTCGCCATTGTCGACGCCAACGAGCCGGTGCGTGCGCTGGCCTTCAAGATCATGGATGACCGTTTCGGCGCGCTGACCTTCGTCCGCGTCTACTCCGGCACGATCAACAAGGGCGACAACTTGCTCAACACCGCCACGGGCAAGTCCGAGCGCATCGGGCGCATGGTTGAAATGCACGCCAATGACCGCACGATGATTGAGACGGCCCAGGCCGGCGACATCATCGCCATTGTGGGCCTCAAGAACGTGCGGACGGGGCATACGCTCTGTGACCCTGCCCAGCCGGCCACGTTGGAGCCGATGATCTTTCCGGATCCGGTTATCTCCATGGCGGTCATGCCCAAGGACAAGGCGAACGCTGAGAAGCTCGGCGTGGCTTTAGGCAAGATGGTTGCCGAAGACCCTTCCTTTCGCGTTGAGGTCGACCAAGAGTCGGGAGAGACCATCCTCAAGGGCATGGGCGAGCTCCACCTCGACATCAAGGTGGATATTATGCGCCGCACCCACGGCGTCGAAGTGGACGTCGGCAAGCCACAGGTCGCCTACCGCGAGACGATTACCCAGGCGGTCAATGATTCCTACACCCACAAAAAGCAGACAGGTGGTTCGGGTCAATACGCGAAGATCGATTACCTCGTCGAGCCGCTGGAAGCGGGCTCCGGCTTTGTTTTCGAGTCGAAGGTTGTCGGCGGTAACGTGCCCAAGGAGTACATTCCGTCGGTGGAGAAGGGCTTCACGCAGATGAAGGACAAGGGTCCTCTCTGTGGCTTCCCCTTGCTCGACTTCAAGCTGACCCTCCTAGACGGTGGTTTCCACGCCGTTGACTCGTCGCAGATGGCCTTCGAAGCGGCCTCGCGCGCGGCCTTCCGCCAGACAATGCCCAAAGCTGGACCACAGCTTTTAGAGCCTATCATGAAGGTTGACGTCTTCGTGCCCGATGCAAATGTCGGTGACGTGATGGGGGACCTCAACCGCCGTCGCGGCATGGTGAAAGCTCAGGAGCCGGGCATGACGAACGTGCGTGTCCGAGCGGATGTGCCTTTGGCGGAGATGTTTGGCTACATCGGTGACCTGCGTTCCGCGACCTCCGGACGTGGTCAGTTCTCGATGGAGTTCAGTCACTACGCGCCGGTGCCTCGAAACGTCCTTGAAGACGTTAAAGAAGAGGTGCGCAAGCGTGAGGAAGCGAACAAGTAGCATCGGACGCGTGGCAGATTTTAAAGAGATGCGTGCCTCGGCAACGCGGGGTTCGGCGGGCGCTTCCGTAGGGGGTGTGTCGCACGCTGCCATGGGTGCTACGCCAGCGTCTGATGGAAGCGGTGGGCAGCAGGTCGCGTCTATTGATGCTTTCCTCACGGAAGACCGTGCGAAAGACCTTCTGCGCCTGGTGGTTGTTGGCTCCGTCGATGATGGCAAATCGACGCTCATCGGGCGCTTGCTTCACGACACCGACAACGTTGCGATCGACCACCTCGCCGCCGTTCGCCGGGCAACCGCCCCCGAGGTCGGCGAGATCGATTTTTCCTTATTCACGGACGGCTTGGTCGCCGAGCGTGAGCAAGGCATTACCATTGACGTTGCGTACCGATATTTCGCGACCGCCAAACGGAAGTTTATCGTCGCGGATACCCCGGGCCATGTGCAGTACACCCGCAATATGGTTACTGGCGCCTCTACGGCTTCCCTCGGTATCATCCTGATCGACGCGCGCCTCGGCGTGTTGACGCAGACACGTCGGCACGCGTACTTAGCATCCCTCCTCGGGGTCGCGCACCTGCTCGTTGCTGTCAACAAGATGGACCTTGTCGGCTTCGATGCCGCGCGTTTTCGTTCCATTTCCGAAGACCTGGCGCGGCTGACAGATGGCCTATCTTTTGAGTCAGTCACGCTTGTGCCCGTGAGCGCGCTTCGGGGTGATAACATTGTGGCGCGCTCGGAGGCCATGCCTTGGTTTGGCGGTTCGACCGTCCTTGATGTGTTGGAAACGGTTTCCGTTGAGCGACCCATAGCCTTGGCAGACCCCGAAGGTCCCTCCACGCCTACGCCACTCCGTTTTCCGGTGCAGTGGGTGAACCGGCCCAATCTCCACTACCGCGCGTTCGCGGGCCGCGTTGAGGCGGGTCATGTGCAGGCCGGTTCGGAAATAGTGGTCCTGCCGTCACTCCGGCGCACCCGTATCAAGGCCGTGGACGCCGCCGCGGAGCCGATAGCGTCGGCGCAGTCGGGCATGTCAGTGGCGCTGCGTCTCGAAGACGAAGTCGATGTGAGCCGGGGCGACATGTTGGTTTCGCCACATGCCCTGCCCCAGGTCACGCGCACCTTTGCCGCAGATCTTGTGTGGATGGATGAGCGTCCCCTTGACCTCGAAAAGACGTATTGGCTTAAGCATACGACGCAGTGGGTACGGGTTCAGGTCCGACGCGTGGTGTCGCGCTTCAACCCTGATGCCCTGAGCTGGGAGAACGCTGTAGGACTCGAGCTGAATGATATTGGGCGGGTCGAGGTGCTCTGCCGCCGGGCGCTTTATCTCGACGACTACCGCAACTGTCGCGGGACGGGTGCATTTATTTTGGTGGATTCGTTGACCAATCACACCGTAGGCGGCGGCATGGTGCGGCTTGACACCCAAGGTCAGGCCCTCGACGAAGCCCTGCGCGAGATTCGCGGCGGCTCGGCCCTCGATGCCAAGACCCAAGTGAGCCCCGCTGAGCGGCGCGAACGCCTTGGGCAAAAGGGTATGGTTGTGCTGCTCACTGGCCTGCCGGGCTCGGGCCGTTGGGCGCTCGCGTACGCGCTGGAGCGGCGCCTCTTCGACGCGGGACACACAGCGCACGTGCTCACCCCTGAACCAGAGCTTGCAGGCATGCAAGCGGCGGCGAAGGCTTGCGCAGCGGCAGGGCTTGTCACGGTTTGCGCGTTTCCGTTAAAGCTCGAGGCCCAGCGTGCTGAGTTGCGCGCGGCTCTTGGGCAGGCACGCGTGTTGGAGGTTTCCGTCGAAACCGACGAAGCGCTGTGCCGCGAGCGCCGGCCCCAAGCCGACTTCGACGGTTTTGAAGCGCCGGTGGGCCCAGACCTGCGCGTCGCACTGGATACCGCCCGTGTCGAGGACGCGGTGCGCCTTGTGATTGATGCCCTCGCGGCTCGCGGCGTGTTTGACCAAGAGTAATGCAGCCGACCTAAGGTTGACCCTATTCAATCCTAGGTTTGCCTCTCGCGAACACCGCGTACTCATCAAGGCCGTGCCCCGCCTCCACGCTTTTTCGCCGTCGAGCCCGGCGCCGGCCAGGCTTAACCTGTTTCTGTGACGCATTAAGCCCGCACGGACGTTGGTGGCTCGGCTTCTGCGACAGTAGCGTTCTGGCAGCATGGGCGCGTAGCGCTTACCGAGCGATTGGCTGCAATCTGAGAACGTGTGCCTGCGGGGGTACTTGCTCGCCGAGAACTAGGGCACCGCCGCGAAGTGTGATGCGACCGAGACCCCCCCCGCCCCCTCCGGCATCGTAAGGGTGATCATCGCCCAGTGTTCCCGCGGGTGTGTTCGGACTCGCGCCGTTGCCGCCTGCGCCACCGCATAGGCCCGCGGGGCCACCTTCTGCCGCGTCGAAACCGCTCCCTCCTTGGCTGCCGTCGGCACCGTGCCGCTCCGCGACCGGCACATTACCACCCGCGCCCCCCGCGCCTCCGCCGCCTCCGTTGACGCTTAGTCTACCTTGCACTGCGACATGTGGCGCTTCGAGTAGGATGGCGCCGCCAGAACCACCCCCACCGCCCCCGCCCTTCCAACCGCACTCGCTAATATATTCGAGAGCTTTGCCGCCTTTGCCGCCTCCCCCCGTGGCGAGTATCTGACCTTGCGCTGTGACAGTGATCTCAGACCGCGCGGTAATTTGCACGGCGCCACCCCCCTGCGCCGCCTCCGCCCGAGAACTCGCCGCCGCTCCCGCCACCGCTGCCACCAACGAGTGGCTCAAGTGTTGGCGAACCGTAGAGGGTGCCCGCCGCACCCCGGGCAACATTTTCCAACCAAGGATGCCCGCCGCCATGACCTCCAAGTGTGCCGAAACTCGCGCCTCCGCCGCCTCCATCTTCTACAAGTCCATCAGGGTCCGGCGCGCTCTCGCCTCCCCCTGGGCCTGCTCCGGACGTTGGGTTATTGTCACAACCATCCAAATAGTCGCAGTCGCCCGCAAAACCACCCGGTCCCGGTCCCTGCGGGGTAGCGCTAATATCTATTGTGCCGGCAATCGACGCCGAACCCGCGAGGTTCAAGACCAGCGCTGCGTTGCCTTTTGCTCTGAGTGTAGTGCCAACACCCACTTCCAGGTCACCGAAAGAAAACACACCGAGCGCAGGCATGCCATCAGCCGTTTGATCGACGTGTTCGAAGGTGAAGTGGGGCCTGTCAGGATCCGAAGTGTTGGGATCCCAGGTGGCGAGAAAGATGTTGTCAGCATCCTGGAGGTAAATACGCCCGTTGTCCGCGTCGAAGAGTAGACGTGGCGCTGCGAGCGTAGTCGCGATGCGCGTCCGCGCGACGGCTTCGCTGGGCGGCGTGAGACCATTGCTAGCTGCGAGCACCTCGCAAGTGCCTGGCGTCTCAGCGCAACCAAGCGGACAGGCTACGCGCACCTCGCTCATGTCCTCGCCGCAACTAAGCCAGATTCCTTCGCTGCAGCGGGGGGGTGTTTCCGGGTTGCAACGCGCGGGCTCGCTGAGCGCGTTAGGCAGGTCGGGGCCGCCTAGATCCGGCGCTTCCGGGGAATCCTCCGACGCCAAGGAGCCTTTAAAGCCGTCCGAGAGGATCAGCCCGCATCCTGTACAAAGACACAAGCAAGCGGTTGCGACGAATCCAAGCCGAACACACGCGAGCACCTATTCAGGCTATCACACCCAAGGAAGATAAATGCCGTTGCATTGGAAAAAAGATGCCCGGTGCGAGGCTCACTTGCCTGCGGGGGAAGGTCTCAGGCGCGCATGAACGGGTAGTAGCGGGTCCGGGCGGCGCAGCACAAAGAGCACGAGGCCACCGCCGAGTATAAACATGCCAATCGAGGCGTATTGCCCAGGGGTGAGACCCAAGTAGCGGACATCGCCACCAAACTCGGCTTCCGCCCGCAAA
>SLQV01000058.1 GCA_007131285.1 Myxococcales bacterium
GAGGCCACTGTTCGCAATGGCATCCCGGCTCAGGCGTTTGATGGCAGCGTGGGTCCTTTTGGCGTCACGCAAATTATCAAAGCTCGCAACGATGACGCGTCGACCTGCCGGGTGCACAAAAATATGGCGCTTCCGTTCGAAGTACTCGCGCAGCGCCGCTTCATCGGTTGGCAGCGCTGCAACCTGCTTTAAAACTTTCTCCTCTACAAACGTTTCGAGCAGGGCCTCGGCGCGGATCGCTTCCATCTCCTCACCTTTGTCGAGGCCGAGCCTGGCGGCTTCCTGAGCCATCAGTTCGAAGTGCACCATCGCATCGAGAAATCGCTTGCGTTCATCCGGTGAGTTGAACTTGGGTCTGAGGTACGCAGGTTGCGCTGCGAGCCTATCTGCGAGCTCACCGGCGGTGATGACCTGGGTCCCCACCTTGGCCACGGGTTTGGCGGCCTGTTCGGGCGTAAGACCGTGCACAAGCGGGCCGGAGGGTGTGGTCACTTCCGGCGCTTTTGCCTTCTTTTCGCCGCAGCTCGCGATGAGAGCTAGCGCAAGCACGAGCGTGACCGCTTGGGAGCTGCGTGCGAGCAAGCCTGTGCTGGTACCAGGATTCAGCGGAGAATGTGTCATAAAATCTTACAGGTAGGTTATAGCCAAGCACGCGTTTTGCACGGATGTGAGTGGCTGGTGATGATGCTCCTTACCGTGACGCGGAATTCAATCTCTCATACCGCGCGCCGCCAGGCCAAGGGAATAACGCAAGGATGAATCCGATGAACGCTTCAAAGTCCCACTCTTTACGCGAAGAGACGCTACGACGAGCGTCTCAGCAGATGACTGAGTCGTCATCGGCCGCGGCATCGAGGCAACGCGAGGTCGCATCCGTGGGGTCAGAGTTCCCCCCGCCGCCAGATTTTAGGCAGAGATCCGCGTATTCTCTTATCCCGGATTCTCGCGTCGCATTGGATGCGTCGGGCGGTGTGCGCGAACGCGCGACAAAGCGTCCCGACGCGCTGCGGTCAAGGCCGGTTCGCGTGGGCGATGATGTACAGGATGTTGTCAAAACGCTCACCGACATTGATGAAAGCCCTGAGCTCGCCGGCCCGGATACAGAACGTGTTGTTGGCCCGGTGTACGCAGCTGAAGCCTACGGGCTTGCACGCCCAGATGCCGAGGGGGTCGAGCGTCAGGCCGACCCAGAAGGAGAGCTGGCGCGGGTCTGCCCAGCGCTGGACCATGTCGCATGCCAGGTGACAGACGAGTTCTTCGGCGACGATCCCGCGGATGCCGCCACGCTTAATCTCGAGGGCGATGCGCTTGAACAGGCACGCGATACCGGAGATGCCCTTCAGGCCGGGCGCCAGCGCGACTGGGAGGCGACTTACATTAAGCGGCTGCGCTTACAGGTTGTATCTGGTCCAGACCTTGGTTTAACCCTTGTTCTGCGCGATGGTGGACGTTGCGTGCTCGGCCGCGCGCTTACCTCAAGTCTCAGTTTTCGCGACCTTAGTGTGTCCCGTCGGCATGTTGCTCTGATGCTTTGCGAAGGGCGACTCACCTTCAAGGATCTCGCGAGTGGCAACGGAGTGCGCGTGAATCGAAACCGTTTGAAGGAAGGTATCTGGTACCCGGGTGACTCAGTATACCTCGGCACAAACCGTCTTGTCATCGAGCCGCTTGAATCGGTTCCACGCCACACCATGGACTCGAGTGCGCGACGGGCGGAGGGCGCCCCTGGCTTGGACCCGGAGCGCGGGGGCCCGCTTTCAGCGGTTGATGCCGTGCTGCCACACCGGGCGATGCTCGGACATCGAACCGTCGAGTGGTTGGTCGCGGGCGCAGCCTTCGGGGTGACTGCGGCGCTGACCCTATGGCTGGTCAGCACGCTCTTCGGTACCATCATCTAAGCGGTCCGTTAGCGCTTTATCACGACGTCATGCGCGTCCAGGCATGCCAGGCACATCGTCTGCGGTAGCGACTCAGCAGCATGTTGGGAACGTCCGATGAAGACGGGGCCTTGCCTGAATGCCCCTTCCCCTAGCGGTAGTTGCGGGCGACTACTTCGGTGACAGCGCTGCGTTTAGAGGCATCGCAAGAAATGGCGCGAGGCGCGACAACGATATCGACCTGCCAACGGGCGTAGAGCTCGCGCGTGAAGGGGGTGTCGTTGTTCGACAACATCACTTTGCAGCCCCGGGCATCGAGGGCAGCGAATACCTCTCGTAGACGCATCTGCTCGGCGCGGCCGAAGCTTTCCGCTGCATAGGCAGTGAAGTTTGCGGTCGTTGAGATGGGTTCGTAGGGAGGATCAAAATAGACAAAGTCTCCAGGCTTGGCTAGGCGCAAAACGCGTTCGAAGGAAGCGTGGACCAGCTCAGCATCGGCGAGCGCCCTGCTTGCGCGGACCAGCGTCGTCTCGTCAAAGATCTTGGGGTGGTCATAGCGGCCGAAAGGCACATTAAACGCACCGCTTTGATTGACGCGGTGCAGTCCGTTGAAGCAGGTCTTGTTAAGGTAGATAAAGTGCGCGGCCCGTTCGATCACACATCGGCTAGTTCGCGCGTTGTAGGTATCGCGAATGCCATAGAAGTGCGCTTCGCTATGAGCCGCCTGCAGCGATGCTAAGGCCACGCCAAGCTCGGTGGGGTGGTCGCGCAGGACCGAGTACGTGTGGATGAGGTCGCCGTTAAGGTCCATCAGCAACGCGCGCTCGGGACGCCAGGCGAAGAACAAAGCGCCGCCTCCGACGAAGGTTTCAATGTGGCGCCGGCGGTGGTACGCGGGCGGGAGCAGGGCACGTAGCTGGGCGACCAGACGGCTTTTGCCGCCCGCCCACTTCAAGAAAGGTGTGGCCGGCTCTCGTGCAGGCGTGGCGGCTTGCGCACTTGCAAAGACTGAGGGCGCGCGCGTGCGCAGTGAGCTGACGGCGACCGAGCGTCCGGGAGTTGCGCTATTCGAGGATAAGGGAGCAGCCATATAGATATCAGACCCGTAGCAACACAGACCTCACACGGCCTCAACAACAGAGGTCTTGCCTGAGCGATCTTGCATCATTCTCTATCACGCGGCGGCCACTCACAGCACGAAGCTGTCGGCACTTCGGTCGACCCAAGACTGAGCGTGACGGGGCTGTGATCGCGGAGAAGTCATGGATATAACTTGTGTTTGTTGGCTCGCGATGCGGGAAAAAAATGCCGTGCGGTCGCGCCGCTAGCCGGGGCAGTGCGCAATTTGGGCGACGTCTTCGACGCGCCGTAGCTTTCAGAGTTGATCCACCAGAGGGACTTGCCGGACCGATGCCAGCTAGCCCTGGTTAGCGTCGCGCGCGCGTGACGAGCGCCTCAATGCGACGCAGTGCTTCCTCGATGACCGGTCGTTCCGGGCCAAAAGAGAAGCGGACATGGTGCTTGAAGCGGCTTGGGCGCTGTAACCGGCGCTTGCCAGGATTGATATCGAAGAACTCGCCTGGAACAGTGATGATTTTTGCATCAAGTGCGGCATTAAAGAAGTCCATGCCACTGTTGAGAGGTGGGGGAAGGTTCTTGAGATTCGCCCACACGTAGAAGGTGCCCTCGGTCTCCCTTTCGATGTGAAAACCCAAACGGCGAAGCCCGCTGATCATCAAGTCGCGCTTGGGGCGAAAACACGACTGCACTGCGGCCCCTTCGCGATCCGAGTAGCCTGGTTCAAGCAGGCCGACAGCAGCGCGCTGCATCGGACGGGAGCCACCCCCGTCGAGAAACGACCCGGCACTGGCGCACGCGCGGATGACAGACTTCGGTCCCACAATCCAGGAGACGCGCCAACCTGGATAGCGCCAGTTTTTGGTAAGCCCGTCGAAAAAGACCACGGGATCCTTGTCCACATCGTCTACGTATTCAGCAACACTGACCCGGACCTTTCCCGGCAGCCACACATACTGGCTGTAAAACTCGTCCACCAAGAGGGCGCACTCGAGTTGCCGCGCTACCGCGACCCAGTCACGCAGCTCGTCGCCGTGAATGACCCGGCCTGTGGGATTGCACGGGTTACTGAGCAGGACAGCTCCGAGGCCGCGGCCAAGGACTTCCTCGCGCAGCGCCTCGCTGTCAAAGGCGTAGCCTTTCGTTGGGTCAAGCAAGATGGGTATCGGTTGAAAGCGCCGAAACACATCGAGCAGTTCCTCGTAGGCTGTGTAGTCCGGAAGAAAGTGGCCGACGTGAACGGGGGCAATCGCCGCACAGGCTCGTATAAGCGCGACCCGCCCCCCGCCACAGATGGCAACGTTCTCCGCGGTGTAGTGGCTTGTTTTCCCTTGGCGATAGTGCTGGTTGTAAAAGCGGGCAACGGCCTCGCGAAGCTCCCAGATGCCCGCGACTGGTGCGTAGTCTTGGTCTTCAGCGTGGACAGGGATGGATAGGCAGCGCTCCGGCGCCCCAGGAATCTCGCCCGTTTCCGGTTGCCCCTGGCCTAAGTTGCACCAGTCGGGGTGATGAAAGCAAAAGCCACGCTTTTCTGCCTCGCTCGTGACATAGATCACACCCGTACGAGGCACCGCGCGGAAGGCCGACAGCGCGGGAGGCCGGGACGAGGTCGGTGTGGCGGTGAGCGAAGTGTGCGGCATAACTCCGATGAACTAGCACCATGGACGAAGCTTGGGAACGATTTGAGTCGGGGATTCGTGTCTCAAACCTACGCGTAGAGTGCGTGGTCGGAGTCTACCCCGAAGAACGAAACACGCTTCAGCCCGTCGATATCGATCTCCGTCTAGAACTCGACTGGCACGCCGCTGCTGCCAGCGAGCAGCTCGGCGCAAGTGTGGATTACGCCCTCGTCGCGCGCACAGTTGCCGCCACGCTGCGTCTAGGTCATTTCCTGCTTCTCGAGAGTGCCGCGCTTGCGTCAGCACGTGCGGTGAGCGCGCTCCTGGCGCTGCGCGCGCCGCAGCCGCTCAAGCGGCTTGCGCTTCAGCTCAGCAAGCCCCATGCGCTTAGGAGCCAGGCGCTACCGTCGGTGTCTCTTGACGTCGCCGGCTCGCGACTTCCGCGCGCTAGCGACACTCGATCGTTCGAGGTGTTCCGCACCCCGCGGGTCTCGCTCTATCTCGAGAGCCTGCGGGGCCCGCCAACGCTTCCGCCAGGTCCCCGACGTCGATTCGAGACGCTCGCCATCGATGCACCAGATCCTGCTTCGACGGAGCGGGGGTTTGCGCGCAGCGACGCCGTGTCCTGCCCGCGGCAGGTGGATGCGGAGGGCCGAGCCAGCGCTCTGCCTGAGAATCTAAGCGGCGCCAGCCTCTACCTTTGGGCCTACGAGCGCGGGACCTAGCGCGGGCTGTTTGCCAACAGTGCTGCGCCCCGTCCAGGCTCTAAACACACGCATCCAACGAGGCCTTCGTCTGCGGCGAAGGCCTCGTTCAGCGCGCCGCGGTGCGCTTGGCCGGGGCGGCGCCGCTCGTTTCCGGCGCGGCACGCGAGGTTTCGCTGCGTCGGGCAGCGGGGGCGGGACCGGACTCACGCGAAGTGGTTGTCGCTTCACTGTCCTTCAGCAGGCCACGCTTACTCAGAATGGCGTTCTCGATCTGCTTGAGCATGTCGGGATGCTCTTCGAGGTAGTTGCGCGTGTTATCTCGGCCTTGGCCAATGCGCTCACCTTGATAGCTATACCACGCGCCGCTTTTGTCGACGAGGTTCTCTTCCACTGCAAGATCGAGGATGTCGCCACTGCGGCTGATACCCTTCGAGAAAATGATATCGAACTCACAGGTCTGGAAGGGTGGGGCGAGCTTGTTCTTGACTACCTTGACCTTGGTCCGGTTACCGATGGCCTCGTCGCCGGATTTGATGGCGCCGATGCGTCGGATATCCAGCCGTTGCGACGAATAAAACTTGAGGGCCTGACCGCCCGTCGTTGTCTCAGGGCTGCCGAACATGACACCGATCTTCATGCGAATCTGGTTGATAAAGAAGAGTGTTGTATTGCCGCGGTGTACAGTGGCAGTGAGCTTGCGCAGCGCTT
This sequence comes from Myxococcales bacterium, assembly GCA_007131285.1. Classification (GTDB taxonomy): domain Bacteria; phylum Myxococcota_A; class Polyangia; order Polyangiales; family SLQV01; genus SLQV01. The sequence goes on from SLQV01000058.1 coordinate 5,989, forward strand.
GGCTCATCAGGCGCGCTTGGAGGCCGACGTGACTGTCGCCCATCTCGCCCTCGATTTCGGCGCGCGGCACTAGAGCGGCCACGGAGTCCACAACGATCATGTCGACAGCGCCCGAACGTACCAGGGTGTCGGCAATCTCCAGTGCCTGTTCGCCGTGGTCAGGCTGGGAGACCAGCAGCTCATCGACGTTAACGCCGAGTTTGCGTGCGTAGGTTGGGTCAAGAGCGTGCTCTGCGTCGATGAACGCCGCAACACCGCCCATCTGCTGACACTGGGCGAGCGCGTGCAACGTCAGCGTCGTCTTACCGCTTGATTCAGGTCCGTAGATTTCGATGATGCGGCCGCGGGGATAGCCGCCTACGCCGAGCGCCAGGTCCAGAGAGATAGAGCCCGAAGGGATCACGGGAATACTGGTGACGCGGCTGGCGTCGCCCATCTTCATGATCGACCCCTTTCCGTAAGATTTTTCGATGGAGGTAAGGGCGAGAGCCAGGGCTTTTTCTTTGTTGGCGTCCATGTGTTTGAGGTCCTTAGTGCTGAGATTCCTAGAGCTGACGTGTTCGGGGCTGAAAGATGTGTATTTGCGTCGGAAGTGCGTCGTTGCAGGGTGAGCACCAAGGCCGTGCCAGCCGCCCCGGTGATTGTGCTGCTTCGGGTGCGTTAGCGGCTGACCATCGCTTAGTTGCCTCGACGGGTCTACGTCTAGCAGGGCGGTCTGCAAGAGCTGTGAGGCAATATATTTGACCCGCAGCGCGACCCTACCAAGACACTGAACGCATGTCCAGTATAAGTGTCTTCCCGTCAAAGTGTGCAACCTATCGACCACGTAAGGGGCCGAGTTGTCACCCCAAGCTCAGCGTACTTGCTGCGTCTCTTGGACAGCGTCGAGTCGATTGGCCTCAAGCTGGCTCAAGAGTAGGCGCAGGGCGTGCCACGCGGCGCGCAGGCGAATGTGTGACCGCTCGCCGCGAAGCGAGAGCTGTTCGCTTGTGGTGCCGTACGGCGTTGCGAGGGCGATGTAGACAAGACCCACCGGCGTTGTCGCTGTGCCGCCATCGGGCCCGGCAATGCCCGTGGTCGCCAGAGCTAGGTCTGCGCCTAGGCGCTTCCTGGCTCCTTCTGCCATGGCACGTGCGCAGGCTTCGCTCACCGGTCCCTCGTTGGCGAGCAGCGTCTCCGGCACATCGAGCATGCGGGTCTTCAGAAGATTAGTGTAGGTCACCACGCCACCGACTAGGAAAGCGGAAGCGCCGGCTTCTTCCGTGAGTAGCTTGGCGAGCCAGCCTCCGGTGCAGGATTCGGCTGTCGCGAGCGTCCACGTCTTCTGCCGCAGCGCGGCACTGACGCGAGCGGGTAGCGCCAGATCGCCTGTACCGTAGCAGCCTGACCCAAAGAGGGCGCGCAGCTCCTCCCGTTTTGCCGCATCGATGGAACCGATTGGCCCGCGAAATGAGACCTCCACTTCGGGATGGGTGGCGCGGAAGGCACAGCGAACGCCGCGTCGGCTCAGGTTGTCGAGATAGGGCGCTAGCTTCTCCGCCGCGAGTGATTCGCTCACGCCGAGAAGGCGGAGGCGGTAAACCTCGGGCGCTGCGGGCGCCCGGTCACGGAGGGTGTCGAGCAGCGGGCCCTCAACGATGGCGCGCATCTCCCGTGGCACGCCTGGCAGGCAGAATACATCGCACCCGGTGAGCGTCTGCCTGAAGGCGGGAGCCGTGCCAACGGGGTTCGCGATGGGCACCGCGCCCAAGGGAAGGTCCGCCTGCTTGTAGTTTATCGCTGGCATCACGACGCCACGACGAGCGAACGCCTGCTCGACCTGCCGCGCCGCCTCCGGATGACGCGCGAGCGGCTTGCAAGCGGCTTCTGCGAGCGCCGCTGCCGTGAGGTCGTCCTGTGTGGGGCCGAGGCCACCGGTGACCAGCAGCAGGGGAACACGCGCCGCAAGCGCACGCATCGCCTCGGCGATCGCTGTAATCTCGTCGACCACCGAGCGCCGCTCGCTGACAAAAAAGCCGAGGTCGCTCAGCCAGGCGCTCAACCAGGCGGCGTTCGTGTCGACGATGCGCCCCGTCGTCACTTCGTCACCGATGGTCAGTACGGCGGCCTGCGCGGCTTGAGGGACATCAATCATCGTGGTGCCACTGTAGAATGGTCCGGCGCGGGTGTCTGTGCATTTGTAAGCGTGCACGGCGTCGACAAAGCGAAAACGCGGCATGCGAGCAAGTGAATGGAGGAGGCTTTGCGGGATTCACGCCCGCGATGCCGGGGGCATGCGTGTAGAATGCGCCCCTGAACGGTTACGTGCATTTTGGGGCAGACGAAAAGCGAGACGCGCACTATCGTGCTTGGCCAGGAGCGCAGGAACTTTCATGGAGCGACCCCAGACCTCACTCTCAGCCAGCCCCCGGCGAGCGCTAACGTGCACCGTCGCCGTGGCAGGCCCTCAAAGAACTCGAACGATGCGGCCTTTTCGGCTCGCTGGATTCCGCTGGCCGCTAGGCGCCATTGCAGTGGGCATCGCACTGGGCACCGCGAGCCTCGCGTGCGTCTCCAGCGCATCGGCGGACGAGTCGGGCAGTGACACGTTGTCGCGCTTGCCGGTGCTGCGTCATCGGCTGCCGAATGGACTTCGCGTTGTGCTTTCGCCGAATCGCACCGTGCCTACTGTGGCGATTGCGGTCTACTACGATGTCGGCTCGAGAAACGAAGAGAAGGGCAAATCCGGCTTCGCGCACCTCTTCGAGCACATGATGTTTCAGGGCTCAGCCAACGTCGGTAAGGGTGAGCACTTCAAGCTCATCATGAACCGCGGCGGTAGCATGAACGGTACGACCAGCGCCGACCGCACCAACTACTACGCGACGCTGCCTGCGCGGGAGCTCGCTTTGGGCCTCTGGCTAGAGGCCGACCGCATGCGTTCCCTAGATATCAGCGCGGAGAACTTCGAGAATC
>SLQV01000017.1 GCA_007131285.1 Myxococcales bacterium
CAACCCAGCTTGCGCCCTCCCCCCGCCACGTGGCCGCAAGAACGCCGCTGCGTCAATGCCCAGACTCACTCGCTTTCGTTACCGATTTAGTTGGCTTCCGGTGAGCGCGTGGAGGGTCTGTTCCCGAGCTTCGGCGAGTTGGGTCAGATCTAGCGAGGTGCTGCCTGCGGGCGTACTCACTTTCAGCGCGGTACCGACCAGGGTGCGACCGACAGCGGTGAGCGCGAGACCCGCCTCTGCAGCCTTGGCGGCTAGATAGTCGAACTGCCCGCTTTCAACGGCAAGGATGACCCTCGAAGGGGCCTCGCTGAACCATTCGCGGACACAGCCCTCGGTATCCGTCGCGCTACCGGTCACTTCTCCACCGAGACCGGCAGCGAGAAGCATCTCCAGAATAGCCTGCCAGCGCCCGCCCTCACTGACATCATGCGCTGCGCAAATACGGCCTTCGGCATTCTCTTGAGCAATAAATTGCTGCAGTCGAACCTCAGATCTGAGATCGAATTCGAGCGAGCGAGGCTCTTCAAGCCGTTCGCGCGCTGCGAGCCATTCACTGCCACTCAAGCTACCGTTCGAAGCAACGCCCACTTCGATCAGTAACTGGTCCACTGCGGTCGGAGCAATGAAAAGTCGTTTCTCAGGGTTCTCGAGTACACCCACCACCGCGACAGATGGCGTAGGAAAGATACTCTCACCGTCGGTTTCGTTGTACAGGCTGACGTTGCCCGACACCACGGGAACATCGAGGGCACGACTGGCCTCGCCCATGCCGTCGATAGCCTGCGCGATTTCCCACATCACCTCAGGCACCTGGGGATTACCGAAGTTTAGGCAGTCAGTCATACCCAGAGGCTTAGCGCCGGCACACACGATATTGCGGGCGCACTCCGCGACGACCATCGCCGCACCCTGGCGCGGATTGATGCGTACAAACCGCTCGTTACAGTCTACAGCGAGTGCCAGATGCTTCTCTGGACCTCCCGAACCTGCCTCGCGCTCGGGCAGAACGCGAATGATCGCTGCATCGCTTTCCCCGGGACCAGCTACCGTTCCAACACCCACGATATGGTCGAAGTGCTCGTACACCCAGCGTCGCGAGCAAAGATTAGGGCTCGCTGGAAGATCGCGTAAATCGTCCGCGAAATGATCCCATGCGTATGCGGAAAAGTCGATAGGCTGGGACGCCTCCTCGGCGGGCTTCCGCGGCCTCTGCGGGCGGTCGTAAACGGGGGCAGCCTCAGTGAGCAGGTCAACCGGCAAATCGACAACAACCCTACTCACGGCACCCTCTCGGGGCGCTTGATCACGGTATGGGTCAAAGCCCGGAGTCGCCCGACATATGAAACGACCTGTCTCCGTTACGCGGCCGACCACAGCCACATCGAGATCCCACTTCTCGCAAATGGCGATGACTCGCTCTGCGCAGCCGGGCTTCGCCACCATCAGCATGCGTTCCTGGGACTCGCTGAGCAGCAGCTCGTAAGGCGTTAGGCCCGCGGCTCGACGCGGAATACGGTCAAGATCTAGATCGAGACCGTTGCCTGCGCGCGCTGCCATTTCAACAGATGAACTCGTTAGGCCCGCGGCACCCATGTCCTGAACCCCCTCCAGGACATCGGCCGCAAAAATCTCCAAACACGCCTCGAGAAGCAGCTTCTCGATGAAGGGATCGCCGACCTGGACCGTAGGCAGCTTAGCTTCGCTTTCGTCGCTGAAGCTCGCGCTCGCCATCGTGGCCCCGTGAATACCATCGCGTCCCGTACGGGAGCCGACATAGAGGACATCGTTGCCCACGCCCTCGGCTTTACCAAAGAAAAGCGCTTCAGATTTCGCGATACCAACCGTAAATGCATTGACGAGATTGTTGCCGTTAAAGCACGTGCCAAAGCGCAACTCCCCGCCGACCGTTGGCACGCCCATGCAGTTGCCGTAGTGCGCGATTCCTGCCACGACCCCCTTGAGGAGGTGTGCGGTTTTGGGGTGTTCCGGAGCGCCAAGCCTCAAACTATTAAGCGAAGCTACAGGCCGTGCGCCCATGGTGAAGACATCCCGTAGGATACCTCCCACGCCCGTAGCTGCCCCCTGAAAAGGCTCGATAAACGACGGATGGTTGTGCGATTCCATCTTGAATACAGCACAGTAGCCATCTCCGATAGCCACCGCGCCAGCGTTCTCGCCGGGCCCCTGGACCACCTGCGGACCCGTCGTAGGCAGACGACGCAAGTGCAGTCGCGAGCTCTTATAGGAGCAATGCTCGGACCACATCACGCTCACAACCCCTAGCTCGGCGAAGTTTGGCAGGCGCTGTCCAAGTCGCGCGCAAAGCAAAGCAAATTCATCGGAACTTAAGCCAAAGCTCTGCGCGAGACCAAGGTCGGAAGCCTCGGTCTCGCGGCACATGCGTTCCAGGAGCGCTGCGTGCTCACGCGCGTCTTGGGGGTCTGCGGTAGGCGCAGGGCCCCGAGAATTGCTTTTTAAAGAACGTTCCTGCGTCATCGGGTCTCCCCGCCCATAAAGCGACCTAGGCTCTCAAAGAGTGCAGCGCCGGCACTGTTGCCGAGAACGGACTCGCTCGCGCGCTCGGGATGCGGCATCAGACCGAGCACGCGCCGCCGCGCGTCGTAGATGCCAGCGATGTCATCGATCGAACCGTTAGGGTTAGAGTGCGCTACGGTCTGCGCCAGTGACGGGGCGAGCACCGCCGCCGAACGCGCGAGCGGGGCGCGTCGTGGTTCGGTGGCAGCTTGAGTCACCGCGTGCGGCGCATCGGACGCAGTGTCGCACTTTTCCGGCGCCGCCACGTAGCGGAACGCCACCTGACCTTCGCCTTGAAGACTGCGCAGCGTTTCAGCCTCTGCAACGTAGCGGCCATTCGCGTGGGCAATCGGCAGGCGCAGCGCCTTGCCCACCATCTCCTGGCTGGTGAAGGCCCCGGGGGCCTCCGTGCGCAACCAGATGTCGCGGCAGACAAAGCGGGAACCCTCGTTCGGCGCTAGAGCCCCCGGCAGCAAGCCGAGCTCTGTTAGTATTTGGAATCCGTTGCAAATACCCAACGTGGGCACGCCGCGCTGTGCGGCTTCAATGACTGCCGAGCTTATAGGCGAAAAGCGCGCGATAGATCCTGGCCTCAGGTAGTCGCCGTAGGAAAAACCACCGGGAATCACGATGGCGTCACACGGCCCCAGTTCCGCGCTTTTGTGGAAAACAAAAGCGGGCCACATGCCTAGAGCCCTCAGGGCCTGGAAAGCATCAAAATCGGCATTGGAACCGGGGTACCGGATGACTGCTACGCGCATCGCTAAGTTCTCTACTCGCCTTTCGTGACGCCGGAAGCATGCCCGCCGTTCGCGCTTCGACTGTGAGCACCGAGGCCCAAATCGAGGACGAAAAACATAGGCCAGTATTTGCCCGTAAGCCAGAGGTGCCCTGTTTCTGGCTCGACAGCGAGCCCATTAGGAACCTCTCGCGCGCGGTGTACGCGCTCTGCTTCGCGGTCGAAAGGTGCGAGATCTAGAGCACCATCGAGCTTGCCGAGTGCGGGATCGATGCGCACTATCCAGGTAGTCATCCAGACATTCGCAAGGAGCCGACCGTCCGGAAGGCACTCAAGCGCATTCAGCCGTTGCACCGCTTTTCCGTGATGCTCGACCTGCTGAGTCCGCCGCGCCGCGAAGGTTTTCGGGTCACGCAAGATGAGGGTGCCCGAGCCATCGCTGGTCCAAACGCCTTCGGCCGCAGAGCAGATACCCCAGCCTTCGCCCTCGTAGGCAAGCACCTGCACCTCCCGCAGCGTCTCCGGATCCCAGACAAAGGCTTTGCCCTCTTTCCAGCTTAACTGCATCAGCAACCCGGATGGCAGCGCTGTGAGGCCTTCGCCAAAGACACTATCCGGCAGCTTGCGCGTTCGCAGTACCCGCCCCGTTGAGCGGTCGATCTCACGGATGCGCGAGCTGCCGTAGTGTCCCGTGCTCTCGAAAAACTGGTTGCCGACAAAGGCAAGCCCTTGGGTGAAACCGTCCGGCCGACGATCGATTGTGCGGATGCGCTCGTAGCCGATCGGCGGAAGACTATCGAAATCCGCCCGGCCGGTATTGCAATCGCAGGCGGAGACCAGCACTATTGAAGCGAGTATCACCCCCCTACAGTGCCGCCCAAGCCCCACAACTGTCCTCAACCGCCTACGCACCCCTCCAGCGCATGGCTTGCTTCGTGCAAACCAATCCAACGACACTCTGTGCTCGGCAACGTGCTCGGTGGGGGGTTGCATCGGCGCTGCTATCGTGATGCGCCAGGCGTACCTGCCCGTCAACTTCGGTTGCCGCCACTGCGACATCGCTAAGTGTTGGCCGCGTGCCACCGTCGTGCTGCAAAAAACACTACGCTGCGCGGTCAGAGCTGGGTCAGGCATTAAGGACGAAGAGAGGAACATGTGCTGAAGGTCGGACAACGACTCGGAACTTACGAGGTGGTAGCGCAGCTCACCTCCGGAGGCATGGCGACCTTGTTTCTGGCGCGGCGCGTCGGAGCAGCGGGGTTTGCGCGCTCGGTGGCACTTAAAGTCGTGCAGCCTGAACTCGCTCGTGATCCTCACTTTGTGCGCATGTTTATCGATGAGGCAAAGCTTGCGGCGCGCATTCAACACCCGAATGTGGTTCACGTCGAGGAGCTTGGCGAGCGCGATGGATTTTACTTTTTGGCCATGGAGTACGTTCACGGCGTGTCGTTGGCGGAGCTCCTGCGAGAGCTGCACAGCCAGAAGCGTCGATTGGCGCCGGCAGTGGCCACATACATCGCAACGCAAGTCGCAGACGCACTGCACGCGGCCCACGAGACCCGCAGCGACAAAGGTAGGAGGCTTGAGGTCGTTCATCGCGACGTGAGCCCGCAAAACATCCTGATCAGCAGCAACGGGCACGTGAAGCTCATCGACTTTGGCATCGCAAAAGCACTTGGCCGCCAGAGCCGAACGAATGTTGGCGCCCTCAAGGGCAAGCTGCGGTACATGTCACCGGAACAAGCACACGGCAGACCCGTGGACCGCTCAACGGATCTTTACGCGCTCGGTATTGTCCTATGGGAAATGCTGACGATGCGCCGGCTCTTTCGCGCACCGAGTGAACTTGCATTGCTCGACCAGGTGCGCGCACCGCAGATCGAATCCCCCGACACATTGGTCTCGGACCTGCCTCGGGGTCTTGTAACCGCTGTCATGAAGACGCTCTCGATCGAGGCAAAGCAACGCCCTGCCTCCGCCCTCGAGTTGCGCCGAGCACTTGCTTCGGCGGTGGCCGGTGTTGAAGAGGTGGATTCAACCCAGCTCGCCGAACTCCTCGAGGTGGTACTTGGCCCCCTTCTGGCTGAGCGGGCAGACTTACTGCCGCCTGACACGCGAGAGCTTACACTTGGCAACGCAGCGATCCCCGATGAGACGCCGAGTGTCGAGCACAACGATGCATTCGAGCGCACCATCGATGCAGCACTGCCGCAAACGCAAGCTGGGCGCCCGCGGCGTCGCATGACGCCCTCCGAAGGGGAGCGAAGCGTAAGCGAACGCGATGCACTCGTCGCCACCGACCGCAACGTGGGCCCCCAAGCTGGTACGCGAAGTGGCCTCACCGGCACATCCTCAGCCCGTCGCTCTCCACGCGCCAACAGCGAACCATCCAGTCCGCATTTCGTGCCCCCCAGTGCTGCGCACCCTACGCGCCCCACTCCCGCAGAAGGTTTTATGGACACCGTCACCGTGTCCATGAAGGAGCTCGAAGGCAACGAATGGATCGACATTGATCTGGACGACGCCATCGTAGAAGACGTGAGCGCCGACACACCTGACTCCAAGACACCAACGCGCACGCGGTCGGCGACTCCAGCGCAGCCGCGTTCAGTCGCACCTGGCATACGAAACGATGCGGACCTCAACCCACGCTACGTGCAGAGCCCCCAAGGGACTTTCCGAGAAGTAGGGTCTCTTGGCGTTGCCACTGCCCGCGCGGAGGCAAGTAGCCCGCTCGCTTCAACCGCTCCGCAACGGCACGATGTACGTCCTCCTTTGTCTCCTTTTAGTCACGAAAGTGCGCGCCAAGCCCCCCCATGGGCTCCGCACGGCCCCGGACAACCACAAGCCATGTTATGGCCTGGTCAGAGCGATGGGCGCATCGATGCAGCGCTCGCGGAAGCGTACGTCACGACTCGCGCAGCACACTTGGTACCAAGCTCGGAGGATGTGCCAGGGCATCACCGGCAATCGCCGGTCAGTGGCACTTATCGATGGGACCATCGCGACTCCGAAGTCAGCCTGGTCAAATCCGATAGTTATTCACCCGCGACGCTGCCCGTGTTCACGTCCACGGATTCGAATGAGGAGAACGCGTTCGCGAGCGCCGTCGCAGAATTCGACCGCACGCAGGCGCGTCGCCGGAACCTCCTGCGGTCTCGTCGCGCTTGGGTCGCGGCCGCACTGTTAGCTTGCCTTGCCAGCGCGGCATGGGCTCTGCTGCAGCAAGAGGCTCCCCGGGCTGCCCTACGGGCCCACCTTCACCCCGCACTGAGTGCCTTGCTTGGCCTCAGCTCGTCGCCGCACCTGCACGGAAACCGGCAGATCACGGCGAGTGTTCCAGCACCAACGCTTCCTCTTCAGGCAGCGCCCGAAATGCCGCGACCCACTGAAAACTCGCCGAGCACGCTAGCGGACGAAGACCAGACGCGTGACAAAACGGCAGAAGGTACGCCAGCGGCGCCTGAAGCGTCGACCCACGCCCGAGCGACCGTGACTTCCCCCGGCGCAACCCAGACCGCTGAGGCCTCACGTACCAAGACCAAGGCACGCCCGACGCGCGCCCCACACCGTCCACGTACGCGCAACCCCGCCCAAGACGCCGACACACCTTCAGAGCAAGTCATCGCTGAGGTACCCATTTTTTCGCTGCCGGGGCGCTGATCGATCGCGAATCCGCGCGGCCTTCGCCACGGTGGCGCCCCGACCGGAGCATGGCCGCGGGCTCCGCGGGAATCAGGCCTCGAAATGCTGGGCGCTAGGCATCAGGCACTTCGGCCACCTTGGCTTGCATCCCCTCGCCGTTCTCATCTCGGTGAAGGGCGAGATCTGCAAGGTGCGAGGGCCGTACATTCGCAAGGCTTGCACCGATGGAATTGAGCGCATTGGGCGCCAGAGTCATCAGTTCTTCGAGGACGGTGCGTACGCGTTGGCGCATCAGACCAGATTGTGAACCGCAAAGATTGCAGGGCAAAATAGGAAAGGCCATCAGCTCCGCGAAGCGCGCAATCTGACGCTCATCGGCGTAGTAGAGCGGCCGAATCACTACCGGCTTGTCTCCATCGGGCTCAAGCCGCGGAGGCATCGCACTGAGCGCACCGGAGAAGGTCATATTGAGCAGCAACGTTTCAATGGCATCCTGCCGGTGGTGCCCTAGCGCAAGCTTATTGCAACCGAGTTCACGAGCGGCGCTATAGAGAATGCCGCGTCGCAATCGCGAGCACAGCGCACAGTAGGTTTTTCCCGCGGCAACTTTATCAATGACAACACTGTAGGTGTCCTCGCGAATGATGCGGAACTCGTAAGCCTCTCGGCGCAGATACGCTTCGAGCCGTTCACCTTCGTAACCAGGCTGCCCTTGGTCCACATGCACCGCGAGTAGATCGAACGCGAAGGGCGCGCGTCGCTGCAGAGCGCGGAGCAGATGCAGCAGCGTATAGCTATCCTTGCCACCGCTGAGGGCAAGCATGATCCGGTCGCCGGGTTCTACTAGCCGGTAGTCCGCGCTGCAGCGGCCGACCTCTCGGAGCAAGCGCTGCTCAAGCCCTGCAAGTTCAGCGGCATGGCATGGGACGCCTGCGCCGTTTGATCCGGGACTAAGGGGTCGTCCGGCCTTATCCCGCACTTGGATGATAGCCTCTGGACTCACGGCGACCAGCTTAGTACAAGCCTTCGAGAGATGCCGCCCGTGCCCCCCGCTTTGCCACTCCGCCCGAGAGATCCGTCGAAAGTCCCGCAGGGACCTACCGGCCTCGCGTGCGCCAAAGCACAAAGCGGGACGCCTCCTGCTGCACACACAACCCGACAAGTCGGCTTTTCAGCGGGCTGCGGTGGCAGCGCGCGCGATGCAGGGCGACAAGACTGCTCGATCACGCATGGCGGAGAGCAGGGCAGCAGTGGCGCTGCGTGGTGCGTAGGCATCGGCTTGCTGTTGGTCATCGGCGGGCTCGTACTCGGCGCGATCCTGCAGCCCACTGCGCCGGAGTTTTTACCTAGAACAGGTTCGATTCATCTCATCAAGCGCGCCGCTTCGTGGGCATCACCGTGCGCCAGCATTGCAGCCTTAGGGCTGGCCCTGGTGGTGGCGGGTCTGCTGCGTCTGGCCGGTTTGCCGAGGTCGTTCGCCTACGCAGCGGCACTGCCGCCCTTGATAGCGGCGGTGCTTTTCACTTTTGGGCCAAGCCTGTCCGGGCGCACCGGCATCCACGGTGTCTACTGGCTGCTGGGCCTCCTCTGGCCATCAGCTATCGTGCTCTACGCGCTCGCCTGGACCCGCTTCAGCGCCTGGGGGCTACCCTGTACGCCGGAGGCCGACGGGCTCGCGGGAACCGTGCAACGAGATGACAGGCGGCGCTTGCAAGGAGGCCCGAAGTGAACAGCCAACTTGCGCGCTACGCGCTTGGGGCGCTCGTACTGTACATGATACTGTGCGCGGGCATTGCCTGGTGGTCGGCGCGCGAGACCCACTCGGAAAGCGACTTCTTTGTTGGGGGCCAACGCCTCGGCGCCCTAGTCAGCGCGCTCGCAATGTTCGCCAGCACGCTGAGCGGATTTGGCTTTGTGGGCGGTCCCGGCCTTGTGTACGCCCACGGCGTGACCTCGTTCTGGATCATAGCGGCCACGCCCCTGGGCTTCGCCCTAGGGTTACTATTGCTCGCGCGTCCTCTGCGCGCGGCGGCGGAACGCGAGCGGGTTATCTCGCTACTCGATGTTGTGCACGCGCGCTTCCAGTCCCGAACCCTGCGCGCCATCACCTCTCTTGCCGTCCTTGCCGGTTGTACCGCCTACGTGGGCACGCAGATCCTCGCGCTCGCCGTCGCTGTGAAGCTTGTCCTCGCAACGGCGAGCTTCGGCGTTTCGATGGCCACGCTCATCGTTGTAACAACGGTATTTTTAGTCGCCTATTGCGCCTTTGGCGGGGTTCTCGCATCAATATATACCGACGTATTGCAAGGTTGCATCATGGTTGTTGCCGCCATTTGGGTCTTCGTGACTGCCTGGCAGACTTTCGACGGCGGGATCCCTCGAGCTATCGATATTCTGGCCTTCGATAGCGAGGGCGCCGTAGGTGCCTTCGGCGTGATGGGTCCGTTGGCAGCGCTTTCCTGGTTTGTGATCTTCACGTTGGGCAACGTGGGCCAGCCTCAGGTGGTCTCGAAGATACTGATGCTGCGCTCGAGTCACAGTCTGAAGTCCATCCTGCCGATGACCACCCTCGCCTACACGTTATCTGCGCTACTTTGGATCGGCATCGGGCTCGCGATTCGAGCGGCGGTCATTGAGGGGCGCATTCCTGCCCTACAAGCGGCCGATGACGCAGCGGCGACATTTCTTACCGCTTTCGCTCCACCCGCGTTAGCGGCTCTCGTCTTAATAGGCCTCCTATCGGCAATTATGTCGACGGCCGATGCTTTTCTGAACCTCGGGGCGCTGACCCTCACCCACGATTTGCCGATGGCGCTGACGCCTGGACTGCGAGCCCGCTTCAAGCGGTCGGGAAGGAGGCGTCTATGGGTGGCGCGCAGCACGACCATGGTACTAGGTGCCGCGGGCGCGTATGTCGCGTTGCTAGCGTCGCGCTCCTCGGGGCCGTTGATAGGGCTGCTCGGTGCTCTGGGCTGGAGCATGCTTGCGGCCACGCTAGTGCCGCTCCTCGCCATCGGCCTTCAGCTTAGGCGGGCATCGGCGCTAGCAGCGATACTATCTGTCGCGCTCGGACTGGTGACGAACATCATACCGGAGATGGTGACAAGCCTGCGGCCGGGAACCATTCATATCGGAGCGTTATCCATTGCCGTCACCTCCCTGGTCTTCATCAGCCTGAACTTTGCCCTGACCACATCTCTCCCGGAACGTACGCACAAAGTCGCCGACGCGCATGAACTACCATAAAGCAGCCAGCGCGTAGGCAAGACTGTGCGCAACGCGCGAAGCGCTTGCGCCCCCGGCTGCGCTAGCGAACCGTGATGCTGCCCGGATCTGAAGTGCCACCGAAGGCGTCGGGAGGACTAGGCCAGAGAAAATAGGCCGCCGTGACCGCACCGCCAACAAGTAGAAGTGCGCCTACGGTGGCCCAGATAATGGTGTTGCGGCGGCGTGTACCGTCCGCCTTGGGAGTGGGTTCGGAGAATGGTGGACCCTGGCTGGCAAGGTGTTCAACTTGCGTGCGGTGCGCCGGGTCTTTCGCCGCTTCGCCTAGCGCGATGGGATCAAGCCACGCGCCCTTGCGGGGTTCCGCTTTCAAGCCGCTCCAGCTCACATCGACGATGTCACCGCGCTGCACGGTGACGATCTGGCCAAGCACCAACCCAGCCTCCCGCACGAGTTCTATCTCGTAGGTGCCAGGCAGCACCCAGAGTCGCTCCGGCGTTTCACTGAGCGCGATACCCCCAAGCAGAAGCCGATCGCTGGCGTCGAGCTCGCGTGCTTCGAAGGCTAGCTGCCCGAGGCTAGCCTCCAGTTCGGCAAGCGCCCCCTCGGCAGCGCGAATCTGCGCCTCACTGAGATACAGCCTATCTCTCGTCAATACTTTTTCGTAAGTCTCCCGCGCCTCCAGTAACGCGGCGGTCTGGGACAGCGCGCCCGCAAGATTGAGCAATGTGACCGGGTGCGGCTGAAGCGCATAAGAACGGCGAAAAGCTGCGGCGGCTTCCTGCCAATCGCCTGACTTAGCTGCCGCAACCGCCGACCCAAAAGCGGCCCGCGCTTCCCCCTGCGGTAATGGCTGCGTGGACTTGCCTGCGACAGGCGGTTCGGGCTGCGCTGACGCACTTCCCGCCCAACCTTGGCCACTCATCCCTACGAGCAGGGCCGTACAAAGCGGTAGGCTAAGGCGGTAAAAAGCAGGCATCATAACAAACATCGAGAGCAACCATTCAGGGGCGTGGGCTTTTTCCCGCTCTCCCAGCCGCTCGCCACTAAGGCAACGGCTACCCATACTATAACGCGCCTTTGAGATCGGTTAGGCTCTTAGATGGCTCATGTTCGCAAAAATCGCTAAAGTGATCACATGAAAGGCCCGGCGTTTTTTCGGCGCACCCGCTACCTAGATGCGGCGCGACCGTGCACTTTCTCCTTCGGCACCGCCGCTGAGCTCCCCCGCCCACCTGCGCATCTCTGCTTGGGCCAAGCCATCGTGCTGGCCTTGGTGCTGGCGTTCCTAGGCTGCAAGCCAGGTCCACGTTCGGAAGTTGTGGTGGTCTTGGACTCCACCTTTAGCGTTCCGGATGAAATTAACGCGATCCGTTTCGATGTCAGGGACAGTTCTGGCCAGCAGCAGCGTTCGGAAGCGTTGCTCTTCGGCCCAACGCGAAGCGCACTGCCTGTCACGCTCTCACTTGTAGGCGAAGACTCAAGGTCGGCAAGCGTTGTTCAGCTTGTGATTACCGGTGCACTAGGCGCCACCGAGGTATTCAGCCGCCGCGGGCAACTTCGGCTGGCCGCCGGACAAAGACGCGTATTCCCGATCGGACTGTTCCGCGAATGCTTGGAGTGCGGCCCCGATTGTACCGAACCGGCCTGCCTGCGCTTTAATGTCTCCGCGTTAGATCTCGAGCCCTTTACCGGCGAGCTGCCCGGCGTAACGAACCCCTTCACCGGGACATGTTTGGGCCAGGGCACGTGTGCGAGACCCACCGCCCGCTCATTGAGCGCGAATGCAGAAGAAACCTGCTTGGTGGACCCGGACGGCCAGTTGCGGTGCTTCAGTGGCACGCAAAACGGCGAGACCCGTTTTGACCGACGGTCACTGAAAGCGGTCGGACTTGGCGATGGCTTTGGTTGTGCCATTGATGACAGTGACAACGCTCCCGGCATGGTGGTGTGCTGGGGTCGGGGCGAGCACGGTCAGCTTGGCAACGATCAGACAGGTGACAGGGACTTTCCCGTTCCCGTGCTCAACGACACCCGCGAAGTGCTTATAGAAGTTACCGCGTTAGCAGTGGGCGCGCGCCATGCGTGTGCCCTCACCGACGCTGGCGCGGTTTACTGCTGGGGGGACAACCGGCGCGGTCAGGTTACAGGCGAAGCGCCAGCCACGGGCCCCGAACAGCTAGCACGGGCCCGGGCAGTTGCAGGGCTTGATGAGGTAGGCGTCATTGGCGCTGGCAAGGCGCACTCGTGTGCCGCCAAACGCGACGGCACGCTTCTCTGCTTTGGCGACCGCAGCGACGGCCAGTCCGGCGGCGGTGCATCCGAGATTGCGAGCGACGGACTGATTGAAGTAACCTTTCCAGAACCTTCGCCAGCGGCGATCGAAGCACTGGCTTTGGGCGATGCACATACCTGCGCGCTGACCGGCAATGGGCAAGTCTTCTGTTGGGGGCGCAATATTGACGGCGAAGCAGGCGTTCCGGGTGAAGCCGGCCCCATTATCTTGCCGCGACGCCACATCGGATTGAACTCAGGACAGCATATCGCCGCGGGCACGTCGCACACCTGCGTCGCCAGCAGCACACGCTTGCAGTGTTGGGGCCGCGGCGAGGCCGGCCAGCTTGGCCAAGTCGTCGACGCCAGTTCGAATCCCGTCGAAATCACGCTTCTTTCAAACGCACGTGCCCTGGGACTCGGTGCTGCGCACACCTGCGTGGCCGTTGATCGAGGCAATGTACAGTGCTTCGGGGACAACAGCGCCCTGCCAATGGGCCGCGAAGCCGCCGCTGGCGGCACAACCCCAATTTCCATCATCGATTTCGCCTCGCCACCCTAGTCGGTGACGCTTGGCTCACCCGAGCCAAAGACGAGATCGCCTGTCTGGAGACACGGTGTCACGGTCTCATCGACCGCAACGCAGCGGCCACCGACACAGACCCGGACCGCGCCTCCGCAGACGACCGAATGAATGCACTGGCCATCCTCAAGACAGCGCGCACCCTCTGGAGCGTCAGGAACCGAAAGCTTTCGGTTTGCACACGCAGGCTGAACCAAGCCCAGCGTACACACACCCCACAACACGAAGCCTAACCGAGCCTGGTAGCTGCTGGCTAGTGTGAGAGTGCACCTGCGTAACGGAAGTGCGGCTCGCGATGCGCTCTTGTGCGCGGCCCGCCGCCCTGAAATGATCCTTTCGCATGGCCTGAGAACGATTGAGCGTAGCGCCCCGGCGAACCGGCCGAAAGCACGATGGATTAGCGGCAACCGGCTACGGCCAGCGCCGACGCGTAGAGACTCTACTGACAAAGAAGCGGTCATCGCTCAAGCTCCTACCTTGCCCTGATGCTACGTTACGGCATCGCTCATGGCTCGCATTGTTCTACTGGGCCCACTGACGGACCCTCAACGCGCGTGGCATCGCTGGGTTGCGGAGACGCTGCTGGCCGACGGCCACACCCTCACTCTCGGCGGAATCACGCCGGATGACTTGAGCCACTTTGGTGCTCTTCGACTCGTTTTGCGACAACCTGGTTCAGCACCGCCGCACCAGGTGCAGGTTGCTGCAGCGGCGCAGCTTGAGCGGGACGACCACGACATTTCGATCACACTTTCGCCGCTAACATCCGCCAGCGCGCCGCCGCGCTACCCTCTGGAAGCTCCGGTCTTTCACGCGCACCTTACGGTCCTTTTTGGCCCACCCGACCCAGAGCCCACTACGCTCCTCCAGGCTCTCGATTCGCTAAACCACCACTTCCTTGCATCTAGCCACGCCGGGGCCGCCGCTACCCATGTCGCGACATCCCAGAGCACGCTATTGCTGGAGGGCGACCTCTCTCAACTCGCAACCTGGACGGCGCCCGCGCTGCAAGCGCTTGTCAACATCCGCGCGAAACAAATGCTTCTCCGCGTAAGTCCGGGACGCTATCTCCAAACGTTCATCGCGACGCGACCCGTCAAAAATGCGATCCGGCCTCCGTCTGGCGATACGCTTCGCGCAACCCTCCTTGGTTCGGGGCCTCCTCCCTAGCGCCCCCCCCAAAAGCCAAGCGCTCGCCGTAGGCGGCACGTGAACCTTTCCGGAAGCCTTTTCGCTTGCGTCAGCCCGTGCCGCTAGCCTCGTAACCAACCGTCAACATCGTTGGTTTTTCGCGAAGCATCACTCAAAGCGAGCGTGTCATCGCGAACTAGAGAACGTCGAGAATCAACACGCCACGCGCGTCGTCGTCATCGTCTCTACCGTGCCTAGCGGGCAGCTCGTCCTCGACGTGCTCAATGAGGGGCAAGTGGAGTTCGATGTGCAGCGGGGCAGAGTCCCGACGCTTTTCGCGTTCTCTCAACTGCTCGATGATAAAAGGGTGAAGCATAGTTACTCCCTATGTGTGCGTCTGTAACGAATCTTTAATCTGCGACGAAGTGCCTTTAGTTCAGGTTAAGCAACCTACTGGATTAATCAAGTGCTTAACCTCGCCGGACCCTTGCAGCCAAAATCGCCCGCACCTCGCCTTCCGTGACAAAAGCTACGACGCCACGGATTGGCTCGCGATTCACCTGCTCGGGCCCTAGTAGCGAGCTAGGCTCATTACTGGGGATTGAACAGTGGCTCTCTAAAGTACATCTGCGAGAATCAGGCCAAGTGTTTACAGAACACACAAGCCCAAGCCCAACTCGGTGCGCTGCTCGAAATACCTATCCATGAACGCTTCAGAACGCCGGACCACGCCGACGTGGTGGGAATCACCCGGGCAGGTGCTCAAGGCTTACCAGCTCCAGGCTCAGAAGCGTTTTTCTCAAAACTTTCTGGCCGACTGGCGGGTCGTGTCAAAGATCGTGGATCGAGCCGCTGCGTTTCGCGCAACCCACATCGTCGAAATCGGCCCCGGTCTCGGCATGCTCACCGCTGGCTTAGCGAGCCTAAACGTACCCTTGCTCGCCCTAGACATAGACTCGAGCCTTGAGCCCCGGCTGCGGGAACTCGAGACACGTTACGCAAACCTCTCGGTACGCTTCGCGGACGGCAGTGATTTTCCGTCGTGGCTTGCCTCCTGTAAAAATGCGCCTCTGGTGGTTTCCAATCTGCCCTATGCTCTGAGCGGGCGCTTTTTGAGGTCCACGCTCGATCACCACGCAAGTATTACTGGGGCGATCTATATGCTGCAACGCGAGGTCGCGCTGCGCCTTATGGCAAGGCCCAGAACCCCCGAGTACGGCGCGTTGAGTGTGCTTGCGCAGAGCATGTTCCGCGTCAGCTCGGTGGCGACAGCGCGGGCAAGTGCGTTTATTCCACCACCGAAGGTCGACAGCATGGTCGTTGCTCTCGTTCCGGCGCCTCAACTCGCAGCAAGCGACCTGCCGCAGCTAATAACCCTCGTGAAAACCGCTTTTGCGCAACGACGCAAAGTGCTGGTCTCGAATTTAAAGTCTTTGCTACCGCGGACGACCGTCAGTGACTGGCTTGCCACCGAAGGCTTCAGCGCCACTTGCCGGGCAGAGGAGCTAAGCCCGGAACATTTTCAGCGCCTGACACTTCTCTGCTGTGGTCATCGCCTCCCGCTTAGCCCCTGACACGCCCAACTGGTATAGGTACTCAGACGCTATCGGCGCTGGAACGAGCTGTAGCAAATCTTATTCCTGATGATTAGGCTTGTGCGTGACTTGGTTCTTCTTTTCAACTAGACGCGTGCTCATCGAGATACTGGCGCTTGCGACGATTTCGGTGTTGGCAGCAGGCTGCAGTACGCCCTACAACCGGCCAGACACAACCATCTTGTCGGCGCGGTCGGGCACTGGTCGCGACGCGGACACGCGCAGCACGGCGCACCCTCGCGAGCTTGACCACGCAGAGTCAGGCAACAACTCACTCAGCGATTCGCGAGAAGACACACGTGGCGCTGTGCCCTGGGGTATCGGTGCCAGCGATCTCCCTCGTGTTGGCACGCTCTCCCTCGACCAGCCGCTTCCCAGTACTGACAGCGGAACGTTCGACCCGGCAGTTCATTCCAGCCCACATCGTCCAGGTGCCGACCCAACGTGCGTCGCACTGATTATCGACCCGCGTACACAGAAAGCCCTCGCGAGCGACCTGCGTCGAGGCGTCGTCCTTGGAGCGGCCCGCAACCAGCGTACTGTCGTCGAAGTCTCTTCAGATTCGCAGTCCAACACGCAACCCCTGCCGTGTAGCCTTGGCATCGGACTCAGCGAAACAATCACTTCCTGGCTTGATAATCGGCCCGCACAAACGACCGGCTCGCGTTTTGTCGCTGTGGCACTGAAGGAACGCGACGGGCATCGCGGAACCTGCGGCGATCATGAACTTGGGCATCAATCGGCACTTGGAACGCATGCCGCCGCTCCAGTACTAAGGCCCGCATGCCGGCCTGAAGGGGCGTTCGTAAGCGTAGTAGACCTAACACTCGCAACGCAGCGGGGTCGCCTACGCAGATGCCTCGCGCGCCGCGCGGCGACGGATGCCAGGCGCGACCCTAGCGTGACGAGCGTCCGGTTCGGCGACCCAACGAACCGGACGGCGGAGGTTGGCACGGGGGATGCCGAAATGCCGTTGCCGATGCATGAGCTCATCATCACGGCAGGTCTTTCCACTCGGGCATTGAGCGATGTCCTGAAAGCCGAGCGTCGCCGAAACTGGGGCTGGGCCGTCATTTTGTCACTTCCACCTGATGTCTCGCGACTCGTCACCGCATGGATTCGGCAGAACGCGCTTAGCGCACCTACGTTAATCGTGGCCACGAACGCGGGCCGGCATCCGGAAGCACTTTCAGCCGCAGGTGATACCGACGGCATCACCTGGGCATCTGCCTTCGCACCCGCAGCTAGCCACTCGCCAGCAGCCACGTTCGTGGACGACTACGCCCGTCTTTATCAGGATCTCCCTTCGGAGTTGGCGCTCGCCGGGTGGCAGGCGGCCCAGCTCAGCGGCGACCTAGCGAAGATGCCTTCATCGCTCGTACTGCCTCTCTTTCTTTGGGATGGCGACGCGCGCAGTGCTTCACGCTGCGGGGGGTGAACTCATCGAGGACCCCGTGAAGCCCCTGGACCCGTAGGTGTAGCGGGGGCGGCCACCCGAGATGCCTGTTTGCGCCTGCCACCGGCGCTCCCCCGGCCCCACACGCGGCGCGCCCTTCCTCCGCCTCGCTCGGCAGCGACCGCTAACCCGCAGCGTGACGTTTGTAACCACCGCGTCAATCTAGAGGGTTGCTTGTAGCACCGCCCTAATATCCGGAACCCGGTGCCGAGCCTTCCTGGACAAGGTGGAGCCTCGCGCGCGAACCATCAACCAATAACCTTCGCCAAGTTCAACGAAGGTTAGACACGCATGGCGACTCGAAAGGCAGACTTCCCGCAGCTTGCCGCGTAACGTGGCTGCGTGGGTGACGGCGAGCACCGCCGACACGGGTTGCGCTGCCCATACGAGCGCCTGGTCGACGACAACACGTGTGGCGTAGTCCACCCATTCCGCTTGGTCATCGACGAGCACGGCGGCATCGACACGCGGACATGCGCACATCAACGCTTCAAGCACATCCGTAAATGCAGTGCGACGATGCTCTCGCTTCATTCACAGCTCACATGGCCGTCAAGGGCGTCAAACCACCCGGAATCGGGAACATCAGCACACACGAAAAGCCAACACCGCCAAAAGTACAGCCAACCCAACAACCAAACCCAGACCCGTCAATACCGCCTTTCCGGGAATCGGCGGCGGCACGAAGGATACCTTAAGAGGCCCCTCTCCCAAGGAGCGAGAAGCATCAAAGGCAGCGGACGCCTCGCTCAGGTGCGGCAGCCTTTGACGAATCTCCGCTACACTGAGATTTTCGAGGGCCGAGTCCTGAAAGCTAGCCGGTTCAATTCCGAATGCCTGGGCAAACTCTTTTGCAAAATCCGTAGCTTTTGCGTAACGGCTGCTCTTTTCTTTCGCCAGGCCGCGTTGGAGCACGTTGTCCACTGCCGCCGTGATTCCGTTTGCGCCGCGCGCAAGTGGAGCCGGCTGCTCCTTAAGCACCTTCATCAGAATCTCGCCGATGGACTCTCCATCAAATGCGACGCACCCGCTAAGCGCCTCGTAGGCAACTGCCGCGAGCGAAAAGACATCAGAGCGGCCATCAATATCCTGGCGACCGCGTGCCTGTTCTGGGGACATATATGCAGGCGATCCCAACGTTGTCCCGATCCCGGTAAGCTTGGGCCCGGTCTCGAGCTGCATCTTGACGGAACCAAAATCGAGCACACGAAGATCATAATCCTCGCCCGCGGGACACAGAAAGATGTTCGCGGGCTTGAGGTCTCGATGAATTAGCCCTCGAGCGTGGGCAAAATCTAAAGCGGAAGCCACGCGCGCAACAATCTGAATGGTGGCGGCAAGACCAAGACGCCGACGCTGCGCCAACTCAATACTCAACTCGCGGCCGTAGAGACGTTCCATCACCAAGAACGGGACACCCGTAGGCGTCGTGCCTCGTTCAAAGACCCGCACAATATAAGGGTGATTTAGACTTGCGGTGACCTCGAACTCACGGTCAAATCTCCGAGCATTGACCAAGTCCGCCGCCAGCGCACCGTGCATCACCTTGATGGCCACTGGCGGGGCTTCGGGGGCAGCGACTGAGCGAGCCTCGTACACGGTACCCGCAGCGCCCTCGCCGATGCGGGCGGTGAGATTAAAGCCAGCGAGCGTACTAAACGGCAGCGCTTTTAAATCGTTCACGAAAGCGCCCTCGGCCTGCACGTCAGAGATAGTTGACTTGCCCTGCCGGCTGCGACAGCGACGTCTCGAGCAGCAGACTGTGTCCTTTGGCCGGAGGGTTCATGCGATGTGTGATGCTTGGCGTAGAGCATAGGGTTGGGGGTGGTAGCCACTCCGAATCGATTTAAGAGCCAAACTAACCGAATATTCTCGCCCGATCCAGAGCACGCACTTCAGTCTCGCGCGAAATCTCAATGTCGGACGGGAATGCGTGCGCTTTTCCGCAAAGCCGTTGCATGCCGCGTGATGCGCCATCTGCGGTCCGTGATGTCGGTCCTCGCTTAAGCAGAGACACGCCTGAAGATGCATAAGCGCGCCTTGATGAACCGTAGCTCAAGGTCTAACCACCGCTCTTAACTGCTCGCGTGCTGATGGGAATCGCAAACTCCATCTCACCGGTGTGCGGCGGAAAGCGCAACGCGTTAGCGACGCTCAGGAGGCACGCACCGAGCGGGGCGCTCTGTAATGTGGCCGGTGCGAGTGACACGGATTTCACGACACCATCAGCGGAGACCTTGAAATTGAAAACGATGCGTTCTTGCGCCGT
Organism: Myxococcales bacterium; assembly: GCA_007131285.1. GTDB lineage: Bacteria > Myxococcota_A > Polyangia > Polyangiales > SLQV01 > SLQV01. Next base: position 19,453 of record SLQV01000017.1, read on the forward strand.
CGCGGCCTCCGTATTTTGATGCAAGCAACGCTCCATCTGACTCTTTTTTCCACGAAAGGTTCGCGTAATTAGTGCGGCGTGATCACTCGACTTCGGTGGCTTTGGGGCTTTCGTCGAGGGCTGTTTTGCAACCCTTCGGCTCTGCGCGACGTGCGGCGTATGCGCCTTGTCCTCAAGCTTTTGGGAGGGGGGCGCGGAGGAAGTGTCGGGATCCTCAGCGTTTTCGTCGTCTGGTGAAACCGAAGCCTGCTTCGCCTCTTCGGCGGCGCTCTTCGCTACCTCTGCGGATTCGGAATCCGTCGAGCCTGTCACGACGTAGACAGACTGCGCTTTTCGCGCATTGGGTTGCGATACCAGCGCGAACGACAGCGCTGAAATGCCCACGAGCACAGTAGCGACCACGAGGCCCCACAAAACGTGGGTGCGCCTGGAGGTAGCGGCCTTTCCTGCCGCTACCTCGTTTACCTCCGCTACGCTAGAACGACTTAGCGCGGGCACATCATCGGAACTAACGGCTGGGACCTTCAGACGCCCCGAGGAAAACGAATCGCTAGAGCTGCTTGGAGCATGCTCGGCCATTGCCGCGCCCTCCTCCCAGACTTCGACGGTGCCATCGCGCCAGGCTCGGTCGAGCACTTCCAGAGGCTCGATACGAAGCACTTCGGCCATATCGCTAAAAAAGTCGCGTTTGACCTGCGCACAGAGTGCCGCCTCAGCCGCGTTTTCCGTGAATCCCCTCACTTCGCGTAAGGCCTCGGCCATCGCGCCTGCGGACTCCCAACGGCCCGCAGGCGTCTTCGCGACGCTCTTACGAATGATCGCGTCGATCTCGGGTGAAACATCATCACGGAGATCGGCGAGCGCACTAGGTGTTTTCGTAAATACTCGATGCAGCGTTTCCGCCATATCGCGACCACGAAACTCATTTTTGCCGCAGAGCAGTTCGTGCAGCACGAGCCCGCTCGCGTAAAGGTCGCTCTGGGCTGTCGGCCGCTGACCATTGAAGAGCTCCGGCGCGAGGTAGGGGAACTTGCCTTTAACGGTGGTGTCTTCCGTCTTGTACATCGCGGTTTCACCCATCACGCGCGCAATGCCAAAATCGACAAGCTTCACCTGCCCTTCCACATCGACCAGAATATTGGACGGTGAGATATCGCGATGAACAACGCAGAGCGACTTGCCATCAGGACGGCGCAATTGGTGCGCGTAATGCAGGGCATCGAGAACTCTAATGGTAATCTGAAGCGCACTCGCGACAGGAAAGTGTCCATGTGCTTCCCGGACGTACTTGAGCCAGCGGCCCATGTGAAATCCGTGCACGTAGTCGAGCACCATGATGTAGGCGCCGTCCTCCTGAGCAAAATCCAGGACGCTGACGATGCCAGGATGCTTCAGATACGATAAAATCCTCGCTTCGCGCACGAACATCTGAGTCATTGCGTCATCGCCGGTTAAGTCCGGCAAGATGCGTTTCACGACGACCGGCCGCGCAAAACCGGCTGCGCCTTCTGCGCGCGCCAGATACAGCACACCCATGCCGCCGCGCGCTAGACGCTTTACGATGCGATAGCGACCAAGAACCTTGGTGCCAAGAAGTTCGTCTCGAACTGTGCTCACTGCTTGCTCGTGTGCCTAAGATAATAGTGCACACCATGAACCGGATGAGCCAAGCGAATTGATATGGCATCTGTCTCAGTACCAACGGTCAGTGGCGTGCTGAACCGATGCTTGGCCGCCATCGGAATAGGCTTGCCTTCAACGGCAACCGACCAGCCGGCCATCGCTACACCTGCGACTTCCACCGTGGTTCCCGGCGTCGCACTGCCTTGAGCCGGCGAAGTGATACTTGCCTTCGGCGCCGCGTTGTCGAAGTCGATGACAAGAGTCGTCGATTTCGAAGTCTTGCCGGTGTTACTGGAATAGGTGAACGCGTAGCGGCCTTCGCGCAGATCACCACCTGAAAAGACGTGCGAGGGTTTCGCGCTCGAAAACACCTCCGGCGTGCCACCCGGCAAGCGTTTAGCGGTAAGGGTGTACTCGGATGCAGCGGGGGCTTTGGGCCAGTTGACGCGAATCTCGGGGAGAAGATTTTGGTATAGAACCGTGTAATTTCGGCCATCTGTATCGACGCGCGTCGATGGCGCGGAACGCGGCAATTGGGCCTTGCCAGAGTCACGCAACACGCGAATCCGACCCGAGGCGGACTCCTGCTCTCGCAAGGTGCCCCCCTTGAAGCAGCGAACCCGGTACGCATGGATGCCTATCCCTAGACGCGTGTGCACTGAAAGCGAGCCCTTGGACGAAAACGAGAGCGTACGCGCTCCGCTCTTGAGTTCAACGAGTCCTCCGCCTTCCCCGCAGGCGCGCTTCAGGCGAAAGCCCACCGCACTCGGTGGAGAGGGATCGCGCAGGGTGAAGCTCTCACCGGCTACCACGTATAAAGCGACGCGATCCGGGGGCTTATCCCCCTGGTCGATCCTTCCGTTATTGAATAAGGTAGCGTGCTCACCGAGCCCGAGGCCGGCACGATCGATATGTCCCACGACGGCGACCGCACCCTTGCGGTTGCGCACCAACGCTCCCGTGCGTGAGAGCTGGACTAGGCTTTGGCTTCCAGCCTCGAGAACAATATTTCCGCCCTTGACGCCGAACTGAGCTTGCCCTTCGGCAGAAGACGTGACTTCGACACGTCCGCGGGATGCACTCGCAAAGACGCCATCGCTATCACCAAGCGTCAACTCGGCTGGACCGCTCACAGCAGCCACAGCATCGTTGGTGCTGATAAGGCTGGATCCTCGTGATCCTAAGCGAACAACCGATCCCGCTTCAGCCTCGTGGATACCGACCGGCACCGAAACAAACGTTTTGGTGCCCGGCGCACGCAAACGCAGGGGGGCACCTTCCACCTCAAGCCGAAACCCGTGTATCGCAGTCGCTTCGGTCGAATCAGGCGCGTCGTCCTCGAGCGGGGGAGCCAGCTCGTCAGTCTCCTTTGCCGCCGCAAAAGTGACCTGCCCAACATCGATAGCGAAGCTTCTCCCCGCTTCAACCAACTCTCCGTTTAGGACCGCTTCGCCGATCTCAAGGGTTAGGTTGGCTTTGTCGCCGCTAACCGCATCCATACGCAGTTGCGTTCCGGGCGCGAAACGCGCAAGGCCGATCTCAGTTTGCAGTTCGATTGCCTGATCACCGACCTGGAGCACCGCCGTGCCTGCTTCAACCTCAAAGGCGGTTGCTCCCTCCCCTGACGAGAAACGCACGCGGGAGTCTGGGCTGAACTGCGCCCGGCCGATCGATGTCTCCAAGCGCATCCCCGAACTTGCCGTCTGCAACACCGCTTCGCCAAGACTCACATCGAGCGCAAAGGCTTCGCCCGACTCGCTGTGGCTCAACTTGAAATAGACAATGCTTTCGGGGCCGATTTCTACATTCCCCCCGGCCTCAATCGCGACGATGCTCGTCGCGCCCGTTGCCGTTTTAATGCCGTCACCGTCGAAGAGTTTTCGACCTTTCTGCACTGGCTTCCAAGCGATTTCCGCCGCCCCTGCTGGACGTTGCGCGGCACTCGACCGAAAGCTGACGTCACCGCTAACGGTTTGCACCGCACCGAGATGGTCGCTCGCACAACCGAAGCGCGCGCAGCCCAAAGTGGACAATATCAGCACGGCGCACACCGGCATTGCGGCATCGAGGAGTCCCTGCGCCTGGCACCTGTCGCGCTGCGCGAACCCGCGAAGTGCCTTCACAACCACAGACTGCGCAGCGACCAGCGCGACGCGGATTGAAAGGGCTCGTGGCTTCGATAGCATCGTTTTCGTTACTTCTTACGTAGGTCAATATTGAGAATCGTGACGCCATTCTCTTCCAACACAACCGATCGCGTTTGAGGCCTATAGCCAGAGGCATTGATTTCTACTGTGTATTCCCCTGGATCGAGGTCGATCGAGAACTCGCCATGCTCGTCGGTACTGAGAGCGTGATCACCGGGAAACACCTTGACCTCTGCGTTCAACGCCGCGCCCCTGAAGCTGCGAATGACACCGCGCATCTGCCCAGGTGGCGTCTTTGCTTCAAGCGCGATTCGTAGCTCTCTAAGTGAAGGTTGGCTGTCTAAGGTTATTATCTGGCTGCTCGTTTCAAACCCTGAAGCTGCCACACTCAACTTGTAGCTGCCGGGCGAAAGCTCGCTCAATGTCAGCGTACCATCGCTGCCGGTCTCTAGGTTGTAAGCGACCTGTTCAGACTCGCCTGAGTCGTTCGCCGTCTCTAGCGTGACAGCTGCGCTGACGGGACGGTCTCCGTCGGACGCGACAACCGCCAGTGCCAGCGCAACCGATTGAGTGTCAGCGACGGCCTCCTTCGCGGCGCTCGCACCGCCTGTGGAACTGTCCTCAACCACCTTCTGCCAAATCGGCAATACGTAGCGGATACCGAGAAGAATACTCAGCCGCGGCTCAATCGGAACTAGGGGATCGGTGGGTGCGGAGGGCGGCCGACTCGATGGAACGACCTCAACGCCACCTTCAACCTGCAGCGCGCTGAGAACCGCATAGCGAGCACCCATGTTAATGCGCGAGGGCGATTGCGCGAAGGGTGGCGCACCAGCACCCACCAGAAGGTCTAGACTGTAGTCGATAAGGAGTTCCAGTGGCCCCCGCTGATAGGCCAAGGCCAAGGCGAAGAGGACCGCATTGTACTCCGACATGCCGATCGCAATACGGTCGCCTTGGCGGAGCGCACCTGGATTATCTATCGACTGCGCGCTGCGGTCGTACCGAAACCCCATTCGCGTACCCACGTAGAACGCGTCGAGGAAGCGATAAGTCGCGATGACGGTGGTATCGAGTGCCAAGGTGCCAAAGTCGAATGACGGTGCCGAGCTTCCGGGGATTCCCATGCGCATGTCGAGACCTACGCCCAGGTCGTCATTGAATGCATAGGTTGCGCGCGCTCCAAACCGTGGCTGACCACTTTTTCCATCATCTGGACCAAGCTCATCCTCACCGTGGAAGTCGGCGCGACCCTCTAAAGCAGCAGAAAAACCAAGCCAATCAAGCGGCTGAACGCCGATGGCGACACTACCGGACACGCGATGATGCGAACCGTTGTCGAGGGGACCTTGGTCTTCGGTGTAGCCGTAGGCGAAGTTGCCCGCGAGGGCAATCTTGCGTCGAGCACGCAGCGCGGAGGGCGTTCGAATAAAACCACTTAGCCCGTCCTGTGCCACACCAAGTTCGGCAGGGTCTGCCTTCGCCGAGCTGCGAGGCGCTTCCCCGGCCCCTTCGGTTGAAGTCGTGAGCGATGCCGCGAGGTCCTGCGCTTCGGCCCCTGCTGCGAACCCTGCAGGCAGAGCAACTACCACTGCCGCTACCAAGCGGCTCGCCGTATGCAGTATCCGGAAACTAGCGAAACTTCGCACGTTATTCACTCATCCCTCACAACGGCCACCGCCCTAAGCGGCTGCTCGACTCAGGCAAACGTGACTCTAGGCCACTTGCCGCGCTTACCCTGAGGCTCCGCGACCGAACGTCGCATCCCACTCGAGTTCGGGCGCCGCGGCGAGTAACCGGAGGGGCGCAGCCTCTAGACAAGTTAACCGAAGTGGAACGCAGAAGTCGAGCTGACTCTCATCTCGGCGATACCTGCGCGTTACCGCGCTGCTCGCTGCCTTCAAAAAAGGGGATAAGCCGCATGTTCGACTCAAAGAGTCTGACTTGCGTTCTCGCAGCCAACAGCCGTGCGTTGGCGGCAACCTGTTCGGAGGTTAACTCGCTTGACTCAGCGTCGAGCTCTCGAATGATGGATTCGATATACGCCCGCACGGATGCGATACGCTTTAGGTATGTGATTTCAGACGATTGCATACTCCGACGCGTTTCGATCACGCGTGCTGCCGCAAGGCGACGCAGTGCGTTGCGCACCACGGCCTCGATGTAGCGCGCGTCCCGTGAACTCGGTAGCCTCTCATCTGGCGGGGCGGCGAGGCGCGTCGATACCAGACCCCGCTCGACGGGTTCCCGTTCGACCGGCCCCCGCTCGATCATGCGCCAGGCCAGCGCCGCGACCAAGGGCGCGCCGATAGGATACCCGTTAACCCAAGCAGCGGTATCACCGACGGGAAGTGCTGGGGAGGAGGCTTCAGCCCTCTCAGATGACTGGACCTCGGGTGAAGTGGTGCCGCACCGCGCTATGGTCGACAGCAGCACGGCACATACCATTACCCTACGGAGACGCGCCCAGCGATATACGCGAGACAACGCATGCTGAATCAAGGGCTGATGCGGCGCTGACGTCCCACGAAAGCTGGCCTCGCTGTGCGCGTTCGCCCGCAAGTGCAGGTCAGGGAGAAGCACGGCGCACGTCCCCTTTAGCCATGCCCGGCGGTTGTATTTCCTCGTAAGGACCAGCATCGTAGTCCTCCAGGGGGCGCCCACTCAAGCCCCGATGCCAAAGCAAATCTGTGCGGCCGTACGGCCCAGTAAAGCGTAAGCGCAGTGGCGTCTCCTCTCCGAGCTCCGGAGGCCGCTCAAACACAACCCGAAACGCTTCGCGCAAGCGCGATATCGACGGGAACATCTTTTGTTGCTGAGGGTTAGGCTTTCGATATCGCACTAGCGAAACGGGCCTGTATAGTCCCTCGCCCACCACCAACCATAGGTTCCAAGCGGACTGTCGCCCGGCGAGGTTTGCCTCACGGAATCGTCGACCGGTCAACGTCACTACGAAAGACACCTCGCTCTTACAAGCCTCGCGCGCCTTCGCGAACTCCGCGGAAGCCTCGTCGACCGGCAATCCGAGGTCTCGTGCCAGCAGCCGATGGTAGGCTTCGCGAAATTCAACGGATTCCAGTGTTGCTGACACCATTAAAGCATTGGTCAGCGCGCCTACGGAAAAGTTGTCCGTCTCCCGTGTCCATTTGGCGTAGACCCTGCCGTAGGCTCGGTCTTCAGCATCAAAGGGCGTGATTGAGGGCCCGCGCGAGCGGGCTCCACACGCTCCAAGACCCCACACACACACTGCTATCAGCGTCAGAACGCTCCAGTCATTCGGGCCAACCCGCATGTCAGTGGCAGTCCTCGGTTCGGCTGCGCCCATTGCAGCGGTGATCATTTCGGCGTGCTCCTCGTCGTCGCCACCCTAGGGACTAGGAGGCTAACACACGTCGTTCGTTAGCGGCACCCGGATAGAGAGTATCCGCGCCCCATGCCTGGAGCCGCGGCTGCGTGCACTTGGCGGCTGCGCGTGGTTGTCTGTCCATGCCATGCTGCGAGCGTGGCGGCGAAAGACGGCAGAACCCATGAGGCAAAGATGCAATCCGAATGCGCAGCGGACTTCGACCCGACGATGTTATTTCACAAAGCCTGCAAACCCGCGACAGAGCACCGTGTGGGGGTGGAGTGCGAACGTTTTGGTCTAGTCGGGCCCGCCTGCACGCCGCTGCCCTACCACGGAACGGTCAGTATTGAGACCCTCTTTCGGGCGCTTGAACAGGAAGGCTTTAAACCTTACCTCGAACGAGACGGTGGACCTGCTATCGCCATGGCGCGCGGCGATGCTAACTTTACCCTTGAGCCAGGTGGTCAGTTTGAACTTTCAAGCCCCGCGCGCAGCACCTTAAGTGATCTCAGCCGTGAGATTGTCGGTTTGTTTGCAGAGCTGGTGGCTCAGGCACCGGAGATAACCTGGATGCCCATGGGTTTTCATCCCCTGGCACGCATTGCAGACCTACCATCGGTGCCAAAGCAGCGCTACCCAATCATGAAGGGCTACTTCCTCAATACGGGGCAGCGCGGTGAGGATATGATGTGGCGCACCGCCACGACCCAGGTAAATGTCGATTTCACCAGTGAAAGCGTGGCCTGGGAGAAGTGGGTGGTGGCTACAAAGCTGCAGCCTCTTGTTGCCGCTTGGACCGCTAACAGTCCGTTTTATGAGGGCAAGCATCGAGGAAGGCTCTCAGAGCGCAGCGCGGTATGGCTTGACGTTGATCCCGCTCGCACGGGACTACTCGAAACGCTCTGGCAGGCAAAGTTTAGCGCAGGTGGATTCTTCGCCCAGTACGCGGAGTGGGCACTGAACATACCGGTTTTCCTAATCAAGCGTGGCGGTCAAGCAACGGCGGCGCACCAGCATACATTTGCGGAGCTCTTGCAACACGGCTTCGAAGGCCAACGGGTTACCGAGGCAGACTGGGACACGCACCTGTCGTCTCTGTTTCCGGAGGTCCGACTGAAGCGCACACTCGAGACGCGCGGCGCAGATTCCCTGCCCACACCGCACGTGCTCGCACTCGCCGCCCTTTGGCGTGGCCTGCTGGATGACACGGAGACACGGCAGCGCTTACTGGGCGTTATCGCTGCCTGGAGCAGTGACGATCTTCAGCGCCTACGCAACGCTCTGATCGCCGAGGGCCTGCGCGCGGACTTCCGAGGGCTACCGGTAGCTGAAGCGTGCCAATCTTTGGTGGAGTCCGCCAGACAGGGCCTCGAAAGTCTCGGAGAGACGCGCGACTGGTTGGCCCCGCTCAGCGATCTTGCTTCTACGGCTGAGACGCTAGCCGACCGAGCGCTCAAGACACTTGGCAGGGAGCCGCAGCGAGCTGCACTGGCTGGCTATTATGCCCAGGCGCTCGGCGCGGAACACGCCTAGGCGCTGATAGAACAAGCTCACCCACGGCCCCACCGGACGCCCTGACAGATGGAATGGGCCCGCGGCGCAGACCTCATCAGATCAAAACCGGAGGCGCAATCGCGCCGAGGGATCGGTGCGCACCCACGACAAGCGACGTGGGTCAATTCGGCAACGAGACGCTTCGAACGATGACACGTCCAGCGATATGCGGACGACGCTGACCGCGCATGGTTCTCAGGAGCACGTCATCTGGAAAGCAGCTTCGCTTGACAATTGGAGCGCTGTCCGACAAGTTTTCGGGCTTCCGGAGACCGCCATGAATACCAATCTAGGACTGCTCGGCACAAAACTCGGTATGACTCAGTACTTTGATGAACACGGCGAAGTACACCGAGTGACAGCCATCAAAGCGGGACCCTGCGTGGTGATCGGCAAACGCACACAAGAACGCGACGGCTACACCGCCCTGCAAATCGGTTTCGGCACTTCTAAGCCCAAGCGCCACTCGAAGGCTGAACTCAAGAACTTTGAAAAGGCGGGCGCTGAGCCATGTCGTACGATTCGGGAACTGCGTGTCCCTGAAGAGACCTGCGCCAGATTTGAGGTCGGCCAGGCGATATCGCTGGCGGACATCTTCCGTGAAGGCCATTTCGTTGATATTGCCGGCATGACCAAGGGCCGGGGCTTCACCGGTGTCATCAAGCGCCATGGTTTTAGTGGTGCGGGTACCGATACGCATGGAACCCACGAGTACCGACGACACGGTGGCTCAATCGGCATGAACATGACGCCAGGTCGTACGTTTAAGGGGAAGAAGATGCCCGGTCGCCATGGTCACGTGCGCGTCACCGTACCCAACCTGCGTGTCGATCGCATCGAAATTGAAGACGGGCTACTGTTGGTTCGAGGCGCCGTGCCGGGCCCCACGGGGGCGCTCGTAGAGGTGCGCTTGGCAAATCGCAAGTCGAAGGCGAACGCCCTGGTAGCTGCGGCTTAGCACCTTGCGGATGCCAGCCCCAGCAAGCGGTCGGACGCTTGTTTGACCTGAGACGGAGAATCTGTGGCAGCTCAGGCAAAAAAGCGCTGGCGGGACCACTACACTGATAAGGCACGTCAAGCGGGCTTCGCGGCCCGCTCAGTCTTTAAGCTTGAGGAGATAGACCGGCGCTTAGGGCTAGTCCGTCCTGGGCTAAAAGTGCTGGACTTGGGTGCATCGCCCGGCTCCTGGACACAGTACGCGCTTCAACGACTGGCCGGCTCCGGACACTTGGTCGCAGTCGACCTTAAGCCACTCCACGGAGTCGGCGCGCATCCGAGGCTCACTTTTCTTGAAGGCGATATTTTTGAGTTTAGTGCGGAAGAGCTGCAGGGTGGTCCCGAGCCTTTCGACCTTATCCTCAGTGATATGGCACCCGCTACGATCGGTTCTCGCACGGCAGACACGCTGCGCTCCGCAGCCCTGTGTGAGCGAGTCGTTGATGTTGCGGATGCCTGCCTGCGTCCGGGAGGAGGCCTTCTGCTGAAGCTCCTGGAGGGTCAAGGCACGGCGCAACTGCGTAGTCGACTCAAGACGGACTACGCATCCCTGCGAGCCTTCAGGCCTGATGCAACCCGTAAAGCCAGCAGCGAAACCTTTCTCTATGCCTTGAAACCCGAATCATCCGGTGGGAAGGGAAGCGAGGGTTGAGCGTCGGCCGGGCACAATAAAACGCAGGCGCGGGACAGGACACGACCTCTCTAAACACGAGATTTTTGCGAAAAGAAAATGCAAAGCCGTAGCGGATCGATCTAAGGCTAAAGCGTTTTAGGTGCTTTGCTCTTAGAGGACGGCGCGGAGCTCGGCACAGAGCGCCGAGACCTTAGTATCACTCGGAAACTCACCCGCTAGCGCGCGAACGTAAAAAACATCCGTTACCTTATTTCCATCCGTGGCGACGGCTGAATAAGTGATTTCGAGACCATGCTCAGCGAACACCCGCGTCAGGCGCGCCAATAGGCCCGCGCTGTCCGCTGCCCGCACCTCGATGATCGCAGCTTCGCCACGCTGCGTGCGCTCGAAGGAAATACGCGGTTCAATAGGTGGCAAGCGCCGGCGCATAAGCGGTGGACTCACCTCGAGCATGCGGCGTCTAGCTCGCACGAGGACTGGCATCTCACCTGCGCCCAGCGTGGCGTGCAGTGCGGCCTCCACCTCGGCAAGTCGCTCCTTTGTCCAGCATTCTCCACTACGCTCATTGACGGTTAGCAGATCGAAGCGCTGCTTGGTCGACTCGACGGACCGATCACGTCTTGCAACTGCCGCCGGGTCATACCAGGAGCGAGCTCCAACGATGTTAACGCCGCTTGCCTCAAGATCCGCGGCGATGGCGGGCAGCAAACCGCGGGGGCTAGTGCTGCAAATCAGAAGGTCTGCGTGCTCGCGACGGTGCCGGATCCGTCCAAAGATCTCAAGCGTTGTTGCCCCGCCGCGAGCGATAAGCGCCTCTACCCAACGCGCAATATCGGTGGGCAAGCCCGCCAGCACGCGGGCTTGCCAAGTCTCGGAATCCGCTTCTTCAATGTCTGGGCACAAGAATCTCGACGCCTGGTCGTAGAAAGCCGTCAGCAGCTCCAACTTCCAAGGCGTTAAAGCTTTTTCACTCGTCGTCGCCAGATCACACAGGGTGAGTAGAAAGAGACGGTCGAGTACACCACGCGACGGGATGACGGCGCGCACCTCGCTGGCGGTCTCCGGATCGGTGACATCCCGCCGCATGGCCCAATGGTAGAGCTGCAGATGAAAACGGACGAGCCAGGCCACAGCAGCTGTTTCCTCAGCGCCTAAACCGAGTCTTGGGCAGATGGTTTCAGCCATCACCGCACCGACCTCTGGATGCTCCCTCCCCGCATTTTTTCCAATATCGTGGAAGAGCACGCCGAGAGCCAGTACGTGATCATCTGCCATTTTTGCAGCGAGCTCCGTGGTACGCGGGAGCGCGGCCGCCTCGGCACCGGACATCAACTGGTGCAGCCAGTCAAGGGCTCGCACCGAGTGCTCATCCACCGTGTAGGTGTGATAGACGTCAAAATGAACCTTTCCGACAAGCGGCACAAACTCGGGCACGACCGCGGTGATGAACCCCAGGTCATGCACTTCTCGCAACAGCGTTCCCCGCGCGAAGACCGCAGGCGTCCGGGCAATCAGGATCTGAAGAAAGACCGCATGCGCCTGAGAAGATTCGCGCAACTCGGCGATTACGCTTTCCGCGTGCCAAGCCCGTGCCAGAGCGTCTCGCAGCGTTGCACCGAGGGGCAAAGGACGCATGCGCGCCACCTCAACCACCTCCAAGGTCTGAGCGGCCGTCAGCGTTTCACTTGCCCCGCCCTCGACATAGAGTTTAAGGCGAACCCCGTCCGTTCGAAGCTTTAGGCCCGTACCCAAATCACGCACCAACTCCCATCGCGTGTCAGCAGTAGTGGTATCCAAGGCGCGTGACAGTAACCGCTCGCAGCTCTCCGCGACGATCTTCGCATGACGGTAGTACACCTGCATCATGCGTTCGGCCGCTTCCGCAGGGGAGGTACCAAAGCCGAGGCGTAGACCGATAGACTCCTGATCTTCGAAGCTTAGTCGGTCATTGCGCATGCGACCCATCGCGTGAATGAGTTGGCGCAGATGCCAGGTGAAATCAGCCGCTTGCCGGACCGCAAGATGTTCGGACTCCCGAATCGCACCCGCTGCAACCAAGCGCCGAGTGCCGCGCGCGCCCCAACGAATGTGTCCCGCCCAGCTAATTACGTCTGCATCACGCAGCCCACCACGCGCGAGCTTAAGCTGAGGCTCGAGCAGGAAGGCAGAATCCCCAAAACGCTGATGCCGTTGACTCACTTCCTCGGCGAGCGCTTCCAGCAGGCGCCTACGTAGCGCTTCATCTTGCGCAAGCGCTTGCGCAAAAGCCGTCTGTAAAGATGCGAGCGGCCCCGCACTGCCGGCAACGATCTTGGTATCGAGCAGCGCTGTGGCCATTTTCAGGTCAGACAACGCATGCGCCAAAAATCCAGCCTCGGTCTGAATGGTGTGGCCGACCTCAAGACCAGAATCCCAAAGTGGGTAGAGGAGGAACTCTGCGAAGGCTTGAGTGTGCGAACACGCCCCATCCCGACAGGACAATTCCGGCGCAAGCAGTACGAGATCAACATCGCTACGTAACGCGACCCTGCCGCGACCGTAAGAACCGACCGCAACCAGCGTCGGCTCAAAGGCGGGATGCTTGCTCCCACTGGCCGGTTGACGCAGCAGCGCCGAGGACGCTGCGAAGAGCGACGTCAGCAGCCCATCGAGCGCTCGTGACCATGCCTCAGCGACATGCACCCCATCCTGTCCATTCTGGAGCGCGCTTTGGGACCGACCGCGATGGAGGCTGATATAATCGGTTGTACTGGCCACCATGCCAGACGCAATCGCGGCGGCGTTAACCTGCGCGTCTAGGGCTCCTAGCACCATAGAATAATGAGGGACTTTACGCGCTTAAGCAAGGCGCGCAGAACGATGGCTTTCCAGAATACCAGCCGTGGCATCAGGCGCGAATGCACTTTAAACCTCACGCATGCCCCGGAGCATCTCTGCATCACGCCCGCGCGGAACGATCACCGTCGGTCGCGACCGCTTATACGCGTCCCCAAGTAGGCGCAGCGCGTGTTTCAAGTCCAACGGACTGGAAAAACTAGCGGGCCTTATGTTGGTGCCTCTCGCAGTCGCCTGCGATTTGGGACCGAGAAACACACGCAGCCACGACGACCATGGTCCGCTCTCGGACGCACCCAAAAAAGCTGTCGCGCCGCAGAGTTCAGCTGACGCCTCGTCCGCGTCTTACGAAGACCGGGGCATGGCGAACCGCTTAAAAGGCGCCACAGCCGAGCCCGATCTGCGCACGTTTCGACGCAAGCTGATGGGTACCTACTTTCGTATTGTGGTTCCTGAGCCTGCCACCGCAGAGACCGAGGCAGCCGTAGAGGCCGCGTTCGACGTTATGGGCAGAATTGAATTGCGCTTATCCGAATGGCTCCCGAATAGCGAAATCTCCCAGATCAACCGGGGATCAGGCAGCGGGGAGTGGCTAGACGTGCATTCAGATACTCTGGCGAACCTTCGGTTCGGCCTAACCATTTCAAAGTTAAGCGCAGGCGCTTTTGACTTAACATGGGCCGCACTCAGGGGACTATACAGCTTCGACGACACGCGAAACGAAGCACCTAGCCCGCAAGCGATCGCGGCGCGACTGCCCCGCATTGACTATCGTGCGCTAGAGCTCGATGCCGAACGTTCACGCGCACGCCTGACGCGACCTGGCATGGTCATCGGCACCGGAGGCATCACGAAGGGCTACGCGCTTGATCAAGCTGCGCACCTGCTGCGGGAGCGCGGGGTACGCGACTTCATGCTCGATGCCGGTGGCCAGGTACACCTAAGTGGACTTCGGGGTCGGCGCTCTTGGCGCTTCGCCGTACGCCACCCTCGCAAAGCGGAAGCACTGGCGATCATCGAAGCGAGCGATGTTGCGGTAGCCACATCGGGCGATTACGAGCACTATTTTATGGATGCCGAGGGGCGTCGCTGGCATCACATCATTGACCCCCGCAGCGGGTATCCTGCACGCACGAGTGCCAGCGTGACGGTTCTCTCGGAGAATGGCATGGCCGCGGATGCCCTCGCGACCACCCTCTTTATTCTGGGACCGGAAGCAGGAAACGCGCTGCTCAATAAGCTCGACTACGCTGTTGAAGCCGTCTGGATTAGCACCGAAGGACTCATTACTGAAACACGCGGGCTGCACGGCAAGGTTGCCTACCGCGATGCAGAGGTCGAGACTGACCCACTGCGCATCAAAGCTATGACGCCCTGACGAAGCCGATCCCTGCACGCGCTTTGCCTTTCGGCACCGACTGCGAGCCTGGTAGCCTAATCTCAGTGTTGAAGGATTTGTCGCTCGAGTCGCTCCCGTGGCCCACCATTGACGGCGCGCTGCTGCCACCCAAGGTACGCAAGTTCACCGCAGCAGAGGCGCCACGCGCCGCGCGCAACATGGCCGCGCGTGGCGCGCTGCCACTGGCGGCAGTGGAACTTGTCAGCACACTTGCCGCGCTGGCGGGCGGCGAGGACGAAGCCGCCAGCATTGCTCGCGAGAGCCTGAGCAACCTACCTCTTCCCGTCATGCGTGAGGCGGCCCCCAAACTGGCGCTCGCAGAAGCGCTACAGGCCATCGCCAAGGCCTGCGCGTCTCAACCGGAGATCCTACGTCTCGTTTCCGCGAATAAAGCGACTAATGACCAGACTTTTGTGGCACTGGCGACGACGCCTGATCGCGAGACGCTCGATATTCTCGCGAACAATCAGGTACGCATGCTCGCGGTACCGCTAGCCATCGAATGCCTCTACTTCAACCCGCTCGCATCCTCCGTTCTGCTCGACCGCTTGATCGAGCTTGCGGGCCGCGAAGGCGTTCCACTGACTGGCATTCCCGCTCTCGAAGAACACCAGACAGCACTGGCGGCATCGGACGAGGTTTCCGCGCTCGCCGCGGAGGCGTTCGAAGCCACCCTCGCCGAGGCCCAACTGGCGGCGAATGGAGAGGCGGAACTCGCGAACGAGGATATCGCAGAGGCGACACTCAAGGACGCGAAATCCAAGCCGATCGCGACGCTCATCGGTAAGATGAACATGGCCCAGAAGATTCGTTTAGCGACCTTGGGCAACGCTAGTGCGCGGGCGGTACTGGTTCGCGACGGCGCAAAAAACGTGGCTCTCGCGGCAATCAAGTCACCCGCAGTGAGCGTAGGGGAAGCCACCGCGTACGCACGCAGTAAAGAAGTCGCGGAAGACGTGCTGCGCTTCATCGGCAACAAGCGGGATTGGATGCGCTACTACGAGGTTAAACACGCCCTTGTCGCGAACCCCAAAGCACCCACCGCGCTCGCGCTACGGCTGGTCAATCACCTGCGAGACAAGGACGTTCGGGCGTTGTCAACGAGCCGTAATATCCCGGCTGCCGTCAAAAATGCGGCGATCCAGCGCCTCAAGACCCGAGCGGGGTGAGGTGACACGCAAGCGAAGTTTTGTGAGTCCGAACCTAGCGGCTCATGGATTGTCTCCCCAGCCCACCGCATGACATCTGGCGAGTGAACGCTGCGGGTTCGCGTTCGGGCAGGCGTGTACTAGGCTGCGCGAGGTGTATTCTCAAACTCGCGATGCGAGCCGACGGGTCACCGCAACCGACCTAGCGAAGCTCCGAGACAAGGGCGAGGCTATCATTGCCGTCTCACTCCATGACGCATGGATGGCAGAACTTTTTGACCGGGCAGGCGCACATATACTGCTCGTCGGCGACTCCCTTGGCATGCTCTTTCAGGGTCAGCCTGATACCGTCGGCGTGACGCTGGAGCACATTATTTATCACACGCGCGCAGTGCGGGCCGGCGCCTCGCGCGCGCACGTCGTTTCGGATCTCCCCTTCCTTTGGGCATCGCGCAACGAAGATGCTGCGCTCGAAGCACTCGGGCGGTTGATGCAAGAGGGAGGCGCTGACAGCGTGAAGCTTGAGGCAACCGAACGCCAGATACCACTGGTGACGCGGGCAGTTGAAGCTGGCATCCCCATCATGGCACACGTGGGCCTAAGACCTCAGACGGCGCGCACGCTTGGCGGCTATCCGCGTCAGGGGCGAGACGCGCAGAGCGCAGCCACCATTCGCGCCACGGCCCAAGCCCTTGCGCAGGCCGGGGCCTATGCGGTGCTCGTCGAAAACGTACCAGACCATCTCGGCAGCGAAATCACCCAGCAGCTCACTGTCCCAACCATCGGCATCGGCGCGGGCGTCGGCTGCAGCGGTCAGATTCTTGTGGCCCACGATATTCTGGGCCTTTCGGAACGGACTCCACCCTTCGCCCGACCTTTCGCTGAGCTGGGGATTCAAGCCGCCGCAGCCGCTCGAGCCTACGCCCAGGCCGTCTCAAGCGGCCAAGTAGGCGGTCGGCCTCCGTCGACGACACGCTCTTGATGCGCTGACGCATTTACTTAAGCCTACTGGCATCAAGCGAGAGGAAATAGGAACGTCGCCCAAACGGAGCGCGTTCCCGGGTCGACCGCCGGGCCAGATTTAAGCCCTTGCTTCATCACGTTGGCCGCCGATCGGTGCCCGCATTGGCGCAAAGAACGCGCCTAGACGAAGGTCGCCAGGTCTGGTCCTTGGCCCAGCGCTGCGTTGTCGATCAGACGTGCACCCGCCACCTTAGCTGCGATGAGGCAGCGCGCCTCTGCGCTGAGCACTTGGTCCTCCGGCCAGGGCTCCAAAGTCTCCGGGTCAACGATTGCGGCGTAATCGAGGCACTCAATCTTGCCATCCGCGGAACGCTCTCCAGACAAACTAGGAACCACGGACTGCATCCCAAGCACTTCGCGCACTCGGCTCTGGATGATAGGCACCGAGCGTGTCCCATCAGCGAAGCTGGCACGCGCGGCAGCGAGGGCTTGTACGAGGCGACGCGCCACCGGGCGCGTGCTCGGCTTTAGGTAGGCGTTGCGTGTCGAAAGTGCCACCCCGTCGGCGTCGCGCACGGTTTCTACGCCGAGCACACTGCAGCCAAGGGAGAGATCCTTCGCTAGGCGTTGGACCACGCGAAGTTGCTGAAAATCTTTTTCGCCGAAGGCAATGATGGCCGGCCGGATAAGGCCGAAAAGCCGTGCAAGGACCGTTAGCACCCCCTCGAAATGTCCGGGACGGCAGGCGCCTTCCCAACGTAATCCGAGTCTTCCGGGCAAAACGCGCGTCTCGAAGCCAGGTGGGTACAACGCATCCACACTGGGCACGAATACAAGCGATACACCCGCCGCCTCACAAAGCGCGAGGTCAGCGTCAAGCGACCGAGGGTAGCGTTGCCAATCTTCCCCGGGACTGAACTGCAGCGGATTGACGAAAATAGATACCGCGCGCGGCACTTCCGCCGATCTGAGCGCTTCAATACACGCCAAGTGACCCCGATGAAGCCCCCCCATTGTAGGGACAAGTCCTACGCTACCCAGCGTCTCAAGGGTCGCCTTCAGCGACCCAACATCCCGAAGCACCTGCACACACTTAGTGTGCAACCGAAGACCGCCTGACGCCATCCAGCAGGTGTCTGAACCACGCGCTTGCGGCGCCCGGTCACTTCACTTTCGATCGCAAGTCGAAGCTCCAAAACCTATCCTTCGCGCGCGCCTCTACTCGGCGATGCTCGATCGCTGAACCGAGACTCGGGTGGCGCACCTCCACTTCGACAATCGCATCAACTTCTAGGCCCGGAATTTCCGCTGGAGCGGGGCCGTAGGGCACGCCGTTCACAAAGACAGCCGCACCCGCGGGCGACGACAGCACGGTCGCGGTGACACTCAGTGGCCTAAGCACGACACGTAGCGGCGAGAGTTGTCCGGGCTCCACAAAAACACGCTCAGGCACGTAACCGTCTTTCACAAGCGTCACCTCGGCAAGACCGCCCTCGCCGCGTACAACCTCAATACTGGCAGGCGTCTTGTCCTCATGGGCCACGCCGTTAACCTGAATATATGCGCCTGTTGGCTCAGATTCGATGCGAATCGTTGCTGAAGCAAGCCGGCCCCACACCACAACCGCGGCGACAAGCAACACAAGAACAATCCCAGCAGTCATACCGATCAGTGCGGCTGCACGAGAGTTTCCTGGGGGACGCACGGGCAGTGTCGCCTGCGGCACTTGCTCTCGGGGGAGGTCGCGCGGCGAAGCGGGACGGAGAGGCGTGCGGTCAGAGGAAGGACCTTGTGCGCCGGCGGCGATATTGGCGTCAGTGTGGATCCGGCCACTCGACGGTTTAGTTCCGGGCGCGCGATCTTCGGCAGACCGTGCCACCGCGCGATCCTCAGCGCCAGCGTCCGCAGGACCACGTGTGGCATCGTGATCTTCTGGGTCTCGAATCAGGGGGTTGACCCCTGTGTTTTGGGATTTGTGACGGACGCGCAGCTGCCTAAGCGCTTCGCTAAAGCGATCGGGCTCTGCCGCGGGCTCCGCCTCTGAGGTCGCCTCGACATTCGCAACCGGAAGCAACGAAAGCACATTGGCCTTGGCGGGGACACTCGACGGTGCCGCAAGACCCTCATTTATGAGTAAGGAGGTCGCAGAACGGCTTAAGCTTCCGGCACTCGCCAGCATGGCCTCGCGCACCGCTTGCCTTACATCAATATCAGGCTCGGAACGCTCCGAGTCGTGGGGAGAAGACGCGCTAACATGTGTGTCTGTGCCGAGAGGTCGTTCGGAGCGCAGCAGCGTTTTCCAGCGCGGCTTGCCCTTGTCGACAGACGCGGCAAGGGGAGGATCACTGCGCAGCAGCTTACGGACGTATTTGACAAGCTCCGACGGCGCAAAACCTGGCCAGCGTGCATGTAGGCAATCGAGGATCGCTTGCTCGAAACTGTTCGCGGAGGCGTAGCGTTTACTCGGATCTCGGCACAAGGCCCCCATCACCAATGCATCGAGGTCAGGATCCAGATCCGGCCGCCGGGTTGACGGTGGCGGAATATCTGCCGCCCGAACGGCAGTCAATAACAACGGAAAGTTGGGCTCGTTGTAAAGCAAATCGCCGGTGAGCAACTCATAGAGCACCACGCCAGTTGAGAAAATATCAGTGCGCGCATCGACGGGGACTCCCTTCGACTGCTCCGGCGACATGTAGTGGTACTTGCCTTTGATCACGCCGGCTTCGGTCTGCAGCGCGGAAACCGTCGCTTTTGCAATACCGAAATCCACAAGCTTAACTTCTCCCTCGCGACTGACCACGATGTTCTGCGGTGAGATATCTCGGTGCACAATCGCCAGCGAGTTGCCGTCCTGGTCGCACTTTTTGTGGGCATAGTCCAATCCCGCACAGACTTGGGCGGCGATGAAAAGCGCCGACTCGACAGGAAGCGGTTGCTTGAGCTTGCGCGCCTTCAGGCCAAGGCGATGCAGGTCGGCGCCTTCGACGTACTCCATCACGATGCAGTAGGTGCCGTCGATGCAACACAGGTCATACACCTGCGCGATACTCGCGTGGGTAAGGAGAACGAGCAGCTTCGCCTCGGCGACCAACGCATCAATGAATGCGAGATCTTCAGCGTAGCGCGGGTGAATCATCTTGATCGCGACAAGCTTCTCGAAGCCCCCCACGCCGAGAGCCTTCGCGACATAGATCTCGGCCATGCCGCCAGCAGCTAGGCGTCTAAGCAGCTCATAGGGCCCAAACCGCGCGGGCAAGTTTTGGCCTACTTCGACCACGTCACCGATCTTCTCGTTTCTCGTTGCACGAAACGCACGCCTTCCTGGAGAGGCACCTCTCGTCCCTCTGAGCGATGCTCGCAGAAATACAGATTTTTGTCGCGCTTTCACGCAAGGCCAGGGCCGACTAGGTAGGTGCCAATCTTACCCGAAGACCCCAACCTTACATCCGACCCGAGGCATGGCTGCGCTCATTCGGCTGCGCCGCAGCGACCAGGCATTCGCTACTCACGAGACGGCGCACCACCACGCGTCGCGGCGGCGTTTAGACGTCCCCACCCGACCATCAGGCGACACTAGGATGTGCAACCCCTGAGTGTAGCATATGCCTCGTTCAGATGGCCTTGCTTGCAAAGGCCCATGCTCGAATCGATCAAGCGAAGCCATTGCGGAGCCTGGCGCTTTTTGTCCCACTGATACCTAACTTTGCTGGCAGGAGTGCTGTGCCGCAAACTTTCGCCAGACCGCTTCGCGGCAGGTAAGCGCGCGACAGAGTGTCAAACACACAAGCCAATCGCGGGCGGCGTATGACAGCGACGTCAATCCAAGGAGGCTTGAAGCCCCAGCACTTCACCTCCGAGACCAGCACATAGACCTCCGCGACAGCATACAGCTCCGGGTCGTCGCGGCGCGCACTGCTCCGACGAAGTCTCTGGCGAGATCTTGCCTAGCGTCGGCGACCGAGGGGGCGGCTCTGCATACCATTAACGCGGCGACGCTCTTTTGCCTTCAACTTAGCGCTATGGCGGGCGCACTTGGTACGCGAAGCGCGGCGGGACTTTTTGCTGATCGGAAGATACATGGGAAAACCTCAAGCGCTGAAGGTCAGCGCGCCCGAACCCGGGGTGCCCAGAGACGGATTCGAACCGCCGACACGAGGATTTTCAATCCTCTGCTCTACCAACTGAGCTATCTGGGCCGCGGCGCGCTAGAATGCCCGACGCTCCCTTTTTGTCAAGGACAGCCACAACCTCACCCGTGAACATCTTCTCCGACGCACTTCAACAGGAACTCGAGGCGCGCGAGTGCGGCATCGTCTCCGCGCGACGCAAGCAACGTTACGGCGTCACTATTCCGCCTATCTGGGCACGCGCCCATGGCGCCGACCTTCGTGACAGCGCGGGCCGTTCCTACCTCGATCTGACAAGCTCCTTCGGGGCCGCTCCCCTTGGCCAAAGCAATCTGCGCTGGCTGGGCGCGCTCCTATCACAGGGGCTCACCCTTTCCCACGGGCTTGGCGACCTCCATCCCAATGAAGCAAAGGTTCGTTTGCTCGGCGCACTCGGCAACCTTGCGCCCTGGCCCGATGCGCGGGTCATGCTGGGCCTTAACGGATCGGATGCCGTCGATGCGGCGCTCAAGACGGCATTGCTCGCCACTGCCAGACCGCATGTGGTCGCGTTTCGTGGTGGTTACCACGGACTCATGCTTGGACCGCTCGCGGTATGTGGTTTGAGCGAGACGTTCCGGCAACCGTTCGCGGCAGCGCTGCGCCTGCGGGTTTCCTGGCTCGACTTCCCCACCTCCACGGAGGCCGCCAAGCAAACCTTGAACGCGTTTGCAGTACTTCTTCAGCAAACGCAGCCGCCGGGGCTCCTGCTTTTCGAACCCATACTCGGGCGTGGAGGCGTCACGCGTGCCCCCGACGGGTTTCTTGCTCAACTAAGCGACCTTGCGCGCAAGCACGGCTGCCTGAGCGCGGCGGACGAAATTTTGACCGGCCTCGGTCGCACAGGCGTGTGCTGGGAGAGCACTGCCCAGGGAGCCCTGCCGGATATGATCTGTGCCGGCAAGGCTCTGGGGGCTGGTTTGCCAATCAGCGCACTGCTCCTCAATCGCGAGAGCGCGCGCGCATGGTCCGGGCAGCAGGCGGCGTTCGGGGCCCTCCACACGGCAACCTACTTCGGCTCACCGCTTCTGTGTGCTGCCGCGCTTGCCTACTTGAAGGCTTTGGCGCGACCAGGTTTTCTACAGCAAGTACGCACGGCTGGCAACGATACGCTCGGGCGTTTACGTCGCGCGTTAAGCCCCCTCGGCGGCGGCGTCAAAGTGGTTGGACGCGGATTACTGATCGGGTTGGTTTTCGAAAGCGGCCCGGTTGCCTTGGCCGCGCTGGACAGGTTACGGGACCGCGGCATTATAGCACTGCTAGCCGGCGCATCCGGCGAGGTCATTCAACTGCTACCGCCGCTAAATCTCGGTGCAAAAGCCTACGCACGCATGAGCACCGCAGTATCAGACGCCATCCTGGATTCTGCTAGCGGACGCCCACATCGGCCTGCAGCCCGGAGGCAGGAGGCCGAGAATGCGGCTGCCTGAACCACTACGCTCGCGGGTGCTCGGTGCGCTCCAAACGCAGGAAAACAAAGGGTATCCCTATTTTGACAGCCTTCTGGCGGAGCTGAAGTCTTGGCAATCCGGCCAAATCCCAGCGCTGGCGCGGCTGGCTGCCTACGGTCCTGAAATGCCGGCGCCCATCAGTCTTTTCCGAGACGGATGCCTCATTAGGCCCGCAGGCGGTCAAGGAACCAGTGCGCGAAGCCTGCGCTTCGAAAGCTCAGGCACCACAGCCGCGGAACGGGCAGTGCATGTGCTCGAGGAGGCAACGTTTTATGACACTGCCGCCTTGGCCTGGGGGCGCGCACACGTATTGAGCGGCGCGCTTCCCTCTACTTGGCTAGTGCTTGTTCCCGACCCTGCCGCGCTGCCACACTCTTCATTGGGTCACATGCTCGCAACCTTCCAGCGTGCTTCAGAACCCAAACGCGTGTGCTGGCTCGGCGTCGACCAAGCCGCCGTGGCTGCCAAGCACCTTGTCGAGCTAGCGAAAACGCGTCAGCCTGTGGCCATCTTTGCGACTGCCTTTGCTCTCGCAGACGCTCTCGACGCGCTACCACGAGAGATCGTACTCGCGCCCGACAGCCGCATCATGCAAACCGGTGGCTACAAGGGCCGTCGGCGCGCCTTAAGTTTCGGTGAACTGGCAGAGTGCGTGGACGCACGGCTTGGGCCGGTATCCTTGTGGTCCGAGTACGGCATGACCGAACTCGCATCACAGCTCTACGCACCCGATCCCCGCAGCGCGTCAACACGATTATCCGCTCAGAGCGATACGGACCAGGCATGCTCCCCGACCTCCCCGGGGCGCGTGCTGTCTTTTGAGCCCCACTACGAGGCGCCTCCCTGGGTGCGCCTCACCATTCGCGACACGCGCACGCTAGCAGCACTGCCGCAGGGTCGAGAGGGGCTGATTCAGGTCGACGACCTAGCCAACGTTTACGGATGCGCCTCAATCCTAACGGAAGACATTGGCATGCTGACAGAAGAGGGAAAGCTTCTTCTCCGCGGCAGGGCTCCCCAAAGCCCCCTACGCGGCTGCTCGCTTGCATCCGAGCTAGACGAGACCCCATGAGCGCACCTAGCAAACGTGTCACCCCTGGCGCACCCTTGGGCACGGAGGCGGAGACCAGACGCTCTAGACACGACGCCGCGACCACCCGAGAAGATCATCCCGCGCAATCGCAGCGCGCAGAAGCGACCGCCATCAAACCTCACGTCGCGCCCACTGCGCCCAGCAACGAGCGAGACGCCGCTGCGCTCATCAGCCGATTGGCCCTCTGCCCACCGACGCGCATCGCAGCAGAGCACCGAATCTCGGTTGCTTTATTGCTGGGCGAGACGGTGCTCCAAGCTTACACGCCCATTCTGCTGGGTGCGTTGTCCGTCGCGTCGCGGTTGACTATCAAGGTACCAAGTCCCCCCGCATGCTCGAATCGAGACACTATCAGCACCAACTCCCGCATGCGCGGATTTGTTGAGGCTGCTGTCAACGCATACCAGCGCGGAACGCCGCCGGGTGAAAGGCCCAGCGTTCGTTGGCTGGAGCAGCGCCTCAATGCAGCCGAACTCGATGCCTTCTGTGCAGGGCACGCGTTGGTCTATGCCCAAGGAAACGAAGCGCTTATGCGCGCCCTACGACAGCGCCTCGACACTCGGCGCCTCATTGAGCGTGGTCCTGCCTACGGCGCAGCGATCATCGACCTGCGTGGGGCCGATACCGCGGGAGCCTGCGCCACTCTCGCACGCGCGCTTGCAAAAGACTTCTTCGACTCAGGAGGACTAGGTTGCATGCACCCGCGGACCGCTGTGTGCATAGGAGAGCCCAAAACGTGCGCGAGCTTTATCGAAGAGCTGCGCGTCGTGCAGCCAGGCGCAGGCGCCGCACCGCTATGCCGCTTTGCCCTAGAAGCCGCGGCTCGAGGGCGAATCTTTCCGTGGGGTGCCGGCACACTCGCGCACCTGCCGAGTCCCAACCGCCTGATCGTCGCCGAGCACAGTGAGGATCTTCCCATACACAGCGTAGCCTGTCCGCAGGAAGCAGCAGCGCTGCTCCTGCACGCGCCGAAGCGCATTCGAGCCATCGCGTCCGCGCCCTTCCCATTGGCTTCGATGCTTGTCCCCGCGATCAGCACGCACGGCAACGTGCGCATCGCTCCCTTGGGCACTCTGCAAGCAACCGTCCACGACACCGCCGATGAGGGCTGGGATCCTCTATGCCTTTTTCGCACGCGTGCCGCGCTCTTAGGCACGCGCGCACAACCGATCTAAGACAGCGCGCTAGCTCAGGTCACTGTTTTAAGCCACGCGGCTTCACACTGCTACGGCAAGTTAAGCGCCGCTTCGCTCGGCGTACCCTTGGGTAACCTCGCGCCAGCGAGCTGGACGAAAGGTGCGGGCACGCCCGAGGCATAGGGTTGCTCTTGCGCATAACGGGCGCGGTCAGACTCGTCATGGAGTAGCAGCACTGCGTTGACTTGAGCCATCTCTTTCGCGAACACCGGATGCTGCGCTATGCCCAAAGCGAGTTCATTTGCCAGCGCGCTTCGCGGACCGGAGGGGCCGACCGCTTCGAGCAGGAAGTTGACCGCAAAATCGAAGACGCTGAGGTAATCCGGGTAGCGACGCGCACCGGGCCTGAACGCGTAGCTGATGGGCACATCAAAGACGCGTCCCCCACCCCCGGGAAACTGGAGTCGCGTCGCGCGGAAAAAGAAGGCCTCGCAATGCTGGCCTTGAGCGAGCACACGTTCGGTCTCGGACGCACCCTCTTCCCCCGTTTCGGGACGCTCCCTCCCCCGCTCTAAGCGTGTCTGCCAATAAACGGCAGACGCGCGGTAGGTCGGAATATAAGCCGACCCCCCCACCTCAACGAAAGAAGCAACGGCCCGTAGCTGCGGTGCAGCCCGCAACACAGACGCAACTGCCTGACGGTTTAGATCCTCCCAAAGGGGCACGCCGGCCGGGTTCGCCGCGGCCTTAGCCACAAATGCGGCCAGTGCTGCATTGACGTCTCGACGGCCTCCGGCTGTCCGCGTCTCCCCGACCGCATCCTCCTTCTCCTCGTCGGGATCGGAGCGCTCACCGTCTAGATACGTCATGACGAAGGAAACCGGGCTCACCGTCCATTGCTGCTTCACGGCGACGGTAAATCGGGTTGTGCGAAAAGGCGGCTCAGCGGCAAGCAAGGTGCGCGCACTGGCGCAGAGTGGGGTAGGCTCGATATTCCCCGTCGGTGAACTGACAGCATGTATCGCTCCCCCGCGGCCCCCACAGGCCACCGCCCAAACCATCAGCACTAGCGCAGCAGGACCCGCGACATGCAGGGTTCGCACTTTTCCGCAACTAGGCACCGCACACCTGCGATCAGGCAGGGCCATGGTCAGCGCGCCGTTGCCGCAACCGATTGAAGTGCTCGCTGCGTACTGAGGCATAGGGTCCGCGTTTAGATGGCCGCGTTACCCCACGCAACCCAAAGCGCGACGAAAGACGCGGGCGCGAAAGCAGCTTCGTTGCGCTGGGGCTGTCGGCAGAGGTAGGACGCAACACTGGCATGCAAAGCATATGTCCCTTTAGGGTCTTCACATGCTCAACTCACGTTAGGTGCTCGCGCCGCCCCCGCATCGAGCTGTTCGAGCTTAAGGCACGCCCTCCCATGATCCTTCCGCGCCGAGCCCAGGCGTCTGGTTCAGTAGCAGTTCACCGGAAACTAGCTTAGGCGGCGCCGCGAGATCGCTGCCAAAGTAGCGCGCGGTGGCAAGACCGCAGGGCAACGCGAGCGCCGGTGCTGCGGCCGCGGTTTGAGCCGTCGCCCAGAGTCCAACAGCGCTCTCCAGACTGTTGGTAATCACATAGGGGGTACCGCGGGCGGCGAGCTGTACGGCAACGCTCAGCGTTCGGTCTGGCCCGCCTAGCCGCTGCGGCTTCAGCACGATACCGGCCCCCGCACCCGCATCGAGCAACGTCTCTATGACGGTCCAAGCGGACGCACTTTCATCGAGAAAGACAGGGCATGGGGCCTCGCGAGCCGCCGCCGCAAGCTCCCCTGGCGTCGCGCTTGCATTAAGAGGTTGCTCGATGTAGGCAGGTTTAAAGGGTGCGAATGCCCGAAAATAGCGTAACGGATCTGCGCTCCACGCTTCATTAGCGTCAAGCCTCAACGCCGCAGACGGCAGAGCCGCTCGGACGGCAGCCACCCGCGCCGCATCAAGAGCGTCATCCGCGCCGCATTTTATTTTGAGCGTGGTCAGCCCCTCAGCCGCCAACGTTTCCGCATGGCGCGCCAGTGTCGCGGGTTCACGGTCGGTGAGCAAACCGTTCACCAAAATCTTATCACGCGCTCCCTTACCCTGCAGCGCTTCCAGCCTATCACACGCAACTAAATAGTGACGCAACGGCAGCGCCGCCGCGGCTGCTTCGGCAGCGAGTAGCGCCGTCGCAAACCCGCAGCGCACCCGAGATCCAAGCTCCGGTGCATCGAGAAGTGCCCATGCTGCCTCACGCGAACACACCGCCCTGAGTGCCAACAGAACCGCTTCAGCAGCACGTCTTACCTCCAGCGGCATGCCGAGGTTCGGTGGCGGGGCCACCTCCCCAAACCCTACCGCGCCGCCCAGCACGCAGCGCACCAGAAGTCCCTGACGCTGGGCATTCTCTCCTTTCGCCCACCGGTAGGGTTCGCTTAGCGCCAACCGGTAGGGTCGCAGCTCCCAGACATCTCCGCACCGCATACTCGCCATGTTAGTACCAAACGTCGAAACGCAGAAACACGACGCCGAGGCGTTCGAGGGCTTGCGCCGTGCCACAGCCTCGACAATCCGAGCCAACCGCGGTTGGCCGTTCGGGCGCAGCAAAGGTCGGAACCTGTGGGTCCATGAGGCCGTCACAGGGCAGCGCTTGCGGGTCAGTCGAGGCGCGCCCGGGAGGACTCGAACCTCCGACCGTCGGCTTAGAAGGCCGCTGCTCTATCCACCTGAGCTACGGGCGCCCGTTGATAATACTTGGTTTTTTTCGGTGCTCGCCGTCAACCGTCACACCACCAGCAGCGCAGCTGCCCGCCACGCTTGCCCGAGTCCTAGCGCATATTTGGAGCGTTAGCTCGCCTTCCAGCGCCATCGCATTCGTGCACCCAGCGATCGCCCTCTCGCAGAGCACCAGGCGGACGCCTAGAGCTCAAGGTCGCGGTGCCATTGAATTCGAAGACGACTCAGGGGGTGCGGGGCGGCGGCACCGGCGACGGATGCCGCGCCCAGCGTACAAAACGCCGGCACGGGCGGCGGTGGAGAGGGGGGCACGCCTGGGCCGCAATATACCTCGACTACTGCGAGCGGTGCGCCATCATCCGCTATCACTCGCGGGACGCTGGCCCGGGAGATAGCGTTATCCGGCCCGCCGCCAGTCGTGGAGGCGGGCGGTTCCGCCCAATACCAGGTGAGCCAGTGGCCTTCCCCAGAACGTAGCGACCGCGGGCGCGCCTGGCTGTCGATGCGCGCTGATGCGTTCCTCCCGGCGCGCGGGCGCAGCACGGGGTTGGCACCGCGGGCGAGCAGCGCGCGGCGCAACCTCAAGCAGGTAGAGGTGAGAGCCGCCTTGAACTCGGCCGCGCGGCCTTCCCGGTCTTCATCCGATCCGGTCCCAGATTGTAGCGCGGCAAGCGCTTCTACCAGGGAAACACCTTGCGCTCTCCAAGTAGGCACGTCTCGGTTATCGGGGTCGGTGAGCATACGCCGAATACCTTCAGTGCCTTGATAGATATCGGGGGTCCTGGCAGCCAGCAGGTGCAAGACGAGCATGGCATGCCTTAAGGCCATTTCCGCTGGAGCAAGCGCCCGCGTTAGCCGGTGTAGCGCTGCTAAAACGCGACCATCGCTCGCCAACCACCGGACTAGCTCTGCTACTTCGCGCTCGAACACGGCGTTAGGTTCGCGCCAGGTCGTATGCACTTTCGCCTCGCGCATTGCCTTGAGCGCGAAGGCTTGGAAGCGTGCTTCGCTTATGGGAAAAGCCGCGAGGTAATTTTTCAGCAGAAAGCCGAATACCGGCCGGCGCTCGACGCGCCACAAGGCCGAAGGAAGTGCCGCGAACACTGCGTCGAAACATACCTGCGTAGGTCCGAGCGTTTCAGCCAGCGCAAGCAGACGCGCTCGCGCGTCGCCGCTGCGTTTGGCATCGTGGGAGGCCAGCAGTCCAAGTCCGCCGGGAGCGAATAACGGCTCAAGTGAACACGCGACGTCGGGCCGAGGCGTGCAACCGACATCAGCGAGCGCCAGAAAGGTCGCATCGCGATAGAGCAACGTGTCCTCAATACCTTTCGCCTCCAAGGTAGCCGCCAGGACCTCCGTGCGCCCCATCTGGGGCCACGCACGCGGCGAGGTAGCGACAGCGCCGAGACTGAGTGCAGAGGTGGCGGGCCCGCGCGCAATCGCGCCCGAGTGACGCGTCAGCTCTTCATAATCGCCATCTGCGAGGTATGACCGATAGCGATCAAGCACCGTGAGATATTCGCGCAGTCGCCCGGCGACACTTAGCAGCGCGGGCCCACCTCTCTGCTCAGCTTCCGCGTGAAACGCCAGGACCCGACTGCGCTCTGGGGGCGTTTCAGGCCCGGACAACGTGGCTAAATCACGCAATGCCCAGTTGAAGTCACCCTCGAAAGCACGCTCCAATGCAGCCTCTTTTGCGGCGACTCGAGCGAGCGACCAGGACCAGTAGCGACCAAATCCTGATCGCAAGGCCAGCCCCCGGAGCCGGCCCTCAGCGCGGCCGCCACCGAGCACTCGGCACACGGCGCCTGCGACTTCATAACCCGTCGTACCGGCAACAGGCCACGGAGGCAGGTGTTCATCAGGTGCCACAATCTTCTCAACGAGAAGCCACGCGTGCGGGAACATTGACCGTAGTTTCCGCAGGTAAGCATGGGGCTTGGGCAGGCCGTCCACATGATCCACCCGCAGCCCCTCAATCAGGCCGTGCTCGACCCAAGGACGCAGCGGCTCATGAACAGCTGCAAACGCCGCTTCGTGCTCCATATCGAGAGCGGCTAGTTCATTGATATTAAAGAAGCGCCGATAGCTCGCGCGCTGCGCCGCCTGCTGCCAGGGAACGAGCGTATAATGTTGAGCCGCTAACACCGTCGCCAGCACGTCCGCGTCGCGCACGCTGTCTTGGGCGAGGTGCGGACGCGCCTCCGCACGCAGGGGCAAAAAACGATCATAGACGCGCAGGAGACGTGTTTCGCCCCACACGGCTGACGCGGGCACCACCTCGAGCGTGCCGTCGACCAAAGCCACCTCGAGAGGACGGTCAAGCAAGGGCAGCGCAAGCGGCCATAGCCCCGCGGGGTTGAGGTCAAAAAACGGAACGTAGGGGCTCGAAGCGCCGCGCTTGAGCACGTCCCACCACCAAGCATTGCGGTAGGCTGGCGTCCGCGGTGGTTGCACGCAACAGTGATTGGGCACGATGTCGAGGACGAAGCCCAAGCCTGCCACGGCACCCGCTTCGAGCAGTGCACGCAGCCCGGTCTCGCCGCCAAGCGTTGCGCTGACCTCCGGCGCGACCCAGTCATAGCCATGGTCGCTGCCTTCGGCCGCCGCGTAAACCGGTGAAAGGTAGACGTGAGAGATACCAAGCCGCTTGAGGCGAGGGAGCTGCGCCTGCACTGCCCCGAAGTTCTGCGCCGCACTGAGCTGTACGCGGTAGGTCGCAACGGGCAAACGCTGTTTCATCGGTCTCTCCGCGTACGTCACGTATCTTTAGGCTGGTCGCAAAGACGCAAGACAAGCACGGAACGCCCCGGCACCGTGAGCGGCGTCAGGTCACGAACGCGAGGTCCCGCTTCGTCGACAAGATCAGCCGCGCTGCTGACGACAAGCCGCCAGCGCCTCAATAGGAGCGGCGGCGGCACAACGAAATCTAGCGCGTCGAAGTGCGCATTAAAAAGAACGAGGAATGAATCGTCAACAATTCGCTGCCCGAAGCGGTCGCAGCTAGGAATGCCTTCGCCATTCAGAAAGACGGTGACAGACTTGGCGAAGCTGGCCTGCCAATCCGCTACCATCATCTGAGTGCCATCTGGCCGGAACCAGCCAATATCCTCCAGATTAGACCCAAGAAGCGAACTCCCTTCAAACCAGCGCCGGCGCTGAAATACAGGATGTGATTTGCGAAACTGAATGAGCTTCTTGGTGAAGGCGAGCAGTTGCGTATCTGCGCCAATCCAAGGAAAGTAGTTCAGCTCGTTGTCCTGACAGTAAGTATTGTTATTGCCTTTCTGTGAACGGCCCACTTCGTCGCCCGAAAGCAGCATGGGCACGCCCTGGGACACAAACATAGTCACCAAAAAATTGCGCACCTGGCGGTCGCGAAGCGCCAGCACTGCCGGGTCAACAGTATCGCCTTCCACACCGCAGTTCCAGGAGCGGTTATGCGTTTCACCGTCGCGGTTTTCTTCGCCGTTTTCGTGATTATGCTTCTCATTGTAGGAAACAAGGTCACGCAACGTGAAGCCATCGTGTGCCGTAACGAAATTAATCGACGCATGCGGTTGACGACCATTCGATCGGTAGAGGTCAGACGACCCGGTTATTCGGTGCGCAAACTCGCCTAGAATCTGATCCTGACCGCGCCAGTAATCGCGAACTGTATCTCGGTACTTCCCGTTCCACTCAGACCATTGAATTGGAAAGTTTCCAACTTGATAACCGCCTTCGCCAATATCCCACGGTTCCGCGATCAGCTTGACCTGAGAGATGACCGGATCCTGGTGAATAAGGTCAAAAAATGCGGATAACCTGTCCACGTCATGCAGCTCGCGGGCGAGAGCGGCCGCGAGGTCAAAGCGGAAGCCATCTACATGCATCTCCAGCACCCAATAGCGCAGCGAATCCATGATGAGCTGTAGGACAAACGGGCTCTGCATGTTCAGACTGTTACCGCAGCCAGTGAAATCGACGTAGCGGGATGGCTGAGACGCGTCGATGCGGTAGTAAGCCTTATTATCGATGCCTTTAAAGGAAAGCGTCGGCCCGAGATCATTGCCTTCCGCGGTATGGTTGTAGACGACATCGAGAATAACCTCAATACCAGCTTCGTGCAGACTCTTCACCATCTGCTTAAACTCATGAACCGGGCTGCCGATAGACCCTGGACTTGCGTACTCAGCGCGAGGTGCAAAGTAGGCAATGGAGTTGTAACCCCAGTAGTTCGTTAGACCCTTCTCAATCAGGAAATGATCATCAACGAAGTGATGCACCGGCATTAGCTCGACCGCCGTAACGCCCAGATCTTTGAGGTAGGCAATCACCGCGGGGTGCGCGAGACCCGCGTAGGTGCCGCGCAAGCTTTCGGGCACGTCAGGGTGGCGCGCGGTGAACCCTTTGACGTGCGTTTCGTAGACGATAGTTTCGTGCCAAGGCGTGCCCGGTGGTCGGTCGTGGCCCCAATCGAAATAGGGGTTGGTCACCACCGCCTTAGGCATGGAGGCTGCGCTGTCGAGAATGCTTGTGCTGGTTCGGGGCGCTTCAGGCAGATGTGCATAGAGCGCGTCGCTCCAGGCAAGCGAGCCTTCCACCGCTTTCGCGTATGGGTCCAAAAGCAGCTTGCGCGGATTGAAGCGAAGCCCGCGCTCTGGGTCGTGCGGCCCAAAGACGCGGTAGCCGTACCGCTGGCCTGGGCCTACCTGCGGTAGATAGCCATGCCAACAAAAGCCCGTCACCTCCCGTAAGCGCACGCGGGACTCTTCGCCCGACTCGGAGAAAAGACAAAGCTCAACTGCGTCCGCTTCTTCGGCATAGAGAGAAAAATTGGTGCCCGCGCCATCGAAGGTAGCGCCGAGCGGATAAGGCGCCCCTGGCCAAAGCACCCGAGGCGCCACCGCCTCACGCACCGGCACACACGCCGCGTCGCCTCGCATCCCTCTAGTGGACTCGATTGCCACCCGCGCGTCAACCTCGATACCGCCAGCGGGCGGCCGTGAGATGCGTGGAGGAGACGGAAACGCGTCACACTAGACGTCTTCCCCGACAAAACACCGCGCATACACACTTGATCCCGACCGGAACCTGGGGTCACAGCTGACAACCTGGCGAATGGTTCATGTTTAAATACACACGCATCGCTTCACTTACGTTCGCAACTTAGTTAGCCTATTATCGTGTGGTCGTATATTTTAAGCACTGGATCCATTCTCGGTACCATAGCTGTGGCTGCGTCTGGCTGTGGCTACATCGGCTACGAACTTCTCGATGACCAAGCTTCGCAGACCGGCAGCGCCAACACAGGAACAGAGGACGGAACAGGAACAGAGGACGGAACAGGGGCTGGACTGAACAGCGGCTCAACGCTCGGCTCGAATAATCTTCCAGGGGGGGAGGACGGCGGACTAGCGCGGCTACCTACCTGCGCTGCTTTTTCGAGCCAGTTGGTTGCCAATCGCCCGGCCGTGATACCGTATCCAGGTCATGAATTATTTAACACTAGCGGGGGGGTCGGGGCAAATGGCCATATGATGGCTTGGTTAGAAGACGAAACCATCAACGGGGGGGCGGGCGTTTCCCTGCATGCGGCTTTCGTGGACGACAGACTAACTGTGACGACAAAGGAGGTGCGTTTATGGCCTGGGGCGACGCCTCGAGGAACATCTTTAGTCATGTCGATTGCCTATGAACCCAAATCGAATCTCTTTTTCATCTTGGCGCTCGCCAACTCCACGGGCTACATGTTTTCCCTGTCGCCTGATCTCTCTGAACCAGCACAGGAAACAGCGCTTCCAGATGTGACCGGACTGGGTTCAGTCAGAGGGTTTCCGCGCATTGACGAGAGGGTCTACGCCCTCGTCACACGGAACGGTCAAAACGAATTTGATTGGCTTATTCGTGAGCCAGATGGCACGATCCGCTACGCCACCACAGGTGACTCCTCGACCATAGGCAGTCATGGCACCTGGTTCAGCACTTTTTCGGTCGGGTCCGATTTGGTGGCGCTTTGGCGCCAAGGCAACCCACGCGACGTTTACTTCGCGCGTTTTGACGCGGAAGGCGCGGCCCTTGATACGCCTCAGGTGCTCACAAGCGACCTTAGCTACCATGCTTATGACCCCAGCGCCTCCTACTCTGAAGCGCAAGGCGCCTACCTGGTTGCGTGGCACCGACGTTTCGCCTCGACGCACCGCGAAGCCATCTTCGCAACTTACGACGCATCGGGCACGCGTCTATCCGATCCGCAGACCATCTCCACACCGGGAGGCAACGTCGCCTATCTCCGAGTTGCAGCCTACGGAACGGGATGGGTTGTTCGCTGGCACGACCTTAACCAGTCTCTCGACGACGGTGTCATTCTCGACGGAACGCTTGCTGCAACGCCGATCGACGCCGCATCCGCTACCCAGGCCGTAAGCCCTATTTCCGTAATTGACGCGGGCACCGCCTACTTCACCGCCGACCCATCCGGCGACTTGAGAATCACGCACGACTGCACGCCACCGCCCACAACCTAGACTGCCCCGCTGCAGTCCGGCGGGAACCTCCGCGTATGTTCAAGCGAACTATGGCTCCGATTGAGGACCTCAGCTCGAATGCCCGCAGCGTCGCGATCCCAGATAGCATTCTGGAATAACTTGTTTTTGTGAGCAAAACTTCCACGCATGGCTGCGCGAGAACCACCAGGCAACGCGCGCTTGACGTGTTCTTGGCCGTAAGCGTGAGGATACCCTGGGGGAACCGGATCACGGTGACGGTGCATGCCTTGTATGCCCGGGGCGGAGCCGGTGGCATCAGCGCGTCAAGTGCTTTCGTGTAGGCGGCTCGAGCCGGAGGGACTAGACTGCATCAATGCGAGTTGGGTGCGTTGATATGCGGCGGGGTCGGCCTCGACGGCGGCGGGTTCTGGGATCATTTCACGCGAGGATGCGCGGCGCTGTGGAGACGGACTCCCGCCTAACTGGCTGGGACAGCAGTGACCCATGGGCACAACGCGGGAGTGGTCATGGCGCACAATGACGGCTCAGGCGGCGGGGGGCTCACGGATGATGCGCGGCGGGCGCTGGTCGCCGTTGGGGCGCGTTCTACGTATCGGGATGCGCATGGGCGCGAGTGCTCTGTCTCCGAAGCCTCGCTTGCGGCACTGCATGCGGCGCTAGGCGGCATCTCCTGTGCGGAACTGGCTGCGCGCGCACCGGAGTTCGACCCCGTGGCAGTTGCATTTGTTGCGGGTGGCTTTGCCAACTACGGGGCGCAGCTCAAGGTTCGGTGCAAAACCAAACCTGCAGCGCGCGTGATGTGTGAGGTGGTTTTGCTGCCGGACTACCCGGAGGGCGACACTGAGACGCGCGTGCAGACGCTTGAACTCGCCGAAGCCGCTTGGGAACCCTGCGCGTCGGGGTCGCCGGTGTATCAGTGGGAGGCTGCGCTGAAGCTGCGTGCCGAACCAGGGTACTACCGGCTGCACTGCAAACACGGCGCCGACACGCACTCGGTGCTTGCGCTCGTAGCACCCGAGCAGCAGGCGACGCTGCGGCGGCGTTATCGCGGACTGTTTGCACCGCTTCACACCCTCGGGTCTCAGGCTCAGGCGCCGGATCTCTCCACGCTGGCGAGTCTCGCGCGCGGGCTGCGGGGCGAGAACCTCAACCTGGTAGGCACGTTACCGCTCTACCCATCTTTCTGCGGCTACGGACAGGAGCCTTACGACCCTTCTCCCTACTCACCGGTCTCGCGGCTTATGTTTCACGACCTTTGGGCACCGCGCACCGAACTTGCGCGCACGCTGCAAAGGCTTGGACTACCCGCATCTGCGCGCGCACCAGAAATCGGAGGCGGCGACTTCGACTATCGCAAGGCCTACCGCGACCTTATCGACTTCGGTCAAATGGCCCTCGCCACGGCGGATGCAGACCGGGTACACGCGGCGCTGAGCGCAGAGCTGAGCCCACGGCATTGCGCCTATGCCGCCTTCCGTGCGCAGCTCGCGTCGCCCGAAGCGGGCGCACGCAAAGCGCTGGAGAACTGGCATCTGCTAGCCCAAGTCGCACTCGGTGCAGGCCTGCGAGAGCTACGGGGCGAGCTTGCGCGCGTAGGCTCCGGGCTCTACCTCGATTTACCCCTCGGCGTATCGCCTTCAGGTTTTGACGCGCGGGCGTTCAAAGCGGAGTTTCTTCCGGGCTTTTCGGTGGGGGCACCACCGGATATCTTCTTTCTCGGCGGCCAGGATTGGGGTTTTGCTGCCAGTCACCCCCTGCAAGCGCGCGAGGAAGGCTACCGCTACCTCATCTCTACCCTGCGCTTTGCACTTTCAACCTGCGACGTTCTGCGCGTCGACCACATCATGGGGCTTGAGAGGCTCTTCCTTGTGCCCCACGGCGGCACAGCGAAAGAAGGCTTTTATCTCGAATATCCTGCGGATGAACTCTACGCGCTGATGCTCCTCGAAGCGGCGCGGGGTCACGTGCACCTCATCGGCGAAAACCTCGGCACGGTACCGCCGTCAACCGCTGAGCGCCTCACGCGGCATCACGTGGGCGGCATGTTTATTTTCTCCTGCGAGGCCTACCCCGGACGCCCGGCTAGCGAGAGCATTGCGCCGCCGCGCACGGGACTGGCCTCGCTCAACACCCACGACTTGGTACCCTTCCATGGCTGGCTCGAAGGCGACGACCTCGCCCTGGCGCACAAGCTCGGTTTCATCGACGCAAACGCGCTTGAGCATCGCCGAGGCGAGCGGGCGCAGCTGCGCAGCGAGCTTGCGAGCGTTCTCGGCGTCGACGGCTCGAACTCGGACGCCCTATTGACCGCGCTCCTCGGGCATCTCGAGGCGCAGAACCCCGACGTGCTCTTGATTGACCTCTTTGACCTCATCGGCGAGCGCCGCATGCACAACGTCCCCGGGACACCCGCTAGCGCCGGCAACTGGCAAGCCCGCCCGATCCTCCCCGCCGACGAGATGCTCAAGGCTACCGCCGTGCGGAATCTTCTGCGCATCATCGGAATGGGTCAGGAAGTGCGGGAGGGCACCGAGCCAGCGGAACCTATCGCCTAACGCTTGTTCCTTGATCCGTGCCGCGCTCGCCTCTCACGCCATACCTTACCTGCATCGAGGCGGTGTCCCGTATCTCCCGGGGATACAGCCCCGAAGGAGGGGTGAGTAGGTACCCGGAATAGGGTGCGGCGCGTAATCGCAGCGCCCTATTCCGGGCGGCTCAGAGGGCCGGGCCTGCATGCCCGGTCCCCTGCAGAAAGGCCGTACCCCGTAAGATTCGGGACCCTCGCGCGCGCGGCCGCTTTCGCCGAGGCCAGGCCGCCGGTCGATGCAGGCTTACCACCGCATACAGCATCGTGGACGATCCAGAGAGGCCCTTGATGGATATTTGTCTGCTCCGCTGCGGGCGAGACCTTGCCTACGCGTTAGGTGAATGCCAGCCCTCCTCGTTATGGCTTTCGTTCACGCCAATCTTCCCGCGCAAGAGCTGCCGCATCTACTGCAACGGCGTCGACGCCTCGGCGTTTGGCAGCGCGAAGCCGGCGGTTGGGAGGCGCGGGTGTGGGCGCCCGAGGCGGAGCGCGTTGCGCTGGTTGCAGACCCACTGCAAGCGGCCTCTAGCCATCCGCTCGCGGCGGAAGAGGACGGCTATTTTTGGGCGAGCGACCTGCCGTTAGCGGACGGAACGCTCTACGGCTTCTCGCTCAATGGCGGGCCCTGGCGCCCGGATCCCGCCTCGCGCCGTCAGCCGCAGGGTGTTTTCGGGCCTTCTGCGGCCCAGAGCACCGGCCATGACTGGCGCGACAGCACCTACGCTGGGCCGAGTCCCGCGAGCGCTGTCCTTTATGAACTCCATATCGGCACCTTCACCTCCGAGGGCACCCTCGACGCCGCCTGCTGCCGTCTGCCCTATCTCGCGGAACTGGGCGTCACCGTCATTGGGCTGCTACCGGTGGGCGCGTTTCCGGGCGCGCGCAACTGGGGCTATGACGGCGTCTTCACCTTCGCTGTCCAGGAATGCTACGGGGGGCTCCACGCGCTCCAACGTTTTGTCGACGCCGCGCACCGCCTCCGCATCGCGGTCTTGCTCGACCTTGTGTTCAACCACGTGGGTCCGGAAGGCAATGTCCTTGGGGAATACGGCCCTTACTTCAATGCAAGCTACGTCACGCCTTGGGGCCCTGCGGTCAACGTCGACGGCCCCGCAAGCGATGGGGTCCGCCACTACTTCATCGAGAATGCCCTTTATTTCGTGGAAGAAGCGCGGGTCGACGGGTTCCGCTTTGATGCCGTTCCCGAAGTCCACGACCGTAGCGCCTACCCCTTCTGGTCGGAGGTAACGGAAACGTTGCGCACGCGAGCGGCGCAACTCGACCGCAGGCTGCTGCTCATCGCCGAGAGCGACCGGAACGATACGCGTTACACGCAGCCGGTACATCAGGGCGGCTTGGGCTTTGACGCCGTGTGGTCTGACGACTTTCATCACGCCGCCCACCGCCTTCTCACCGGTGAGACGTCTGGCTTTTTTGCGGACTACGACCCGCCGCTTACCCACATTGGCCGCGCCGTTGCGGCCGGCCTATCCATCGCTGGCAGCGTCTCGCCCTACCGGCAGCGGCGGCAGGGTCGGCCGGTGGCATCATCAACAGGACATGATCAGGAAGCAGGGGCTCTGAGGGCCGGACTTGCCTCATATCAGGGCGTTCTGTGCCTCCAAAATCACGACCAAACCGGCAACCGCTGCTACGGCGAACGGCTGCACACCCTCTGCGACGAGCAAGCACATTACGCACTCACGGCGTTGCTCTACCTCACCAAACAGATACCGATGCTTTTCATGGGCGAGGAGTTCGACGCCCGCTCCCCCTTCCTCTATTTCACGGACCACAGCGGCGCCGAGCTCGCGCAAGCGGTACGCGAAGGCCGCGCCCGGGAGTTCGCTGGCTTCGCCTGGAAAGGGACAAGCCCCGACCCGCAGGCCGAGCAAAGCTTCCTTGAAAGCAAGCTGTCGTGGGACGACCTAAAGCTCGCCCGCGGGTCTGGCAAGCTCTTCTTCGTCCGTGCGCTACTCGACCTGCGCCGCAGGGCACCCAAGCTCACTCGTGCGTATGTTTGCGAGGAGAGCGCGCGCTTAGTCGCTGTCAGTGACCCAAGGGAGGGGCCTGCGCCCTACCAAATCATCGCCTATGTCAACCTCGGCAATGCGCCCCAGTCCCTCGCCGAAGGCCCCTGGCTCGACGCGGGCACCAGCCCAAGCGACTTCGCACCCATCTTGACCACCTGGCAGCGGCCCTACGCCGATCAGGTAGCCGCCGACTTTGTCGGTGCGGACTTGACACGCGCATTGCCGGCGGGAGGGGCCGCCATCTTCGAGCGAATCGTTCCAGGAAAGCCAAGCTACGCTCTGCGTTGAGTTGCGGGTTGCTCCATTCAGCGTTTTGCAGACGCCGACGCCACAGTCCGGCGGGCGACGCACGGGTTTAAACTTGAGACTGGGGCGACGGTATGCAACACCCTGCGGATGCAGGTTGGACTTTCGGGTGCGGGTTGTTCTGGCCAGGGCCACAATCGAGGCTGGGGAGAAACGCGTGAGCCACGGCCTGCCCCCGACTGGGAAGTGCCGCGCACGCGCAGCCGGCTGCGCACCTGCTTCTCTTACGGAGGCGTTCAGGGTTGTGCGCTCCTGCTAGCGGTTGCGACTCTCGCGCACGCTGGCTGCACAGGCAGCGAACCAGCGGCTCCATGCGAACCAGGCGATCTATCCTGTGAGGAGAGCACCGCTGAGGAAACCGAGACAACTTCCGGAGAAAAGGCGACATGCGGTCCGTGTGCAAACCCGAATCGTCCCTTCTGCGAGGCTGAGAGCGGCGCATGCGTGGCCTGCTTGAGTCATCTAGACTGCCAGCGCGCCGAGCGCGCTAAGTGCAATCCTGACACCTTCACTTGCAACGGATGCACGAGCAACAGCCACTGCGAGAACATTGCAGGCAAGCCGGTGTGTGACCTCAGCGACGGCGTATGCGTCGCATGCACTGCCACGCAGCAGGAGAGCTGCGGTAGCCGCATTTGTGACCCCAATACACGCGCCTGTGGAGAGCTGCGTCGAGGCAGCGTCAGAGCCTGTGAGCCCTGCGTCGCCTCAGCCCAGTGTCAGGAAGGGCAATCCTGCGTGACAATGCAGTGGAACCCCCAAGGAGCGCCCGGTGACGACGGCGATATCCTAGGCACATTCTGCCTGTGGAATGTCAGCGCGACGCGCACGGAAGAACGACCGTTGGGTGATTGCCGTTTGAAAGCGCCTTATATCTTTCAGCGCTCGCGCAATCTCGCCAACTACTTCAACAGCACTGATGTCTTCACCGTCGAAGGCACCACCGTGAGCGTCTGCGCACCGGATTACCGAACAACCTGCGAGGCCCTAGTGGGACCTCAACGCTTTGATGATTGTGCACCCACTGGGACGCCGGACCATACCCTCTGCGGCGTGGATGGAGTTCTAGACGCGTATTGTACCCCCTACACGCAAGGCTCCTTCGCCTGCACCACCCCATGCAATGGCGACGCGGCCACGTGCCTCGGCCGCGCCGCGTGCCGAGAGCAGGTAATCACACTACCAGACGCAGCAACGTCTTCGCTGATTCCCGTTTGCGACTTCTAGGGCACCCGCTGAGGGTTCAATGCTTTCGGGGGATCGCCGCAACCGGCGCCCCAGCGCAGGCGCTGGCCGGCGTGTATCGAAGGCAATACGTCAGAATGAGAACGCTTTGAATGCGACGCCACGCTTCCAATCGGAGCGAAAGAGCTCACTTTCTGGCGGCGTATTGCCTCACACGACCCGCTCCTTCTAACCGTGGCAGCGGCATCAATTGTTCACGCTGGATGAGCTTTGACCGCGAAGCGGAGGTCATCGCGCGTAAGCCACGCAAAAACCGAGGGTCCGATTCAACACCTTGACGACAGCGTACACGCGCTCCCCGCCCCAGAGGAACAGGTCGGCGTTGACATTTGCAAGCCGCTCCATCCTCTATCGGCCAACCCAATAGCCGTTGATGGACCGCCAATCGGTCCCTTGCGATCTGTGCCAGGGTGAACAGAACCCCATCATTCACAAGCAGCTGCTATTTTTATTGGACTCAGTCAACTCAAGTGATTTTCATGAGTTGAATACTATCGGCGTACTTCTTGCTTACGCCAAACGATTTGACGACGCAGACGCGACCTGCCACGAATCTTTCGGGGGCGTGCAGGATAGTCACCTAAGCAAGGAATGCAAATGAATTTAAGCTCACCGCCTGGTATGTGCGCCCAGACGATGCATGCACCGTCGACCTGGCTGTTGGTTGGCTTAAGCATGCTGCTCACCCTAGCCACAGGGGCGTGTGCGGAGACCTGCCCCGAGGGATTTGTCGAGCAGGCGGGAACCAACGGTTGTTTGCCATTGCCTGCCAATAG
Organism: Myxococcales bacterium; assembly: GCA_007131285.1. Lineage (GTDB taxonomy): Bacteria > Myxococcota_A > Polyangia > Polyangiales > SLQV01 > SLQV01. Next base: position 60,135 of record SLQV01000017.1, read on the forward strand.
GTCGGATACCGATGCCACCGATGGGAAAGAGGCGATTGGCCCTGACCGTGCACCACCCCCTCCGGGCATTGTCCCGACGGAGGAAGAGCCCGTTGTCAGCGATTCCTGTGATTCAGACCCTGCCAGGCCTGTTTTCTCCGAGACCTTGCGGCGCTGCGTGGGCTGCGTGAACCACAGTGATTGCGGCGTTGACGCCAATAGACCCGTCTGCGACGCCCGCACACGTCGCTGCATCGGCTGCCGCCACGACACCGATTGCAGCGCCACGCCCGATATGCCCTTTTGCGACACACGCTCGGGCGTCCCCAGCTCCGGTCGGTGCCTCAGCTGCGTCCCCAACCGCCCCGACACCTGCGGCGGCAATGTCTGCAACGCCCGGACCCTCACCTGCACCAGCTGCAAGCCCTACGCCTCCATGACCCCCCCTCTGCGCTCCGGATGTCGCGCCTGTGTGGCCAACGTCCAATGCGAGCCGGATGAGGCATGTGTACAAGGCATTGATGATGCCGAAGGATCACACGGCACTTGTTTGGTTTTGGCGAACGCGAGTCTTACGAACGAAGGCTGCTCGGTTAGTCGGGAGGCTTTTTCAGCCAGGCTCTTCGAAACGCGGCAGCCTGTGCGCGCCTGCCAATCCATCCGCCCTCAGTCCTTCTGCGGTGAATTTGAGGGTTGCGCGAGCGAGTAGCGTACGTCTCAGTTAGTCCCGAAGATACACTCCTTTAATAATCGCGCGTAGTTTCGAGCGCAGCGGTAGTCCGTGACGTCGACCCGCACGGACGCGCTACACTCCTTAATACGCATCAGCTTAAGGTTGAGCCGCTACAGCCCCGGGTTCGCTGCTGTGTTCGCCGCGCGCCTTCAATCGCTCACGCATGCAGGCTGGGGTCCCTGCGAGCGCGTGGCTGCGGGGCCCGCGGAGGGTCTCGGGGGGACCCACAATTGGGTACGGAGCTGCGCGCAGTGCCCAATTGTGGGGGGCTCCGGAGGGTGC
>SLQV01000036.1 GCA_007131285.1 Myxococcales bacterium
GCGGGGGCACGGGCGCGCAGGCGCACCCTCCGGAGCCCCCCACAATTGGCAGCTCCGTACCCAATTGTGGGTCCCCCCGAGACCCTCCGCGGGCCCCGCAGCCACGCGCGCGCCGGGACCCCGGCCCACCTGGACGCGCCCGCCGTGCGCCCACACACGCGAACCCCGCTGCCGGCTAGGCTCAGCCTCTTTCTTCGGCGTATTAGGGGTGGATTTGTGCTTCGAGCGTTGACAAACGTCGGTCGAGAGCTTCCCGTTCGGCGCCCGTCGGCCGCGTCGCTTTGATGTGTGCCCGAAGCCAGTGTGTTGCCTTTTCGTTTTCGCCTAGAGCCTCGTAGCAAAGCGCAAGCTCGTAACGTGTTTGCGCCTTCACGTTCGGTAAGGTGAGCGCGCGCTCGAAGGCTTGTGCGGCCTTAGCGTAGTTGCGCATAGCGCGATGTGCGACCCCGAGGTTCTCCCAAATGTAGGCTTCCTTCGGGCGCTGCTTGAGCGCCTCTTCGAGAAGTGTCACGGCATTCTCGGGTGCTCCTGATTTGCGGTGCGTAACTGCAAGATTGTTTAACAGCAGAGGATGAAAGGGTGCGCTCTTGAGTCCGTTCTCGAAGATTTGTTTTGCCTCCTCGAAACGACCGAGACGCGAGAGAGCGGTGCCCAAATTAGACATGCTCACGATGTCCCGGGGATTGTGCGTAAGCGCGACGCGGAGGTGCGGGATCGCTGGAGCATAGCGTTCGAGACGAATCAGTGCGGCGCCTAAGGCGGCCTGGTAACGATTGTCTTCTGGGCTAAGCGCCACAGCCTGCTCGAAGTTCTCGAGGGCTGCGTCAAAATGCCCGAGCCGACGCTGAATGCTGCCCGCAACGTAATAGGGTTCGCTGTGTTGCGGTGCACTTGCTCTGGCTTGTTCGGCCTGGGCAAGCGCTTCCGTAAACTTTCCTTGGCGCTTGAGTTGAAGCGCGAGCTGCAACTCCGCGGGAACTCGTTCCGCGAAGATCGGGTTGGTGGGCGTAGCTATGGCAAGGGTGCCCACGACACCGAGCATCAACGCTCGGTACACAGTGCGCCCGACCCCGGTGGGATACGCATGCACACGCAGCTCCATGCTGGCGCGAGCGGAAGCGAGCTTCGATCGTTTCGCATCAAGTGTTCGAAGAGGCGGTGGATAACGGTGCATGGTTAGGTTCCTTCACCACATGAGAGGTGCGGTCAGATGCGTACTCGTCGCGAAGAAAGCGCCAAAGGCTCACGAGAAATGCCGTCAGCGGGATGCCTAGCATCATGCCAAGGATCCCGTTAAGCGCTGTACCCCAGAATACGACTGCCATAATAATTACGACAGGGTGTAGGCCGGTTTCCTTCTCCATAATCCGCGGCGCCAGCACATAGCTTTCGATGAGTTGGCCTGTCGTCAATACGCCTAGGGCGTAAAGCACCATAGGCATGCCACCATCGGATTGAAAATAGCCGAGCGGAATTAAGATAATAATACCGAAAATGGTGCCTAAGTATGGAATCAGGTTAAAAACGCCTAAAAGCAATCCGACTAAAACACCGAGCTGTAGTCCAATTGCGTAAAATCCGAGTGCGAGAATGATGCCAGTCATCAGGCCCACTAGAAGTTGTCCCCTAAAGAAGGCCACCATGATGTTGACGAAATCGTCTACGATACGAAGAAAGTAGAGGTGCGAGTCGCGCGGCAAGAATCGTAGTTGCTCTTGCAAGTCCTCACGTATGTTCCGCTTGAGTAGAAGAAAATACGTTAGGTAAACGGGAATGAGACATAGACCAGCGAACACAACGGCGAGGTCCATGACGTGTTTGCCCGCATCGAGTAGCCGTGTGCTGCTGGAGGCTAGCCATGCAATGGAGGACTCTAAACCTCCGCGCATAGCATCGGCGTAGCCGGCGGCTTCGAGGTCGGCGACCCACAGCGGAACTTTGGGAAAATGGCTACGGACCCACTGTTCGATGCTGGCCGCTACGGTCCCGAGGGTGTCTGCGAACGCAACGACTTCCTCAATCAGCCCGGGCAAAATCAAACTGACGAACGCACCTATCAACGTTATGGTTAGCAGATACAAAACCGCAACAGAAAGATTGCGCGGCATTCGCAGCTTGTGTTCCGCAAGCGAGACGATTGGGTGAAGAGTCAGTGCGAGCAGTGCCGCAACTGCGATGGGCCAGAGTACCGCGCTGAAGGTCGACAGAAAGCGGCCTAGGAGCACGACGGCTAACGCAAGGCCTGCGAGAAGCGTAAACACAGCCAACGTTGTAATCGCAGTGGCAAGGATTCGAGTTTGACCTGGGCCGAGCAATGTGGTTCTGGCAGGTCCGCCGTGTGACGGGCTCGAGTTGCCTTGCGGGTCTTGTCCTTTGACGTTGCGGTTCGGCTCCGCGGCTGACGTGGTCTGTTTTTCGTCAGGAGGTGCGGTTTCATCCTGCAGTGTTGGACGAGGGCTGGAACTCGAATGGACAGTGGCTTGTGAGGATAAGCCAGACGAAGCGTTCGTTGGCGATTGCGCGCCCGTTGCCGCCTCGGCGGCGTTTGCGGAGGCCGTCCGCGGCACTTTATCCTCGGAGGTTTCAGGTGCGGTAACTTCGGGCGGTGAGGACTTGGGGGGGGGCGTCATGAGTGCTGCTCCGAGGTTGCGTGCGGGCAGGCGTTTAGGGCTTGCCCTGAAGTGGCTGGTTAGCGCCGACGTGCGCAACGAGGTCGGTCAGGGGGACGTGTTCTTGATGCGCGTCCGCGAGGCGTTTGCTAACTATGGCGCCTTCCGCGGCCTCTGCCTCAAAGGCGAGTAGAACGTGGGTAGCGCCAAGTTGCTCAGCGCGCCGGATTAAATGTCCGAGTTTGGGGTGGTGGGGAAGTAGTTCACAGGTAACATTGGCTTCCCGCAAGATGCGGGTCGCTTCGGCCGCTACTCCGAATGCGGCAGGGTTCGCCACGCAAATGACCCAGGGGATCGCTGGATGCTGTGCGCAAGCCGAGGCTTCAAGACGCGGCATCAGAAGACGGCTTAAGCCGATTGAAGCACCGAAACCCGGCAGCGCGCGTTTCTGAAACCGCGCCGCGAGATTGTCGTAGCGTCCACCGGAGCAAATGCTCCCGAGTTCCGGGCTGTCGGTGGCGACGCACTCAAATACAGTCCCCGTGTAGTAGTCAAGCCCGCGCGCAATGGATAGGTCCAGGCCGAAGGCTGATTCGGGCATCCCGAATGCGAGCAGCGTCTCGCTCAACCGCTGAAGACTATCTAAAGTGTCCTGCGTTTGCGCCGGAAGTACCTGCCGCAACGCGTCTAGAGTAGGGGTGGTTCCGAGCAGAGCGAGCACTTCGGTTGCTGGGCCGCTTGATGCCAGTTTGGTGAGCTGGGCATACACCACGCTGATCGGGGCTTTTGCGAGGGTATCCAGGATGCGTACTGCCTCGGTATGCGTGTCAGGCTTGAAGCCAAAGTGGGCTAGCACCGCTTCGATCAAAGGTCGGGAGTTAATCCGAAAGCGATGTCGCGGTGACTCAAGGAGCACAAGCGCATGATGCATCGCCACCAAAACCTCTGCCTCGTAGTGGGGGTCGAGGCGGTCGACTCCAATGACATCAAGGTCACATTGGTAGAACTCACGATACCTGCCTTTCTGCGGGCGCTCCCCCCTCCACACTTTCTGGATTTGATAGCGCTTGAAGGGAAAGGTCAGGCGGCCTTGGTGCTGCGATACGTAACGTGCCAGCGGTACAGTGAGGTCGAAATGCAGTGCATATTCGGTTTCGTGTCCATGCTCGTCAGCCCTTAGCCGCGCTAAGCGATAGATCTCTTTGTCCGCGACGCCTTTGGCACTGAGCACGTCAATGCGCTCGACGCTGGCGGTCTCCAGCGGAACATAGGCATAGCGCCGAAACAGGCCACGCAGTGCGTGCAAGCGATCTTCGAACCAGGCCTGCGCCCCAGGCAGCACTTCAGGAAAGCCACTAATGCTTTGAGGTTTGACCAAGTTACCGTCCTTAGATAGTGGACGTGCTCGCCCCATCCAGGACAACCTTGGCGACGCTCCGGAAGTCGGCAAGCAAAAAGAGCGAAATCGTGTGTGACGCGTGCAGCGACGTTGAACGCGTGACGCTGTTCAGGTGTGCGCGGCGGCGCTGACGGAGTCTAAAGGTACGGCGTCAGCAAGCGCGCAACGCCGTTGCGCAAGCGTTGCGGGCGCGGCGTGGCAGCAATATGCTCGGCGGTTAGCGGCGTGGAGCGGGCCCATTTGCGCTCAAACAGGTCGGTGCATTGGGTCGCAAGCGCGGTATCGATACAGCCGAAATTTAACTCGAAGTTTAGCCGCAGGGAGCGGGGATCAAGGTTGCTGGAGCCAATCATCGTCCAGGCATCATCGACAAGTGCAAGCTTTGAATGGTCGAACGCGCCTTGCGTCTCTCGAATCTCGCAGCCGTGACTGGCGAGTACGCCTAACGTAGGAAAGCTCGCCCAACGCACGAGCTGCACATTGTTGGCAGCAGGCACTAAGATTTGGACGCCGACGCCGCGCATTGAAGCGACGCAAAGCGCCGCCTGAAGGTCCGGGTCCGGCAAAAAATAAGGGGACTGGAGACGAATGGCGCGCTCGGCACCTGCCACGGCGCCCAGCAATGCCCAGCGCATTGTGTCGAGGTCCTCGTCGGGGCCGTCAGGCACACTCTGGATAAAGACATCACCTTGGGGAACCCCGGGCTTGAACCAATCCGCCCCCTCAAGTGTTTCCCGAGTGGCAAATGACCAGTCTTCAGCGAAGAGATGAGACATCTGCTCCACGGCTGGGCCACGAACTTCGAAGTGGAGGTCTTCGATGCGCTTGCCCGGGCGGGAATCCACCAGCGCCTCATTGATGTTCATTCCGCCGGTAAACGCGAGTTCACCATCGATGAGCAGTAACTTTCGGTGCTGTCTCAGATTGAGATACGGAATTGCGCGTAGCGAACGTCTTCCAAAGCGCGCACAGGGCACGCCTGCTCTGCTGAGGTGATGCTGGATGCGGCTTAAGCCGTAGAGACTGCCGAAGCCATCTACCAACACGCGCACCTGAACGCCGCGCCGCGTGGCCCGACTAAGCGCGGCAATAAAACGCTGCCCCAGAGGGCCCGAATGAAAAATGTAAGTTTCTAAGCCGATGGTCTTGGTCGCGGTCTCGATACTCGATAGCATCGCGTCGGTTGCGGCTGAGCCGGTCAGCAGTGGGCGGACGTCGTTTCCGGAAGTCATCCGCATGCGACTGACGTTACGAATCAGTGTCGCAAGCGGTACCAGCTTAGGATAGAGGTTGCCGCTTGGTATCTCTGGGCCAAAGAGCGTGTCCCACTGGCGTCTGGTGGCGTCGCATTGGCGCCCGCCGGCTGTCTGAGCCCAGGTGCGTCGCAGGCGGACTGCCTCGCGTTGAATTCGGTTAACGCCGAGCACCACGTATGCGAACGTGCCGATGAACGGCACAAACCAGACAAAGCCTGTCCAGCCAATAGCGGCCCGCACATCGCGCTTGCGCAGCACGATGTGGGCGGTTGCAAGCGCTGAAATGGCGAAACTAATGAAGCTAAGCCAGGGAACGCCAATGCTTTCCCAGAAGAGACCCACGGCTTCCTCAAGGGCCCGCATAACGCTACCTTAACCACGCAGGTGGCCGCACTGGTAATGCTCGGAAACGGGTGTTATCGATGTTGTCGCGCCCGTGGCTGTCGCGCCCGTGGCTGTCGCGGCCGCGAAGTGCCCTGGAAGCCGGCCGTCCGTCGGAGGCTCCAAGCGATGTCGTGCATGTTCGCCGCGTCTTTGGCTGAGGCGGCCTGTCATTGCGCCGCGTGCGAGACCCATGGCGTGTCCGGGACCCGAGCACAACTTCGACCTCTAAGTGGGACGCATGCGCGCGTCCGGACAGCCACCGCACACGCATTGAGGCACTATCTGCGATGCTGTTTTTCGATTCCCTCTTGGGGCTGTGCCTCGCAAAGGGATTTTCCTGTCTTGCGCCGACAGTATCCATGCCGCGTTTCTCCAGGGTTTTCACTGCGAGTTGGGTCTGACGCACCTTTCTGACGCTCGGTCTAGCAGATGCACCATGTTGCTTCGAGGATGCCCGCGTTTTGAGAGGTCGCCCGGCGACGCGCTTGGTCTCGCTGCGCAGACTCGATGCACTCGCGCCACTGCTTCAGCTCCAAGCGTGCAGGGGAGGGGCGGGCGCGCAAAAAGTCTGCTTTAGAGGACAAGCGGGCGTAGGGGTCGTCCGCGTCGCTTTAGATCACCCTATCAAGATGCCGCGGGAGAAAGAATTTGGGCTCCACGCTTGAACGCTTCGGGGCACCTCATAAAAGGTTCCCTGAACGGTTGCCTTTTACTGAGTCTGAAAAGACGCTCTCCGAGGATGCCTCGCTGTGCCTCCATAAACGTGGTCAGTTGATGCCGAGGGGATCATCGACTGAGCTGAACTGAATCACTTGACCAAAGGCCAGGTTTGGAACCGGGATTGACGAGCCCTCGAGTGGAATGCCACCGTCCATTCGAATAACTTCGCGGTTAATTTGAGGTAGCAAGGCCGTCAGGCTGACGCCGATGCTGTGGTGCCACCTAAGTGCTTCGCCCTCGCCGAACAGCGCCCCGCTGTCATAAAAGAGTGAGGCTCCAAGGTGCAGAAAGCTCCAAACCCAGGGCTTTGAACGCAGTTCCACGTTGAAGAGTACGCGGGAACCTCCACGGATTCCAAACTCTTGCGATGCGAACCCGCGCAAGCCGGAATCTCCACCGAGTGTGATTAGCGTGTTGTCTTCGTCTCTGTTGCGCAGGCGCACCGTGCCTTGGGCGACGGGGCGCACCCAGCCGATCATCGGTCCTGCCATGCGGTGTACCAAACCCGCACGTTGGTTGACCATTCCTGACGGACTTATTCGCGAGCCTGCGCTCATTAGGGTTTGGATCGCGCTATCTCCGAAGACCCACTTCCATCCCGCCGTGATGTCCTGCTCGAACGCGTTCTCGAGGGAGCCGAAGGCAACGAGTGGAATGCGCACTGTTGCCGCAACGCTCGGCCCATAGCGTAGCGCTTCGCTCGAGCCGTAAGTGTCAAGTTCGTGCAGAATCTTGTAAGTAGGGGAAAAGGCGAGCAGTGACACCGTCGGGCCGATCTCTCGGCGCTCACGCGGCAATACACTGCGCTCAAACGCGGCGACCGCTTCGTCTGAAGCGTCGCCGCGCTCGTAAGTGCTCACGCTTCGTAGGCGCAAGTTGAGTCCGGTGCTCGCCTGAAACAAGAAGCGCTTCGGGTCGCCAAAGCGTCGGCTACGCGTGAGGCTCGCGTTGGCTGAGGTTTGGTTCCAAGCCTCACCGATACGTTCGGTATCATCTGCGTCTGCCGTAGGCGCATACATTCGCACTTGGCCTTGCGTCAGGTTTCGGATTACCTCTTGACGCACCGATGTGGTAAGTGCCCAAGCGCGCTTGGCCCGTAAGTTGTAGAAGGGTTGAGCGATTGAAGTTGAGATGCTGGCGCCTTCCAAAGTGCCGCCACCCAAAACGCTATCGCGTCGAAAAATGAGTGAAGGGCTTAGTGAAAGCGCCAGATCTGCGCGTCTGAGGCGCGGGTTGTTGTAGATGAGCGAGGTTTCGAAAACGTCAGGCTTAAGCAGCAAGCCGGCTCCGACGGTTTGACGAAGTCCGAGGAAGTTGCGTTCTACTACGCGGAGCAGCAGCCGGTCGAGGACGGGGCCGGTTAGCTGAATGTCCATCTCCAGCCGTAAGCTCCATATGTCACGTGTGTACAGCAGCAGGCCCGGCGCTTCATCAGGGGTATCGCAGTGCGTCACGGGCATAGCCCTTACCAGCGAGAAGATCCCTAAAGCTCTAAGGTTTCGCTCGATTTCATCGGCCCTGGCTTGGTCGAATGCGTCGCCCGCTTCAAAGAGTATTTCACGTGAGACAATTTCGTTTCGTGTCAATATATGCGGGAAATTAAGCCAATTGGGTAGAACCTCGGACTCTGGAAAGATGGGAGCTCGGTATACGTGGATGAAGGCAATGCGCTGGCCCTCGGCCATATCAACCGGACAGAAGCCCGCTTCGTGTACCGCATGAAGCAAGCGTTTGGTTTCATAGACGTCGCTCTCCGCACGCGCGGTGCTTGCCAAGATACTCGCGCAAAGCGGCGCGCAGCTGAGTGCAGCTGTCGCTGCCAACCTGAGCAGAACGTGCGCATAAAGAGCGCTTGAGCGCCATTTCTGACTTGGGGAGGCACCGGACGCACGCATACGCTACCGCGATGCTATCCATAGGTGGCCACTTTGCCATCGGGTTTTGTGTAAGAGCATCTGCCGTGCCTACCGCGTTTAGGCTGAACGCAGAAGTGAAGTCGGACCCATTTACATTGAGAGTTTAATCGTGCACTCTGATTGTTGGGGCGTGAAATGACGTTGCGTCATTGCTCTCTACCATAGGCGATAAGGAGGTATGAATGGCGCGACGACGTTTCGGGAGTTATCTCATTGAAGAGGGTCTGATCTCTGAATCAATACTTAGTGATGCTCTTGAGTATCAGCGTCTGATTAGGGGAACAACCTTCGATGACGGGCTTGTGGCCCTGGGCTTGCTTTCCCCTCCCGGTCTCGAAAAATGGCGCGCACGACATCTCGACTCACTTTCAGCTAACGGAGGCAGCCGCTATGATTTTGCGCATTTCCTTGTAGAAGAGGGTGTGCTCACCCGACAAGAGGTTCTGCGTGTCCGCCGAAACGTAGTCGAAGCGCAGCGCCGGCGTATCGGAGAGGTTCTTGTGCATCAAGGCGCAATCACCCAAAAACAGCTTGAGGATA
>SLQV01000127.1 GCA_007131285.1 Myxococcales bacterium
AAACTTCTCCGCCAGCACTTTCGTCACCGCCGCCGTCAGCGTCGTCTTCCCATGGTCAATGTGACCGATCGTCCCAACGTTTACGTGAGGCTTCTTCCTGACAAACTTCTCTTTACCCATGCGCTATTCTCCCAGTACTTCGGATGATTCGGTATCTTGAGCGGCCCCAGGCCCGCTAACAGAGCGGCGGCTCACTCCTCCAAGCGCGTCCGACACCGACCAGGTCAGACCGCGAGGCTTTCGACCAGCGAAAGCAGCCCGTCGGACGCGCCGCGGTACTATGGACGCTGCGCGTGGCTGGCGCTAGCTCCGCCTGCGCGAGCAGTACGGAGACAACACATCTGCCGCACGCCTCACCCCCAGCCACCCGAGCGAAACCACCGTCACGCGCTCGCACACTACCGCCGCGAGAGCCCAGGATGAGGATTGAACTCACGACCTCCTCCTTACCAAGGAGGTGCTCTACCACTGAGCTACCTGGGCAATGCTGCTCCGAGCCTCCTTTGCGCGACACCTTGCGGAGCTACCCCGGGAGAGGGGTTCCCGCTCAGTTCGCGCAAAGACGACCTCGCTTGCAGGCGCGGAGCGTTAGCATAGCTTGCGCACGATTGCACCTCGAAAGCACGCGTTGGCTACATTTGACATCGCGCAGCAGCGCGGGGCCATAGTGCTCAAGCGGCGTCGAGGCCCCGGCGCATCTAGGGCGATCGAGGCGATGGCAGCCGCGCGGCCAAGCCGGAGCCGACGCCTCATATCGACGACCAGAAGCATCTGGTAAATTGGAGCGGGCGACCGGGTTCGAACCGGCGACATTCAGCTTGGAAGGCTGACGCTCTACCAACTGAGCTACACCCGCAGAGCTTGCTTTCGCATCGGTGATTCACAGAAACTCCATGAAGCACTGATTCTTGTGGAGGGTAGTGGATTCGAACCACTGAAGGCGTACGCCGGCAGATTTACAGTCTGCTCCCATTGGCCACTCGGGCAACCCTCCGAAACATGTCACTCACCATCACGCGCGACATATCGCGCCACGCTCGACCCTCACGAACTCTGGACTTTACCCGAACCCTTAGGCGGAGCTGGCGATGGGATTTGAACCCGCAACCCCCTGCTTACAAAGCAGGTGCTCTACCGTTGAGCTACGCCAGCGTCTGCTGCTAGACCCAGCGCCTTGGCCCACTGGCTTAGACAAGGCGGCAACAATGCTTCCTTGTTTGGCCGTTGGCTCGCAGGCTCAGAGCGCCGCTTGCGCAGCTAACTCTGTGAAACTGACAGCAGCCTCGTGCGTGCCGAGGCGGCGTCAGTCTTGCATCAGGACGCCTGAAGTCAAGGTTGCTCTATGTCGGGGCCACCGCGAGTGCGTGAAGCGGCTTCCGGGAGCGTCATCGACGCCGGCAGATCTGCGGCTTCTTGCGCGGCTTCGACGCTTGCGACAAAGCGCGTTAGCGCTGCAATTTGCGCCTGGAAGTGCGATTGCCCCGCGGAAGACAACCCGGTTTCTGCCGCCAAGTTCAACGCGTGCTCCCACGCCGTGCGTGCACGCGCTAAAACCGGAACGAGATGCTTTGCGAGTTCAAGCCTGTAGGTGTCTTGGAAAACGGCCAGTTCCTCGCCATCGAGGGAAACCGGCGGGGACGGCAACGGCAGCGCCATCACATCGTTCCAAAAGCCTTCGTACATTCGCGCAACAAGGCCGGCGATATACGGGCTCTCTTTGGGGTCGCCCAAGTACATGGCGCGCAAATAAGGCACTTGAGCGCCCAGGATCGCGTTCGCGCGTGCCATCAACGCCTGCGCGATACGGTCACTCGCATCGGGTCGGTCCCCAATCGAAATCCCAGCTGCATCTTGCAATGACGTGGCCTGAACGCGTCGCCAGGCTGCGTCCCCAAGCAACCGGTAGGCTGCGCCCACCCATCGCCTCGGCAGGTCGCTCCCGGGGGCTGTTGCGCGCTCCGCGAGCATATGGCTGAGCAAAGCCTCGCAGGAAGCCGCGCTGGCGCCAGTATGCAACATCACTCTCGAGCGACATTGCCGCACCAACACCTCGAGCCGTACGCCTTCCTCAAGCGGAGTCTCCAGTAGCGCTTGCGCGAGTTCTTCGATGTGCTCGTGCTCCGAGATCGCCTCGTAGAGCGCCAGCAACAAAAGACGCGCCGCCGCGACATCGGCAGACTCTGGGTGACGCTCAATGAGGGCCGTAAAACGTGCGATGGCCTCACGCTCACGCCCGAGCGCGCGGTAGACCAAGCCCGCATTGTACAGCGCGGGTGCGTGATACGCGCTGGCGCCAAACTCGCGAGAAACGCGGTCGAAGCGAGCGGCGGCTTCTTCGAGCTGCCCTTCAGCATGCGTGTCAAGGCCATCTTCGAAGAGGTGCTTGGCGTCATAGACCTGAACGACAAACTCGCCACTCTCGCTTTGGGTTGCGGCGATGCGCAACTCCTCCATCTCAACGCGGTTCCCCTCCGGTGCACCTTGGCGCCGGAGGGTTCCCCCGTGAGCGCACCCCGCTGCAAACACGAGCATCCAGGCGACTCGCCCGCAACGGCCTAGCACCTCCACCTGACGCGAGCCGCATGGCCAGCCACCCGTCATCGCCCGATCCACGCACTTCATCATTTGGTTATAACACCTGCGGCGTGCTTCTTGGGACTCCCGAGGAGAGCACTCCGGGACGGCGAGCAGGCCATGAGGGCACCGTTGAGCGTATCGTTTTTGGGATGGGCTCCATGGCGAGGGCGCGCAGGGCCGCTCGCCACTCTTGCCTTGGCGCTCGAGAAAAGCTTCGGTGAGGAGACGCGGCGGCTCCCGATCCCAGCCGGACAGGCACGGGCAACAGAGAACCGTCCGGCCGATGAACGCGCACGGACGCGCGCCTTTCCGCCTACATTTCAGCCCACTGTAGCCAACGCGGCACCCTTGACATTTTCCTACGCCCTCCCCCTATCCTTACATGGGCCGGGCACGGCTGCGCGGGTCTTGTTCTTCGTGAGATCTGAACGCGCTACGCCACGCCGAAGCATGCGGTCCGGATGCCGGGCACGGTCGGGATGCCGGTGAGCAGACGCGCCGACACAAGGCGCAAGCAATCGCAGATGAAGGAGTATGGCGATGAAAATCTTGGTTCCAATCAAGCGGGTCGCGGACCCAGATAACGCCAATAAAGTCGGGGTGTCTGCCGATGGTCGCACTATCGAGACCAGCGGCATGGAGTGGAAGATCAACCCCTTTGACGAGTATGCGCTCGAGGCAGCCCTCCGGCTCACCGAGCACGGCGTAACCAAGGAGCGAATCGGGGAGGTGGTGCTTTGCAGTATCGCGCCCGCCGATGTCGCTACCACGCTAAGGCAAGGTCTGGCGATGGGCGCGGAGCGAGCCATCGTTGTGGAACAAGATGACAGCGCACTCGATGCGTTTGCGGTCGCGGAAATTCTCGCCGCTCTTGTTAAGCGTGAGAAACCGGACCTGGTAATGCTCGGCAAGCAGGCCGTTGATGGCGATGCCAGTGCCACCGGTCAGATGCTGGCAGAACAGCTCGAGTGGCCAATGGCCACCATCGCGATGCGCATCGAAGTCGAAGCCGAAGGCAAACGGCTCAAGGTAGGCCGCGAAGTTGACACGGGCGTGCTGTCACTTCGTGTAGAGCTACCGGCGGTGCTTACCGCTTCTGACCGGTTGGTCCACCCACACTCTGTGCGCAACGGCGTGACGCCCGCGGACTTTAGCTATCCCGAATCCGATGGCGGCAGGTACGCCTCGCTGAAGGGCATTATGGCGGCCAAGAAAAAGCCGATCGACACGCTAACGCTGGCCGACCTTGAGGTCAGCCCGACATCGCTTTGCGACTACACCCAGTTCAGATTGCCAAGCGCCCGCGGTGGACAAGCGGTCTTTGTTAACTCGGTGGCCGAACTCGTTCAGCACCTCAAGCAGGATGCCAAGGTGCTGTGAAGGACCGCGCAAGGCCTTCGAATAAACGCCGCATTTAGCCAGAAGGCACGGCGCATCGACACCGCCAAACCGGGGCCACGCGCCGATGCACCGTGGAACGCAGAGAAAGAGGGAGTAGGTTTATGGGTCCGATTCTAGTTATCGCTGAGGTTCTCGACAGCTCTGTCCGCAAGGCGAGTCTTGTTGCGCTGGGCTGTGCAACTCGAGTTGCACAGGAGGCTGGCACTCACTTCGATGTGCTGTGCATCGGCGAGGGCGCCAGCCAAGCCGCCGCCGAGCTCGGCAGTTTTGGAGCGAAGCGGGTTTTCGTGACTGAGATCCCTGGGGGATACGTCTGCGAGCGTTATTTGCCCACGGTCACGCATTTGGTTGAGCAAGAGGGCCACAAATTCGTACTGGCTACCGCAACAACGTATGGCAAGGACCTTCTCAGTCGCTGCGCCGCGAAACTCAAGGCAGGTCTCGCGTCAGACGTGACAGATGTACGCTTGAGCAACGGTAGCCTGACCTTCGAGCGCCCGATGTATGCTGGCAATGTTTTCGGAACGCTGACGCTCAATACTGAAGTCAACGTGGCCACCCTGCGTCAAAGTGAGTTCAGCGAAGCTGTGCCGCAGGGTACGACGAGCGAGCAGGTGGAGCTTCCGATGCAAGCAGCCCCGCTCGCGGACCGCGTTCATTTCCTCGGTCTAGAGCAGGTAGCGAGCGACCGTCCCGAGCTGACCGACGCGGACGTGGTAATCGCGGGCGGCCGAGCCCTCAAAAGCTCGGAAAACTTTAAAAATATACTCGAACCTCTCGCCGATCTGCTGGGAGGCGCTATCGGCGCCTCCCGAGCGGCTTGCGATGCGGGCTATGCAACCGTGGACATGCAGGTAGGTCAAACCGGCAAGGTAGTTGCGCCAAAGCTCTACGTTGCCGTCGGCATAAGTGGCGCGATTCAGCATCTCGCCGGCATGAAAGGATCGAAAGTTATCGTCGCAGTTAACAAGGATAAAGAAGCGCCGATCGTGCAGGTAGCCGACTACGTGCTCGCCGAAGATCTCTTTTCTGCCATTCCTGCGCTTACCGACGCGCTCAAAAGCGCGAGCTAGCATCGTCGTTATATCAAATGTGCTTGGGCTTTCGATCGCGAACGCGCGCGCTTGCCCTCAATGGACTATGCTTGCCAGCTAGCGGCGGTGGTGCGGATTGCATCCACCAAGCCTCCCAAGCGCACAGCTCGCTGAGTTCTGAGATGCCACATGGGATGGACACTGTTTGGTTTTGACTCGCTTTTGTGCCGAACTTTCCCTTACCCTCAACTTAACGAGCAAAAGGCGTTTTGGGGCTCCCATTGGTCGCGGGGATTCCTAAGTGCAACGCCCAGGCGCTGCGCCCACCCCCTCAACCGGTACAAGGGCGCGGGAGGCACCCGAACATGCGGAGCGGGCAAGCCCAAACGCTCCGAGATAGAGAGGCTTAGAGATGCGAATCGTCTGTGACAACTGTGGTGCAAAGTACTCGATCGCCGACGAGAAGGTGGCGGGCAAAATGCTCCGGATTCGCTGCAAAGCCTGCTCGCATGTCATCAACGTCGACGGTCGTGACGTGACGAAAGAAGACGACGCTGCGACCGCGTTCGGTCAACCCGGGAGCGAAATCGAATGGCACGTTGTCATCGACGGAGACCAACAGGGCCCCTTCTCCGAGGGCCAAGTCAAACAGATGTTTGGCAGCGGTTCACTCAGCCTGGAGAGCTACGTATGGCGCGACGGATTCGATGGCTGGAAGACGATCGCGGAAGTCCCCGAGCTACAGGCAGAGCAGGCACCTGCCGCCAATAAAGATAAAGATGAAGACCGATTACCCAAGCAGGGCGGGTCGGCACCGGTTGGCGCCGCGGCAACGGGCATCGGCGCATCAGGTGTGGGCACCAGCAGCCCCGCTGCTTCCGGTGGCGGCTATTTCGACAGCTCGGGTGGACGTCTCGGCGCTGCCGCTACGAGCTCTTCAGCGGCTTCGGCTGGGCTAGGAGCCAGTGGACCACAGCCCTTGACAGGAAAGCGCAACGAAAACTCAGTGCTTTTTTCGCTTGCGAACCTACAGGCTCTATCGGCCAAGCCGGGAAGCCCGGCTTCAGCGCCGGGTAGTGCCGCGCCACGCCCGGGCGCTACGACTGAAGGCTCCGGACTCATCGATATTCGCGCCCTGGCCTCCACTTCCGGCGCAAGCGGCAATGCGCCGGGAACCGATAGAAGCGCGGCCGTCGACCAGCTCATGTCCATCGGGACTGGCACACCTCTCGCCTCACCGCTTAGTCCTGTCCTTGCGGCAGGTCACGACGACGAGGAGGAGCATGCGGGCAAGAAAAACAAGCAGCTTATGGTCGCCATTATCGTCGCAGGTGCGCTGGTATTCCTGGGCATGGCGGCGCTTGCTGCGGTCATCATCCTAAAGCCGGACGGCGGAACTAATACAGCGGCTGTGACACAAGCTCCAGAAAAGGAGGCCGCACCGGCAACGACCGCAACCACAGATAACATCGCCGATGCGCCGGCCGAGCCCGCAGAAAACGAACGAGCGGAAGCGAGCGAGGAGCCGAGTAAGGACGATCCCGCGCCACCCCCCGCAGAGCAAGAACCCAGCACAGCAAAGGCTAGCGCGTCCTCGGGCGGCAACAGGGCCGCAAGACCATCCCGGCCGACGTCACCCGCGCCGAAAAGCAAGAGTGACTCAGCAACAGCCAGCTCGACGCCAGCTCCCAAGAAATCATCGGGCGGCTCGGACATTGACTCCTTGCTGGCGCAGGCAGCGGGTGGGGGCACCAAAGCTCCACAGAAGTCCAGCGGCTCAAGCTCCGACGATAGCCTCCCCGAGACACCCACGGCCGCTTCCGTACTCAACGCACTGAAGGCGGTTCAAGGAGATGTGCGTGCGTGTGGCAATGGCCAGCACGGCGTGGCAAAAACGGCCATCGGCGTCAACGGCAATACCGGCCGCGTTACCTCGGCTAAAGTTGTCTCAGGGCCTTTTGTTGGCACGCCTGTAGCCGGCTGCATTGAGCGGGCCGTACGCAAGGCTTCATTTCCACGCTTCAAGCGAACATCCTTTTCGCTGGACTTTCCTTTCACAATCTAGGACCTAGGTGCGCCGCGGTCGCCTGGCTCTCGGCGCACGCCTATCCTCAACGCGCGGCGCTCGCTTAGGTACGTACGCACGCCGGAGTCCGAGAGCTGTCTCACAGGCGGGAGGGTGCATGGCCGGAATGACTTGCGCGTGGCAACGACACAGCGCAAGTCTCGACCATGGGCGGACATGCGGACCACTCTCGTAAAGGCGGAAGAGCGACCCACACGCGTCTCTTGCTAATGCCCCCTCTCGTGTTGCTTTTTTTGCTAGGTGCCTGCGGGCATGGGACCCAGGCCGCTCCTGACGCCACCCATGCGGGAGCGCTGAAATCTCAGGCGGGCTGTGGCTGTTCTGGGCGCAAGGACCAGGACGAAAAAACGGCTCAAGGACGTGGGACTTGCCGCTGCAAGCAAGGGCGCCACAAGCTGGACAGCGGGAGCACGCCCGATCTGGCCCCTATCCCCTTTAAGATCTGGGAAGACGCCCATGCGCTTGAGGTTCGTTCGAGTGACTTCAAACAACGGACCTCATTGCCTTTGGTCCACACATTCAATCAATTCGGTTGCAGCGGAGACAATACGGCCCCCTCCCTCGCATGGTCGCCTGGGCCCGAGGACACTCAGAGCTATGCCGTGGTCGCTTTCGACCCGGATGCTCCGACCGGCGTAGGCTTTTTTCATCTCCTCGTCTACAACATTGGCAAGGATGTAACTCAGCTAGACCCCAGCAGCCTGCCTCCAGGTGCTGCATACGGACGCAACGACTATGGCGCTACCGGCTACGGGGGACCGTGTCCACCGAAGGGCCATGGCGCGCATCGCTACGTGTTTTCGGTCTACGCGCTCAACGCCGAGAGCCTCGATCTCGGAGAGGCACCCTCGGGTGCTCTGCTCCGCTTTATGATCAAGCAGCATGCTGTCGCCGCGGGACACATAGTCGGCTACTACGGTCGCTGAGCAACCTCGGCCACACCCACGCGTGATCGGTTAAGCGAGCTGCGTGTTCGGTTGAGGGTCTGAGGCGAGCGCGCCCACAGCCAAAAACCGCAGCGAACTTGGGGTTCGTGAGGATTTTTGGCGAGGACGCAAGCCGGCTCAGGCCCTTAACCGGACACGCATGCGGCCACACCGTACACTGCGCGCTGATTGCAAGCATGCGCATTCAACCGCAACTGTTCAGGGGAGCATTCACCATGCCCCGGGTCCTCGGGCGTGAATCCCGAACACGCTCCCGGAAACAAGCTCAAACCGAGTAAAGGCCCCAACAACCGCTTGCCTTCACGTAACCGTTCAGGGGGTCCAGATAGCGAAAACGCTGCGGGAAGAAGCAAGTGGGCGTTGGGGGCCCCGCTTGCCGGCTTTAGGTTTTTGGGGGAGGGTTTGCGGGATTCACTCCCGTAAACCCGGGGGCATGCGTGTAAAATGCCCCCCTGAACA
>SLQV01000063.1 GCA_007131285.1 Myxococcales bacterium
CTAATACGTTGCCACCGCCATGATCGATCCCAGCGGATTTCACCATTAATAAGTCCACGCCGCTAGCACGGTTTTCCCTTATTCCAACAACAGATATAACCGTTACACCTTCAGTTTCACTTTTTATGGCTCCGGGGCCCATGCCAGACAAAGCTATACTGTTCCATTCTCTATCTCTAAGCATCTCTATGATTTTAATTTTAGCCTTTCCCCAGCTAGTCTCAAACCCCATACACAAAGCCTTCTCTTTAACTTCTCCTTTTTCTTCTAAGTCTAGGTACGCGCTTTCCGTGTCCACCTCCGAGACACAGCTCGCAACGAAACACAGACAGCCCACAATTGCTCCTAAGCGCCATACGCACGCCATACCGAATATTTCTTTCAACTTCGGAGATTTAGACATATGCATCACCATTCTATTGAATCCCAACGATGAACACTTAGCATTCCATGAATCTATGTCTAAACCACGACTACCCATTTTTTGCGCATCTAGACGCGTCTCTACCTTGCCGACACCTTCCGAGTATTTAACCTAGTTTTTATGCTTCCTCAGAGTGACGAGTTTCGCTTTTTCTCCCTCGTTTGTCGCTCCCGCTAGGAGCGACGGGTATGAAGGTGCCTGGAGCGAGCGTGCGCACGCTTTTTCTGCTGGCTGCCGCGACGCGGCGATGGCACTACCGAGGGCGCGGGCTTCGAACAAGCCCTGGTTTACATGAAGCGAACGAGCGGTTTTATGGTGGAACCTTTTGCTGGATGCATCCCGAGGCTTGGCAACAACGTGTCTAGTGGAGGCCTCATGGGCGCCTTGGCTTGGGTTGCGTGCGCGTCACTGGGTTGTGCCGGCACGCTAGCGCCAACCCACCTGCATTCGCGGCAAGAAGCGCGCAGGTGCATGCCATCGAGCGAACTCAAGGCGAGCCAGGACCATCCCGCAGACGCGCAGCAGGCGGAGGCACCGCCGAACCTAGGCGCGGAGTTGCGCGAAGCGCCCCCGCACGTCCGCCGGGTGCTGCGCGCTGCACGCCTGCCGCTGGCAGCAAGCAACGCGACGACACTTGTCGCGCTCCAGCGCTTGAAGGGTGAAATCTCAGCGGCGCAAGCCTACGTCGACTGCCTAGAGGACTCACTGGGAGACCTCACGGCGGCGGTGATGGAGCGAAAGCGGAAAAAGGAGCATGTATTAACGCTGGTTTCGATTGGCCTGGGCGCCGCCGCGGCGCTAGCCGCAGGCATCGTCGAACTCGCCGACCGAGACACGCCTGCGGTGCCTATTATTGGCATCAGCGGCGGCGTCGGCTCTGCCGCGCTTGGCGGAGCCGCCCTCATGACCAAGGGGCCGCGTGTAGTGCTCAAGCACCGCGATAACGTGCTCAGGACCATCTGGAGAGGCGAACGAGACGGAAGCTTCAGCGGGTTTATCTGGCGCTTGCTCGAGATGCCCCGCGACGCGTCCACTGAGCCCAAAGCCGCGCTCCGGGCGCAGTGGGTAGCGTTGCTTGCGAAGCTACCGCGAGAGCAACAACCCGCCATGGAAAGACTCCTGACCGGATCCGGTGGGCCGTACACGCTGGATGCTCTGCGCCTGCGCAAACTGATGCTCGACCTACTCGAAACAGAAATCGACCTGATGAACCAGGACTTTCAGGTACTGATGTCCTACGTCGCCATGCACATGGAACGCACCCAACCGCTCCAACCCTCCTCGCTACCCCACACACCCGCGAATACTGATGCGCCCGAACATGCGATTGACAGCAGTGATTCCAAAACTGGCGCACTAAAGGTCATGGGAGGGAACCACGGCCACCCCCACTTTGAGCACCCGCGGCCACCCGAGCACCGCCACGCTGGCCTCGTATTCAGGCAGCGGCGCGAGCGCGCCACCAGCCAAAAACCGAGGCGTGCGTTTTGGCAAGCGCGGAACCTGTGGCAAGAACTGACCGGCGCGCGCATTTCTTAACCAGACACGCACGCATCACCCCCTCAGACTGCAGGAAGGCATATGTTCCAGCGGCTTTTGCTCGTTACTTGTGTCGTGGTGCTCGCTTGGGTGCCGCTGGGGGCGCGCGCCGACTCGGAAGCGGAGTTCGGCATGTGGAGCGCCTTGTTCATCACCGGTCAGCTTCACGCCAAGGCACCCGGCCTGATGGCTTGGTTCGACACGCAAGGCCGGCGCGAGGCCAACCGTAGCGCAGCCGTCTTTCGCCCGGGAATCGGCTACCAAGTCCAACCATGGATGTCTGTCTGGGGAGGCTATGCGTGGGTGCCTGTTTTCGCCGACGCGACCGGAACGCGTGCCGATGAACATCAAACCTGGGAACAGCTCACCCTTGAATACCGACGCATTCCAGGCTTTCTATTCCAGTCGCGCACCCGACTTGAGCAACGCTTCGGCTCCGGCGACATCGGCTATCGCTATCGCCAGGCCGCCCGCTTCAACTACCAGCCCAAGTCATCGTTCCCCCTTGGCGTGATCCTCTGGGACGAGGTCTTCCTCGGCGCGGGTGCACGCTCCCACTGGAAGAACGGTTTCGACCAGAATCGCCTCTTCGCAGGCCCCGCTTTTTTCGCGGCCGACGGCGCGTTCCGGGCAGAGGTCGGCTACCAGTCCAACTATCTGGCACGCGCCGTCGACCGCACCGTCCACCTGCTCGTAGTCAACCTCTTCGTGAGCCTCCAGGGCAAAAACTACCGGCCGACGACGCGCCCGAACAACGCAGTCCCTCCGCAAGCGCTGCCCTGATGCCCCGCGACTTGTGACCGTCGGCGCGCATCCCTCCCAAACCAAGCTCACTTAGGACCACGTCATTAAGACGCGTGCGCGAAGCCTTGGAAGTTGGCACGGGCGGAATACTTGCTAGATGCAACCAGTTACTTGCACAACGCAAGTTATATCCCGTGAAGGCCCTGGTCACGGCGCATTCAACTAGCGCTTGGGTGAGGGGGGCGCAGGTGGCAAAGCGGTGGCGTCGCGAAGGCGCAGGGACTGGCTTTAGTCGAGGAACTCGCCTAGGCGCTGGGGGATAACGCTCACCACGATGGGCAGTTGCAGCGCGCCGTCGTCGTGGACCGCAAGGTTACGAAAGCCCACCATGCGCTGGAGGCAGTCCGCAAGCGATGCGTCGAACCAGCCAAGCCTGCGCGAGCAACGTGAAAACGTCGCGCGCGCCCTGCGGCACCGCCAACCTTTCGCGGCGAATCAGGTGCTGCCCCATGTCCAGCGCAGCTGCGCAAGCGGGTTGTGCATGGGGCAGCACCTGATTCGCCGCGTAAAGGCACAACTGAAACGCGGACATGGGCGTTGACGGTGCCCAAGTGCGCACGGCGGACGGGTGGCTGCACGGCTCTAGGCGAGGACCTGGGTAAGGACTTCCTTGAGGTTGGCCGAAAGGGGGGAGGTTGGGGCGTCTAGGAGCGGTTCGACGGCTTTGCGCACTTGGGCGGCATTGGCTTCGGGCAGGCGGGGCAGGACGCTGAAGGTGGTGGCGAGGCGGGAGGCCATGATGGGGTTGAAGGCGTCGACTTCGCGAATGACCTCCGCCAGCAGGGCGTAGCCTGAACCGCTTTCGTGGTGGAAGCCGGCGAGGTTGCGGGTGAAGGCGCCGTAGAGGGCCCGGAGACGGTTCGGGTTTTGGCGGTCGAACGCCGGGTCGGCGGCGAGCTCGCGAATGCGCGCCGCGTCGGTGCTGCGGTCAACGGCCTGCACCGAAAACCACTTATTGAGCACGAGGGTTTCGCTGGCAAAGGTGGCCCGGAAGTGGGCATTGGCGGCGTCCAGCAACGGAGCCTGCGGGGTTTGCCGCAGCGGCAGAAGCGCGATGAGCCCGCCGAGGCGTTCGGTCATCGTCGCAGCCTCCTTGGCGGCCTGCACGGCGTAGTCGATAGCCCACTGCGCACCGCCGGTCACCCCCAAGGACACAAGCACGTTGAGCAGAGCGCGTGCACCGCGACCCGCTGCGCCTTCAGCGGCAACGTCACCTCGCAGCGACTGCGCCAGCGCCTCAATGGGGCCGGCGAAGTCCCGGGCCATCGCTTCGAGCAGGTTCTGGCGGGCCGCGTGAATCTCGGCGATGGCGTAAACCGCCAGCGATTCATTGAGCTGCTTTTCACTGGGAAGACGCAGGGCTTCGGCGGCCCAAAGGCGCGCGCTTCGCCCTGCGGCGACGTCGCTCAGCACCGCACCTATCGCCTCCAGAAATCCTACTCGGGCGGCGGCGGCGTCGTCGCCTGCAACCCCAGCGGTGAGGGCGACGGTTGCGAGCTGTTGCAATGCATCCCAACGGTTGAATGCGTCGCGGTCGTGCTTTGCTAGGGCGACGCGCAGGTTCGTGGGCAGGTCGGCTTCAAGCAAGACAGGTGCCGAGAAGCCGCGGAGAAGCGACGGCGCCGCGCCAGGATGCAGGCCTTCGATGCGCAGCGTGTCCGACCAGTCGCGCAGGGTGAAGACGTGGCCGTCAAGCGCCGGGTGGTCGCTCTTGAAGCTCGCCTCCTGGCCTGCGGCGTCAATGAAGCCGAGGGCGATGGGAATGGGCACCGGTCGCGCCTCGCCAACGGCGACCACCGCGGGTGCGCGCTGCTCGAAGTCGAGGGCGAGGGTGGTGTCTTCCCAGCGCATCGAGGCGCGCAGCCGGGGCGTGCCCTTCTGGTCGTACCAGCGGAAGAACTCGCCGAGCTCAACGCCGGAGCCGTCGCTGAGCGCGGCTATCCAGTCTTCAAGGGTGACGGCCTGGCCGTCGTGGCGCTCGAAGTAGAGATCCGTGCCCGCCCGAAAGCGTTCCTTGCCGAGGCGCGTCGCCTGCATGCGGATGATCTCCGCGCCCTTTTCGTAGACGGTCGCCGTGTAGAAGTTGTCCACCTTCACGAAGGTGCTCGGGCGGACGGGGTGCGCGAGCGGCGAGGCATCCTCGGCAAACTGCGCTTCCCGAAGCATGCGCACATCGCTGATACGCTGCACCGCTGGGTCGTTCATGTCGCCGGAAAAGCACTGGTCGCGGTAGACCGTCAGGCCTTCTTTGAGCGAAAGCTGGAACCAGTCGCGACAGGTGACCCGGTTGCCCGTCCAGTTGTGAAAGTATTCGTGGGCGACAACGCCCTCGATGCGCGCAGCATCGTCGTCGGTCGCGGTGGCCGGGTCGCAGAGCACGAGGGCGGAGTTGAAGACGTTAAGTCCCTTGTTCTCCATCGCCCCCATATTGAAGTCTTCGATGGCGACGATTTGGAAGAGGTCGAGGTCGTATTCGCGGCCGTACACCGCCTCGTCCCAGGCCATTGCGGCCTTCAGGCTCGCCATCGCGTGGGTTGCCCGCGACACCTGGCCCGGGTCGACCCAAATCTTGAGGGCGACCTCGCGACCGCTGGCGGTGGTGAAGGTGTCCTCAAGAACATCCAGCCGGCCGGCTACCAGGGCAAAGAGGTAGCAGGGCTTGAGGTGCGGGTCCTCCCACACCGCCTCGTGGCGGCCGCCTTCAAGGGCGCGCTCGGCGACGAGGTTGCCATTGGAAAGCAACACCGGGCAGGCATCCTTTGCGGCGCGCACGGTACAGGTGTAGCGACTCAGCACATCCGGACGGTCCTGCCAGTAGGTGACGCGGCGAAAGCCCGCCGCTTCCATTTGCGTGCAGTAAATGCCGCTTGAGCAATACAGCCCGGCGAGGGTTTTGTTCTGCTCCGGGTCGAGGCGCGTCTCGCAGCGGAGGACAAAACGCTCGCGCCTGCCTGGGTCAAGCACAAGCTGGCCGCCTTCGAAGATCAGCGTCTCTAGGTCGATCGCTTCGCCATCGATGCTTAGCGCTTCGAGGACGAGGCCCTCACCGTCGAGCCGCAGCGGCTGGCCGGGCGTGGCGCATGCGTAGGTGGCCTCGGCCACGACGCGGGTGGCGTTCGGTTCGAGGTCGAAGGTGAGGCTGAGGGCCGGCGCCCGCCAGGCCGGCGGCCGGTAGGCACTCAGGTGGACACGCTGCTCGGCGGCGGCAGGGGATGCGGTGGTCTCAGCCATTCCCTGCGTCTACCGCTGGGCGCCCCCCGAAAGCAAGTGCTTTAGGGCACCGTCACGTAGGCGACGCTGGGGTGGATGAGCGCCAAGGGGGGTGGTGCGCTACGTTCAAGCCATGGTGAGAACGTTTAATCGCTGGCTGAAGCCATCTGTATTGTTGGGCGCGGCGGTCGCGCTGTCCGCCGCCTGTTCAACGGGCAACCTGCGCCCGGATGTCGACGAAGAGCAAGTCCCCACCCCGGAGCCCGGTCAGACCGAGCTGGCCCGCGTCCGCGCGATTCAGCTTAGCTCGGATGCGCCGCCGCTCGACACGTTTATCGGCACCATTGAGGCACCTCAGATTGCGAGCCTGGGTTTCGCCGAGGGCACGCCGCTGCTGGTGGTTTCGCCGGGCACTTACACGGTTGCGGTGACCGCCGAGGGCGCGGCGCAAACGTCGGCGTTTGTCTCCCAGCCCGACCTGCCCTTCCCCGCCGGGTCGCGTACGACCTTGGTGCTTTACGACGAACTCGCCGCCCTCAAGCTGGGCCGCATCGACGAGACCAGCCTTGTGGCGCCGGAACCCAATCAGGTGCGGCTAATGGTTCAGAACGCAGCGCGCAACCTAGGCAGCGTGAGCGTTGACCTGGGCGCGTCTGGCGAGGCGCTGAACCTCGACCTCGGCGAGGTGTCTGACCCGCTTTTCGTGGCACCTGGCACCGCCTTCGCCGACGTGAGCGTAGAGGAGGCGGGCACGTTGCGGTTTGCGCTGCCCGCAACCCAAGGCGGCGAAAGCTACCTCGTTTTTGTGACGCGTAATGCGGACGACGCCCTGGTACTCGTCGTGCTGAACGAGGCCGGCGAAACACAGGTGATCGCCGACCAAGGCCCACCGCCGCCGCCTCCGGAAGTACGCGTATTTCACGGCGCTGAGGATGCTGTAGGCTCGATCAATGTGCGCCTAGCCGCCAGCGGCGACCCGCTTTTCGCTGGCGTGATCCCCGGCGAAACCAGCGACTACGTCGCCACCCGCGCGGGCAACGTTGCGCCCTTCGTGACGCAAGCGAACGACACCGCGCCGCTCGCCGAGCTCCCGGCCTTCGACCTGCTCGACAGCGCGCGCCTTACCTGGGTATTCTACGGAACCAGCGGCGCGCTTTCTATGCTGAGCATCGACGACGCGAGCCCCCTCGACGTCGACGAAACAAGCTACCGCGCGCGCTTCGTGCACATCGCGCCAGACGCTGACCCCATCCGCCTTTTGCGCATGGGGGAAGGCACAGAGGTAGAAAGCGCTGTTGGTGCATCCTTCGCCTACGGTACTGCTTCTGACGCGCTGGCGTTGGCACGCGCGGGCACGCGCATCGGCCTGGACACGAATGGCGACGGCGAAGCCAACCTCATCTACAACCTGGACGCGACCGAGGATGACAACGTCCTCTACTTCATCGGCCCAGACCCGGTAGTTGCCGACGAGATTTCCCTCGGCGTCGCAGCAGGCGTAGCCGACGGCCGACTCACCCCCGAAGACTAACCTCGACCCGGCACCACAGCTCAATCGGTCGCGACCTGAAAGCGCGAAAGACGGGGCGAGGCCTGTCCTTGAACCCCACGCTGGGGCTTCCGGCACCAAGCACCCGTATTTATCAAGGCAGGGTCCCGGCGGGCACGTGGCTGCGGCCTCCGCGGCGGGCCTCGGGGGACCCGAGATTGGCGCAGTGCCCCAGTCTGGGGGGGGCTCTGGAGGGTGCGCCGGGCGCGCCCGTGCCCCCGCGCGGAAGCCGCAGCCACGTGCCCGCCGGGACGCGCCCGCCCCCCCGTCCTCTCCTTCTCCAAGACGGGCGGAATCGAGGCTAACGCTGATGCGTTTTGAGGGTGCTTGCCTGGCATGCGCAAGTTGCTTGCGCTAGCATCCCCGCATGAAGGCGAGTTATCCGCAAAGGACAGGCAATATCCCTCTTCGCGCTGGCGTTGTTCTGGTGCTGATGGGCCTTGGGTTGGGCGTGGCGGGCTGCGCCAGCGAGGAGCCGACCCCCGGCGACAAGGAACGCGAGCCCCTCGACCCGCACTTCAGCGACGGCACCGAGTGCAGCGGGCATGGCCATACCCACGGCCCAACTTGCCATTGCGATTCGGGCTACGTCCGCGAACCGGCTGCGCCCCTGCGCTGCGTCCCGACCGACTGGGACCCGTGCAGTGAGGCTTTGGCCGGCAACTTCGACTACCTCGCCATCACCACGTCGGGGGCGCTCGGCGAGGGAACGCTTGCGGCCATCGATGAGAGCGCCTCAACCGCCATCAACTACGATGCCGCCGGCAGCAGCGTGATTCTCAATGTGCTGGGTACGGAAGTGGCCCGCTTCAGCCACCCGGAGCCCGTTGCTGAGGGTGCATCAGCGGTGCTGCACGCTATCGGTCCACTGCGCGAAGGCGTAGGGGCGCTGCGGGCCAGTGCCGAGGCCGCCGCGGCAACCTCGGCCTTCGTGGCCGCCGGCAGCGCCTACGACACGCTTGACCTCTACGAACTTGCTGAACTTGATACCGAGGACTTCGAGCGCACCGAACAGGCGCTCGTCGCGCTTTCCCGGACGGGCACACGACTGGGCTACCTCTGGGACGCGACGCAGGAGACCTTCCGAAGCTTTCGCGTAGACAACGAAGCACAACTCGAAGCGGTTGAAGTTGAGAACGCGGTCTCGGTTCGCGCCATCGACATGAACAACGCGCATGCTGTGGTGGGCTATGCCCTGACGCCGGATGGCCAGGAAGTTGGCTTCGTGACAGCGGCCGGCGGCCCAAGCGTCATTCACGCCGCGGACGACGCGGCCGCAACACGACTTGTCGCCATCAACAATGGCGACTTTGTCGCAGGCCACGTCGATCGCGACGGTGCTAGCGCAGCCTTTGTGAGCCGCAGCACCGCGGACTCAGAACGTGTCGCCGTCCGCCCTCCGGGCGCACTATCCACCGAACTTGTCGGCCTGACGGACCGCTGCACCGTCGCCGGCATCTACCTCGACGCTGCCGGTGCGCGCCGCGCCTTCTTTGCCCTCCCCCGGGGCCCCTCAAGCATCGAAGAGCAAGACAGCCGGCGCATCTCCGAGTAGCTGGCCTCAAGAGGCCGCACTGCGGCGCTGCTCGAGACGCGGCCATTGAGTGCGACGTGCGGAGAAGGGTAACCTTAGGCGGTGACGCTTGTTCACAAGGGCCGCACGAGACGGCTGGGGAGCGTACCGGATTCGCGGCGGCGCGCTGCCGCACCTGAGCCGTCCCAGGCCTTACGTAGCGGGCACCTGCAGCGAACGCGCCTCACGGCGCTAAGGGCGGGACTTGCGCTAGCGTGCGTGCTGCTTTCCGGGTGTGGGCCCCCGTCGCCGCAGGCGCGTTCGCCGCAGGTACAGCTTGTCGGCTTGGCCTCGCCGGGCGCGGGTGACCAGGCAGTGGCGACTGGGCAAACAGTAGCAACGGACCGGGCAATCGCGGACGATGCACGCGCTTTACAGGGCGCGCTCCCTGCCCCAGGCGGTCCGCCCCCAGTCCGTCCGAGCGCACGTCACCCGAGCCCAGGTCGCCCTGCGCGCCCGGATGCCCGGCGTCGACCAGCAGTCGCGGTATCAGAGCCGCCGGCTCCCGGCGCTGCTCTCGAGTCGCGCTGCCTGAAACGCCTGAAGGCAGCCGCCGACGTCAAAGCACTGCCCAAGAAGGACTATCCGGACGTGGCAGAACCTGTCGCCGTGGAGGGGCCCCTTGGCGGCGTGCGCTATCAGTACCGCGGCAAGCGCAACGTGCATGCAGTGATGGACTGCAGCCTGGCGGTAGCACTGCTGGACGCGGGGCCGATTCTTCAGCGTTTTGGCGTCGAAAAAGTGATTCACTACTCGGCGCTGCGGCCGGGGGCGCGGGTTGCCCGCAGCGGCCGCATCAGCGGTCATGCTAGCGGAAAAGCTATTGATCTTGGGGAGTTTATCGGGGAAGGACACCTCAAGGTGGAGGAGGATTTCGGCACTGTACGGCGCGGCGCGGCGCCCTGCCCGCCTACCAAAGCCGATCGCGCGCTCCCCCTGCGGCAGCTCATCTGTGCGCTGGGCGACGCCAACTTGTTTCAGGTACTGCTTACACCCAACTACAACGCCGACCACCGCGACCACCTCCATGTAGAAGTCACCGCCTCGACGTCGACCACCTACCTGCGTTGACGCTCGCGCGGCGATGCAACGCATTGCCTGCGTGCGAAGTGCATCGTCTTCAGGTAGCTCACCCCTACGATGCTAAGTGCAACACGAGAGGCGGCGCGGGAGCTGATGGGGGTGCTCGAAGTAGCGCGCCCGCGCCGCATATTGGTTTTTTTGGGCTGTCTGCTGGTCGCTGCGGCCGCCTACGGCCTTACCGGCGACGCGGCAAACCTTAGTGAAGCTGGCCGGCGCGCGCTCTTTGCGGTGGTCCTTTCCGCGGGGCTTTGGGTGACCGAAGCGATACCTGCCTTTGCAGTGAGCGTGTTGGTGATCGGGCTTGGCGTTCTGCTGCTGGGCAAGCCTGGCGGGGCATTTGCGGAGACGGCGTCAGATTGGGAAGGCTTCGTGACCGTCCTTGGCAGCCCGCTTATCTGGCTGTTCTTCGGCGGTTTCGTACTGGCCGCCGGGGTCGCAAAGGCGGGGCTTAGTCGGCAACTCGCCGATGCCATGCTCCGTGCTTCGGGAACGGGTAAAAACCGCGTTTTGCTTGGCGCAATGCTGCTGACATTCAGCCTATCGATGTTCATGTCGAATACGGCGACCACCGTCATGCTGCTCGCAGTACTCGCGCCCATCATTACCGCCGAGAATGCCAGCGATGCGACAACAGGCACCAAGAAGGGCTTTGGCAAGGCCCTGCTCCTTGGCGTCGCGGTCGCGGCCAACCTTGGCGGCATGGGCAGTCTCATCGGCACGCCGCCCAACGCGATTGCCGTCGGCTTGCTGGCTCCCATGCCGGGCGGCAACATCACTTTTGGAGGCTGGATGCTTTTTGGCCTGCCGCCCGCACTGCTCCTCATGGCCTTGATGTACCTTCTACTGCGGGTCTGGTATCAGACCGGCGGCCAGATTGCCGCGCGGGAGCCGGACGCTCCCAGCGAACTGAAGGTCTCGCTTCAGCGTTGGCAGCGCATGACCGTCGTCGGGACAAGCCTCGTCACCATTGGGCTGTGGATGACCGGGGGCTTCCACGGCATTCCCACGGCGGCTGTCTCGTTCCTCCCCATCGTCATGCTGACGATGTCCGGCGTCATCGGCGCGGCGGATATACGCACTTTATCGTGGGACGTATTGCTGCTGCTCGCCGGCGGCCTGTCCCTCGGTTACATGGTTTCGGCGACGGGGCTTGCCCAATGGCTGGTGGGCGCCGTGCCCGGCGGGCTCACGACCTATCTGGTCGCGTTTGTGCTGGCGTACGGCACCGTCGTGGTGTCCAACCTGATGAGCAACACGGCCGCGGCCAATATCCTAATTCCGCTCAGCATCGCCCTAGCGCCCACCGCCGCGCCGCAGCTCGTCATTCCGATAGCCCTCGCCGCGTCGACCGCCATGTGCCTGCCTATCTCGACGCCGCCCAACGCCATCGCGTACGCGCACGGCGGATTACGTAGCCGGGATTTGCTGCGTGCAGGCCTGGTCACCGCCGCCGCGGGCCCTGCCATCGCGGTGGTGTGGGTCAGCTTTGTACTCAACTGGCTCTAGGCTCGACCGAGGTTCCCCGGCTGTGAGGCGACGCACCCATGATTCCCCTCGATTCAGCATTAACTCAGGCCCTACAACAAACCTTCGGCCTACCGAGCTTTCGGCCCTGGCAGGAGGAAGCGGTGCAAGCGGTGCTGCCCGAAGGCAGCCGCGCTTTGGTGGTCGCGCCGACGGGCGGGGGCAAATCGCTGACCTATCAGTTTCCGGCTACCCAGCTT
This sequence comes from Myxococcales bacterium, assembly GCA_007131285.1. Classification (GTDB taxonomy): domain Bacteria; phylum Myxococcota_A; class Polyangia; order Polyangiales; family SLQV01; genus SLQV01. Next base: position 11,907 of record SLQV01000063.1, read on the forward strand.
CCAGGCACTACCTTGGTGATATCGCCGCTGATTGCGCTCATGGAAGACCAGGTGCGGGCATTGACCGAACGCGGCATTCCCGCGACCTTCCTCGCTTCAAGCCTCAGCGCCGAAGACCGGCGCACGCGGGAGAGCGGCCTGCGCCAGGGGCGCTACAAGCTTGTCTATATCGCACCGGAGCGCCTGGCGAACACGACCTTTTTTGAGCTGCTGCAAGGCCTGTCGCTGAGCCTTATCGCCGTCGATGAAGCGCACTGCATCTCCCAGTGGGGTCACGACTTTCGCCCCGAGTACCTGCGGGTGGGCGAGGCCATCGCAGCGCTCAAGCCCGCCCGCTTGCTGGCCTGTACCGCCACGGCAACGCCCCAGGTGCGCGGCGAAATCTGCGCGCGCCTTAACATTCCCGACGACGCCTGCATTCTGCGCGGCTTCGCCCGCCCCAACCTGCATCTTGAGGCCGAGCGCATCTCCGGTGGCAAAGACGGCGAGAAGCGCCTGCTCGCCGCCTTGTCGGACAGCTTGGGCGACCCACGCGCGCCAGCGGGTGCAGCTATCGTCTACGCCGCCACCCGCAAGGGGGTGGAGAAGGCCGCTGCGATGCTGCAACGCGCGGGCTTTAGCGCTGCGGCCTACCACGCCGGACTGCCCGCCGAGGTCCGCACCGACGTAAGCGAACGCTTCGCCAGCGGTCGCTTGGCGATTGTCGCGGCCACCAATGCCTTCGGCATGGGCATCGACCGCTCGGATATTCGGCTGGTGGTGCATCTCCAGCCGCCGGGCTCTATCGAGGCCTACTACCAGGAAGTGGGGCGCGCCGGGCGCGACGGCGAGCCCGCCCGCGGCGTGTTGCTGGCGTCTGCTGCGGACTTCGGCCTACGCAAGCGCCTGCTCGACCGAGGCGACGCCGCGGGGCCCTGGAGCGCGCACCAGTGGCGCCTCTTTCTCGATTGCATGCGCTACGTCGACGCGGGCTCCTGCCGCCACGACTTCATCCTGCGCTACTTCGGTGACGAGCAGGAAGTCCTCGGCGGCTGCGGCCATTGTGATGTCTGCCTCAGCCCCGCGCAGGCTGAATCCGGCCTCTCGCCAGAAGACGCCCTGACGGTGGTGCGCCAGGCACTCTCGGGCGTGGCACGCGTCCAGGGGCGCGCGGGCCTTGGCACGGTATGCGACATGCTGCGCGGCCAAGGCAGCGCCCGCGTCACGCGCTTCGGTTTCGAGCGCCTCAGCACCTTCGGCCTGCTCAGCGCCTACTCCGACGGCGCGCTGCATACGCTGCTGCAGCGCCTCATCGTCGCCGGCCTTATTGACCTAAGCACCGGCGACTACCCCGTGCCGCTGCTCACCGAACGGGGCGTCGCCGTGATGCGCGGCCAGCTCACCCTCACGGTGCGGCTGCCACCGAAGACGCTGCGCTTCGCAACCAGCGGACGCAAAACCCGAGCAGCCCGCCGGGGCAACGCCAGCAGCGCCGCGGCCCACGCTTCTGGCGCCGAACCGGAAGCCTTGGAGGTAGACGAGACGCTCTACGAAGCACTGCGCGCCACACGCCGCACGCTCGCCCAAGCCGCCGGCACCGCCGCCTTCGTCATCTGCCACGACCGCACCCTGCGCGAACTCGCCGCGGTGCGCCCCCAAACCCTAGACGCCCTGCAAGAGATTCACGGCATCGGCCCCGCCAAAGCCGAAAAATACGGCACCGCCTTCCTCACCACCCTCACCCAGCAAACTGTCTAGCTCGCCCGGGGGCCCTCCGAGGCGCGCTTAGGGTGAAACGATCGTGAAGTCGCTCACGAGGGCAGGCGGGCGCGTGAGGTAGAAGCACCGCGCCGTGCAGCGTCGCGCTACCACCCATGGTGGGCCCGGTAGGATGCGTCTTGGCGCCGTTGTGCGGCCCTCTTCGGCCAACACCCCTTCCGGGTTGCGCTGTCTTTTGCTCCCTAGGAGCGGGCGCAGGCGGCGGGCGCACGAGCCGCCGCTGCCGCCAACGGGGCTCTCAGCCCTGGGTGACGGGGATTTGGCGGGGCAGGGAGCTGGCACGCTTGGGCACTTCGATGGCGACAACGCCGTCCTTGAAGCGGGCCTGCACCTTGTCCGCATCGACGTCGGCACCGAGCTGAAGCGACCGCACAAACGTGCCAAAGCGTCGCTCTTGAACGAGGACATGCCGCTTTTGCTCGTCCCGCCGCTCTTCGCGCCGACCAACCACTGTCAGCAGGCCTTTCTCGAGCTTCACCTCTAGATTCTCTGGATTGATGCCGGGCATATCGACTTCAATATGATAGCTTTGTTCTGTTTCGCAGATGTCCAGACGAGGCATCAGAGATGATGCAGACTCCGCGGACTCATTTCCGCGCCAGGCTTCATCAAACATGCGACTTAACGCGGACATATCGCGATAAGGACTCCATTGCACAAGCATAGCTTTTCTCCTTGTTATTGGTCATTTTATTGCGTTTAGCAGAAGAAGCCGCGGCCACTCCGGGCCAGACAACTACCCCGCAATACGAAAGTAATCACCTCAACTATCGACACAAGCACTTGAAATTCTCGGCGCAATGGTTAGCGCGCTAGAGGCTCTTCCCCGCCAGCTCAGCGGGATTGGTGGCAGCTTCGCGGGGTGCGGTGCGGGCCTGGCGGGAGAGATGAGCGAGGTGCGCGCCGGCCAGGAAGACGTGTCCGCCGAAGTAGAACCACAGCATCACAAGCGCGAGGGAACCCAGGGCGCCCGCCGTATGCGAGGTGCCGAGCGTTCTAAAGTAGAACTTGATGGCCCAAGAACACGCGGCGAAGAGCATCGTGGCGCAGACCGCCCCCGGGATGAGGTCGCGGTACTCGTAACGGACCGCGGGCAGGAAGCGGTACACCGCTAGGATAAGCAGAGAGAGCAACGGCAGCAGCACGACGTACTCAAGGCCAAGGCCCAGCCATCGACCGAGTGTGCTTTCGGTGAGGAGGTCTGGCGCAAGGCGGGTCGCTGCGCCCAAGCCTGCGAGCATGGCCATCTGCGCGGTGGCGATAACGCCGCAGAGCGCCAGCAGGGCAAAGGCCCGCAGGCGCCCCATCAACGCGCCTTGCACCGAAGCAAGCAATCCGTTGCGTTTGTCATCGATTTCCCAGACGACATGTAGGGCGTGACGCATCTGCACGAAAAGACGCGTGCCCGCGTAGAGCGTTAGCAGCACGCCCGCGAGGGCAACGCCGCCCCAGGAAGAGGCGCCCGTCGCAGCCTCTGTGGCGTCGGTAGCCGACGCACTTTCCAGCAGCTCCCCCGCGGCCCGGGTAGCTTCCGGCGTGAGGAAACGGTCAAGCACGCCGAGCAGACGCGCCTGCGCATCGGGCGCACTGAGAACGCGCCGGGCAAGCCCGGCGGCGATAAGCATGACCGGCGCGGCGGACAGGAGCGCGAAGTAGGCGATGGCGCCCGCCAAGAGCGAGGCAGGTGAGCGCAGATGCCGTTGCGAGGCTTGCCATGCGAGGATGCCGAATCGCTGCACAAAGTGAAGCAATGCGTTCAAATCCTCCGGGGAAGATTCAGCAAGCGCTCCCCCGCGGCGTGAAGCGTCTCGAGTCGTTTGGCGAAGTGGAAACGCACGTAGCGCGTTTCCGGGTAGGCGAAAAAGGCCGAACCCGGCACCGGCGCCACGCCAACCTCACGCGTGAACCAACTCGCCGCCGCTTCGTCGTCGGCCAAACCGAGTTCGGACACGTCGACGAGCACGTAGTACGCACCCTGCGGTTCGATAAAGGGCAGGCCTGTTTTGCGCAGGTAGCCGAGAAAGACATCCCGGCGCTCGGTGTAGGCTGTGCGCACATCGTCGTAGTAGCTGGCAGGCAGTTCAAGGGCGGTCACCGCCGCTTGCTGTAGCGGCGCTGCCGCGCCAACTGTCAGAAAGTCATGAACCTTGCGTACAGCTTCGATAACTCGCGGCGATCCAAGCACGTAGCCAAGTCGCCAACCGGTTATTGCGTAGGTTTTCGAGAGGCTTCCGCACGTGAGGACGTGCTCCGCCCCCCCCTCAAGACTTCCCGCGTAGGTGTGAACATAAGGCGCAAAGACGATGTGGTCGTAGACCTCATCGGTAATTAAATAAGCACCATGCGCGATGCAGAGCTCTAGTAGCTTCGCGAGTTCCTGCCGCGTGAACACCTTGCCACTTGGGTTGGCGGGGTTGCAGACGATGAGCGCGCGCATGCCCCGCTTCATCTCCGCTTCAACCTTCTCGAAGTCGATAACGAAGTCCGGCGCTTGCAGCGGAATGTACACCGGCTGCGCGCCGCAGAGCCGGGCGTCCGCGCCGTAGTTTTCGTAGTGCGGCGTGAAGATGCCCACGCGTTCGCCGGGGCTAACCACCGCCAGCAAGCTCGCCAACATCGCTTCGGTGCTGCCGCAGGTCACCACGAGCTGCGTTTCCGGGTCGACACTGCGACCAGAAACGCGCTCGATTTTCGCCGCCAGCGCGCGCCGAAGCGGGGGCGCGCCCCACGTTACCGCATACTGGTGGTAGTCGCCGTCGAGCGCCCGCTTGGCCGCTTCAACCACTGCGGGAGGCGGGTCGAAGTCGGGGAACCCCTGCGCAAGATTGATGGCATTGTGGGCGGCCGCTACCCGGCTCATGCGCCGAATAACCGACTCACCAAAATGCGCTGTCCGCGCCGCCAAAGGAAGGCTCAGCATCACGGGATGGTTATGCGCGCCCGGCGCCGCCGTGGCAACCCTGCCGATCCTCAGACACGCGGCGCCCCTCCCTCTTCTACGCGACCGCGGCAGCGCGGCAGCCGCGACGCGTGGGGCTGGTCGGCGGCTTGAACGCTCAGAGACACAACGTGGCCGAACTTGACGGCGCTACTCGACGGTGACGGTTTTGGCTAAGTTGCGCGGCTGATCGACATCGGTGCCTTTGAAGTCCGCAACGTAGTAGGCAAAGAGCTGAAGCGGCAGTACCGTCAGCAGCGGGTGAAGTGCCGGATGTGGCGCCGCGGGAACAGCAATAAAGTGGTCACTGACGTCGGCTAGCCTTGCATCGCCGGCCTCACCGATAGCAATCACAGTGGCCTCACGCGCCTGGGTTTCCTGCAAGTTGGAAAGGGTCCGCTCGTAGACTTCGTCGCGTGGGGCGATGACCATCACCGGCATTTCGGCATCGATCAGAGCGATAGGACCGTGCTTGAGTTCCCCCGCCGCGTAGCCTTCTGCGTGTATATACGAGATTTCCTTAAGCTTGAGAGCGCCTTCAAGGGCGATAGGAAAAGACAAACCGCGACCGAGAAAGAGCATATCTCGGACTTGGTGAAACGTCCGCGCAAGACCGGCAACCTTGTCGCTGCACTGCTCAAGCGCCTGGGTCATGAGCACGGGCAGCTGGGCGAGACCCTCGATGAGTGCGCGCTCTTCGGCTGCCGGCAGCTCTTTCTTGAGCATGGCGAGGTGCAACGCGAATACCGCTAGATTGACGAGCTGCGCGCTGAAGCACTTCGTCGAAGCCACGCCGATCTCAGGACCCGCATGCGTGTAGAATGCCCCGTGTGCCGTGCGCGCAATGGCCGAGCCCACCACATTGACTATGGCCAGCAGCGTCGCGCCTGCGGCTTTCGCCACATTGGCCGCCAGCAGCGTATCGACCGTCTCGCCGGACTGACTCACTGCAATGACAAGGTCACCGGGCTGCACCACCGGAACGCGGCTACGGTATTCACTGGCCAGCTCAACAACACAGGGCACGCGCGCCAGGGTCTCGATAAGCGCCCGACCAACGAGCGCCGCGTGATAGCTGGTACCACACGCCATGATAACGACGCGTTCCGTCGCCCGGATCACGTCGTCGCTGAGGCCCAGCTCTTGGCCGTTGATCGTGCCGGATTCCCGCAGCACCCGGCCGCGAAGCGTATCTTCGATAGCACGGGGCTGCTCAAAGATTTCCTTGAGCATGAAGTGCTTGTACCCCGCTTTTTCCGCCAGACCGGGCGACCATGCAATCCGCTCCGCGCTGCGCTCGACGGTCGCGCCCTGGGCATCGCGCACGGTAAAACCCGCACGCGTGAGGGTGGCCACATCGCCGTCTTCCAAGAACACCATGTCTTGGGTAAAGGGCAGCAGGGCAGGAATATCCGATCCTGCCACCATCAAGCCGTCGGCACACCCGAGCACCAAGGGTGAAGACTGCTTGGCAAGCACAACGCGGTCTGGAAAGCGCTCACAAAGTACGGCCACCGCGTAGGTCCCGCGAACGCGACTGAGCGCCGATGCGAGGGCGAGGCCCAGATCCGCCGCCTCTTCCGAGAGCGCGCGCTGCATCAGGTGCGCAATGATTTCCGTGTCCGTATCGCTGGTGAAGACGGCGCCGTCCGCAACGAGCTCTGCCTTCAACTCTAGATGGTTCTCAATAATACCGTTGTGCACCACCGCCAGGTCGCCCACCACATGCGGATGCGCATTGTGCTCGGTTGGACGGCCGTGAGTCGCCCAGCGTGTATGACCGATACCGACGGCGCCGGCACATGGTGTTTCCTCAAGCGCTCGTCTAAGCCCTGTGAGCTTGCCCACCGCGCGCGCCACATGCAGCTTGCCCGCCGCAAGCGTTGCGATGCCCGCGGAATCGTAGCCGCGGTACTCCAAGCGCTGAAGCGACGAAAGCAGATGCGGTGCCGCAGCGTCGGGCCCGAGATACGTAACGATGCCACACATCGCTCAGGCTTCCCGAACCAGGTTGTCAATGAGGCCACCAAGCCCGGGCACTGCCGCCTCCACGTGGCGACTCGCCGAGGGCCGAAGTTTAGCGTACGTCGCCTTCAGCGCGCCAAGCTTGGTGTGCTCGGCTCGCTTATCGGTGATAGCGAGCAGGGCGTTCGCGACCTGACCGCCCACCTGAGAAAAGTGTGCCTGCGCACTCCGGCCTTCTGTTTGCGCCTGAGACCAGAAAGGCTGGAGTGCGGCAGCAAATTCGGGCAGCAAATCCGCGACGAGCTGCCGCAAGAATCCCGGCTTGACGCTGCTCACCAGCTTGTAGCCACCCTTGATTGCTAGGCCGCTCAGCCCGGATTTGTTGGCCACTTCGCTGTCGAGAAGGTCGAGACACCCCTGCAGCGCACGCTCATGCCGCTCGGGCTGGGAGAAGAGGTCGGTCAAGCTAATCATGCGGGAAGCTATAGACGAAAGCACCCCTCGGGAAAAGCCTCCAACCGCCCCTAGCAGAACCCCAGCCCAGGACCGAGCTCCCTAGGAGGCCTTGAAGCCCTCGAGAAAGGCGATGGCGGTACGAACCCCAAAGCCTGTGGCGCCCTTGGCGAAGAGTCCGTGGGGCCTCTCTAGGAAGGAGGGCCCCGCCAAGTCGATATGCGCCCAGCGCACATCCCCCACGAAGGCTTGTAGAAAGTGCGCGGCGGAAATTGCACCGCCAAGCGCTTCCCCGGTATGCTTCAGGTCCGCGATGTCACTCTTGAGGCCCTCCGCCAACGCCTCCTGCAGCGGCAGCCGCCACATGCCCTCCCCTGCCCGCCTGGCCGCCGCCGCGTAGTCCGCTGCAAGGCTGTCATCTGGCGTAAAGAGGCCTGCGACGTATGGACCTAGCGCGACCATGCAGGCACCGGTAAGTGTGGCGTGGTCCACAATGAGGTCGGGATTCTCTTCCGCAGCGTATGCAAGGACATCCGCCAGCACCAAACGGCCTTCAGCGTCGGTGTTGATAACCTCTACAAACTTGCCGTTGCGCGCTTGGTAGACATCTCCGGGCCGGTAGGCGTCGGGCCCGGGCATATTTTCGGCGATGCCGATGTAGGCTGTCAGCTCGATATCCACGCCGAGACGGGCTGCGGCTAGCATGATGCCGAGAGTCGTCGCCGCGCCGCCCATATCGAGCTTCATCGTTTCCATCGACTTGGCGGGCTTGAGCGAAAGTCCTCCGGAATCAAAGGTGAGGCCCTTGCCCACGAACGTAACTTTGTGCCGCGGCGTCTGCTTGCCGGACGCGGTGGGCGGCGCGTAGTGCAGCCGCACTAGCTGCGCGGGCGCCGCGCTACCGCGTGCTACTGCCAAAAACAGTGCCATGCGTTCGCGCTCGAGAACGTCAGGGCCCCAAATTTCACAGCTCACGCCGTAACGCTTCGCCAGGCTCTCACAGCGCTCTGCCAGCGCGACCGTGCCGAGCGCGTTCGGTGGCTCGTTCACCAAATCCCGCGCGAGATTTGTGCATTCCGCGAGAATACGCGCACGTTTCAGCGCCTCGTCCGCCACGAAGCCGTCCGCGGGTAGCGCGCCTCCATCTGCCCAGGCCAGAATCACCTGCACATCCAGCGTTTCCTCATCAGTAGGCGTGCGAAAACGCTCGTACGAGTACGCAGCCAGCTGCAAACCCAGGGCAAGCGACTCGATGCCACGGGCTACCGCTTCACCGTTCGTCGCCAAGCCGGGTTCAAGCGCAACTCCTAACGCAATGCGCCGACGCTGCTTGGCGAGCCCAGCCACCGCCTTCGCCAGCGCGTCAAGGTGCGGCCACTCAGACGTCGACTCAGCGCTTTGCTTGGCGTCACCGAGGCCCACCAAACACAGCCAGGGAGCGGCCAACCCCTGCACCGGGACGCGCAACTGGGTGCCGGCTTTGCCGCAAAAACCCTCGTCTTTAGCCAGGGTCGCAAGGTGCCCCCCCGTCAACGCGTCGAGCGCTGCGAAGCTAGGATTACCGGCAAGGTTTTTGGTTTCGTTGACCGCAAAAACGGCCAACTCCGCAGCAATGTGTGACAGCTGCCGTTGCTCAAACGAAATATCCATGATCGACCTCGGTATAGCGCATATGCAAGCGTTAAAGCGAGCGCAAGCGTCTGGGTTAAGACCGGAACACTAGCCCCCTGGCCACAAGCCACACCCTTAGACGCAGGGATACGCGGACGGCACTATTCCGAACACGGCTGAGGTTAGCCGCGCGCGGCGCTCGGCGGCGCATCGAACGCAGCAGCGAGGGCGAGCGCTTCGCCGTAGCTGCGGCAAAGGGAGACGCTAGCGTGGACTTCGAGGCCTGCGCGATGCAGCATTGACGCAGGTTGCCTGTTGAGCTCACAGAGCACTACCGCGACCCTGTCGTGGGCAAGCAAGCGGACCATCTCTTCCAAGGCGACAAGGCCGCTGGCGTCGATGACATAAACTTCGTGCATGCGGAAAATGACTGCGCGCGTATCTTCACCGACCCAATGCAACGCGGCACGTAGCTTGTGTGAGGCGCCAAAGAATAAGCGCGCCGCCTGCAAGTTCGGCCAGTAACAAACCCGCCATACCGTAGGTCCCGTGGAGCGGGGCAAGTACCACGATAAAAGCCGCCGTCGGACCCGTAATTTGGGTGGCAGAGCCGCCGCAGAGCGCCACCACAAACCCCGCAACAATCGCCGTGTAGATGCCGTGTTGTGGAGGCACGCCGATGGCGATGCTCAGCGCCATCGACAGCGGCAGCGCGACAATACCGACAACGATTCCGGCAAGCGCATCACGCCGGAAATCAGCCAAGGTGTAACCCGCTCGCCAGGCCGCACGCAGCGCATGACCCGGCAGATCACGCAAGGACACGCGGCCTGCATCCGCGATTTCTCGAACTGTAGTATCCATGCGATAGTGTGTTCGGGCCCGAGGAAGCGAGGCCTCCGAAGGCTTTACGTGCCCGAAATCAAGCCTCTGAATCGGCTCTACCACGCCACGCAAGAGGCGTCGCCCGGCTTTATATCGCCGTTAAATATCGCTGCCTGGTTCGGTCGAGACAGCACCCGGCGCCCTCCTCGCTCGCCCTTGCCTGCGAACCGCTCAACCATTCCATCCACGGCGGGGGAACTCCGTGGCTTGCGAGACGCGCGAGCTAAGGCACACTTGCTCAAGTGGAAGCAGATTACCTCACACTGCTGCGTACGGCACTCGAGCATGGGCGACGTCGGCAGGACCGCACGGGCGTCGGCACGCGCTCGCTTTTCGGCTGGCAGTTGCGCTTCAACCTGCGCTCGGGCTTTCCTCTCCTGACCACGAAGAAGGTGCACTTTCGGTCCGTTGCGGAGGAACTATTTTGGTTTTTGCGGGGAGAGACCGATGTCGCGTCGCTCCAAGCCCGCGGCGTGACCATTTGGGATGAATGGGCGACACCTGACTTCGCGGCAACACTCGGCCTGCCCGCTGGCAACCTCGGCCCGGTGTACGGCCACCAATGGCGCAACTTTGGCGCAACACGGCAACCGAGCGGCCACTACGGAGACGACGGCGTGGACCAAATCACCGCGCTGCTCCGCGGACTCCGAGAAAACCCAGGCAGCCGACGCCACATGCTCGCGGCATGGAATCCAAAAGATCTCAGTGCAATGGCGCTGCCACCTTGTCACGTGCTTTGCCAGTTTGATGTACATGAGGGCACCCTTAGCGGGCACCTCTACCAACGAAGCGCGGACCTATTTCTTGGAGTGCCCTTCAACATCGCAAGTTACGCGCTGCTGATCCACGTACTGGCTCGCGAAGCAGATCTTCTCCCGGGCGACCTGGTGCACTCATTCGGTGACGCCCATCTCTACGAAAACCACGTCAATCAGGCACATCTTCAACTGATGCGCACCCCGAAAACTCCGCCTACCTTACATGTACGCACCGATGCCCCCGACATCTTCCAACTGCGCTACGAACACCTGATACTCAACAACTACGAACCCTATCCCGGCATCAAAGCACCGGTGGCGGTTTGATGATGGCACCCAATTGCAACGAAACCGAAGCGTCTCCGCCGCACCGCGTCGTGACTGCGCCAGCGCCGTCGTCCGAGAACCCGCAGACAGGGGAAGCGCGGCTTCCGCGCCAGGCAGTCGAGCATCGCTTGGCGCTGGTAGCCGCCGTGGATGCGCATATGACCATCGGCTTTGAAGGCCACATGCCCTGGCACTTCCCCGAGGATTTACGCTACTTCAAAGAGTTGACGCTGGGACATGATGTGATCATGGGGCGCGTCACCTTCGAGGCCATTGGCAACCCCCTCCCTGGGCGCCGCAACATGGTCGTGTCGCGTAACGCAGCGTGGCGACACACGGGCTGCGAGGTCTTCGACTCCCTAACCTCTGCCATAGACGCCTCGAAGGATACGCTTCCGTGCATCATTGGCGGCGCGAGTCTCTACGCGGAAAGCATCTCACTAGCCACGGACCTTTACCTCACGCATATCGACGCCACCTTTGCTGGGGACCGCTTCTTCCCCGAACTCGGTCCAAACTGGCAGCTCGTCTCCGAACGCAAGGGCGTCAGCGGCCCTCTACGTTTCTGCCATTACCAGCGCAGCAGAGCCACCTGACAAGGTGCTGGCTGCGCCCGGAGTCGTCATACCTGCACGCATTGCCGGCAGGGCACTGGCACTCGGCTGGCCCGGGCTTGGCCTTATGTTCACCGCGTTAGTGACTGGCTTCTCGCGTCTGCGCTAGTAGCAATTGATGCGCAATTTGTGCCTGAAAATCACTGGGAAAGCTCGGACGAGCCCGCGTTGAGAAGTCGGGGCTACGGCGCAAGGACTCGCGGGCGGCTAAGTCAAGCGGGCTAACTTGGCTCTTTGACATATCTGGCTTGGGCGTCGACTTGCGCGTTCGAGGCTTCAGCGGAGCCTCTAAGTGCCGGGGCAAATCGGCTTCACCTTCTCTGAGCAACGCTTCGCTCAGCTTCTCGCTAGCCGTGGGGTCCAAGGCAGGAATGACAAAGTCCGGTACGACGCCGGACGCCTGGATTACCCGTCCCAGGGGTGTCACGTAGAGCGCCACGGTCAACTTCATAAGGCCGAGGCCGTCGAGCTCGAACACATCCTGGACACTGCCCTTGCCGAAGGTTCGGGTGCCGACGAGACGCGCGCGCCCGTGGTCTTGCAGCGCGCTCGCCACAATCTCTGCCGCGCTTGCGGAAAAATGATTGACCAGAACCAGCAATGGAAGCGCTGGCAACGTGCCGCGCCGCGAAGCCTGAAGCCGCGACAGCACTTTACCGTCCCGACCTTGAGTCGAGACAATAACGCCTGTTTCGAGAAAAAGATCTGCGAGTTGACGCGCTTCGTCGACGAGACCACCCGCATTATTGCGCAAATCGAGCAGAATGCCCGCTACCCCCCGCTCGGGACCGAGAGACTGATTCGCAGCGTTGAAGGCCGCGGCCACTTCTGCAGCCGCACCGCGCTGGAACGCCTTGAGCGCGATATACAGGGTGTCATCCGCCAAGAGACGCGCATCGACGGCGCGCACGCGAATAATTTCGCGCACCAGTGTCATCTCATGGCTCTCGCCCGGATCCCCGCGCTGAATCGTCAGACGCAGGATGGTGCCGGGCGCGCCGCGCATGTCCTGAATAATACGTACCAGCTGATTGACCTCGATGCGTGCGCCGTTGACGGCGCGCACTTCGTCGCCGGGCTGAATGCCTGCCTGAGCGGCAGGGCCACCATCAAAGACGTTGACGATGCGCAAGCGCCCGTCATCGACAATCACTTCGACACCGATGCCACCAAACCGACCATTGGTGTCTTCGCTGAAAGTCTGGGCCGCCTCCGTCGGCAACAACGCGCTGTGGGGATCGAGGCTGGCAAGCATGCCAGCGATGGCACCCTGAACCAGGGTTTCGGGCTCGGTTGCTTCAACGTAATGGCGTTCAATGAGCGCGAGCGCCGCGGACATTTGCGCGCTCGGACTCCGCTGTGCGCTTGCGCTTGTCGGCCATGCCGCTCCCACCACTCCTACGGCTCCGAGAAGCCCTAAACGACGCAAAAATTCAAACATACGGCTTATTTCTATACATGGCACCTTTTTGAGCGACCGGTGCCCTTCGCGACCCAGCTCGAGCGGAGACCGAAGTAAACAGCCCCGCCTGGTCCACCGCACCCCGTCCCTCCTGCCCGCTTTAGCGCATGAGAGCCAGGCGTACCTCAGCGACGCACGCCTCCTCCGTCGGAGTCGACACGACAAAGGCGACAACCGCGCCGCTTCACATCCCTATTGACACCTGTACCCATAAAACAGTACCAAATAGAAGACCCGTTGACACGACGGCAGCGAGTTACACGCGTCACCGCAACACACGCGGCGCGCGCTGTGCGGGCCTAGGGTGACGCCCATGGCCACTCAAGACCCACCCGACGCGACTTTAAGGACGATCTCACGATGTCAGCAACAGACAAACGCAAACAGAGTCTCTACTTCCCCGAGTCGATGCTGCAGGATATTCAGCACGAAGCCGCCCGCCTAGACCGGTCGCTATCTTGGATCGTTCAGCGTTGCGTCAAACTCGGCCTCACCGAAATACGCAAGCTCCCCTCAGTCAACGACGTGCCTGACGACGACGAGCTCGCTTAGCGCGCGGCGGCAACGCTTGACGGAAGCCTCCTCGTATCACGTCTCTGGGGGTGCATATGCGGGCGTTGGCGGCGCACTGATGCACGCATTGGGCCGGTTGAGCCGCCTTGAATAGTGCCGTTTGCACCTGGTCACTGAAACACGTCTCGGAAACACCATCACTCAATCGCAGTCGCTATCCGCAACAGCCAAAGCAGCGATAGGAGCGTATTGAATCGCGCACAGACACCGCGGGCCTGTCGTCGCGGCTCGACCTGTGTCACATAGACAGGCTCCGTGTCGTGTCCCACGCTTGTTGAGTTTCCTCCCAAAGCGACCTCCATCGCAAACCCGCCCTCGGTAGCCGGTGGCGGGTATATGGAACGCAATGCTGTCCGCATGTTTTTCGAAGCGCGCGGCCAAGCACCACAGGCACTGCTGCTCGACGGCATCGGTTGCGACGGCTACGCGTGGCGCTACCTCAAGGGCCCGCTCGTGACCCGCGGCGGCTTTTGCCACGCACATTACCGGGGACACGGTAACAGTCGTGTCGCGGATCCGTCTTCCTGCGACGTTTCCATACCGGCATTGGCAGAGGATGCCCTGCCCATTCTCGATCACCTTGGGGTGGACGAACCCGTCATCCTCGCCCATTCAATGGGCGTACAAGTTGCGCTTGAGGTCGCGCTTAAACGGCCGGTCCGAGCACTTGTTCTCATCAGTGGGGTATCCGGACAGCTTGCCTCATCTTTTCATGAAGGACTCCTCAAGCAAGCCCTCCCCTTTTTGCTTCGAGCCGCCGAGACACACGAGCGTACGACGCGTGCGTTGTGGCGTCTGGCGCCGTCCCGCATTGCACTTGGTCTTGCTAAGTTGCTCGGCGAGGTAGAGGGAGACCTCATCATCTCTGAGGACTTTGTCCGGTACTGGCGCGGCGTAAGGCGCGTGCA
>SLQV01000188.1 GCA_007131285.1 Myxococcales bacterium
CATCTTTCGATGCTGACGCAGCGCATGAATGAAGTGATGCGTTTTCTGACGCTCGTTTCCACCATCTTCATTCCCCTGAGCTTCATCGTGGGCATTTACGGCATGAATTTCGAGTACATGCCGGAGCTCTCCCTCCGCTACGGATACTTCACGGTCCTTGGAGGACTTGGTTCCATTTTGGTCTTATTGCTGCTTTTTTTCCGGCGACGCGGCTGGCTTCAGCGAGCTCACCGCGCGCCTGGACGAGACATGGGAGCGCGACTAGGCCAGTAGAAGCTAAGGCAGCGATGGTGCCGGTTTGGTGGGCACGCGGATATCTATTCCGTCACATCCGAGTTTAACGCGCGTCTCCACCTCCTTTGGACCAGCTTCGTGTGCATTCCGCGTTAGCTGTCGCTGAACCTAGGTGGTCACGCGGTCGCAAAGTTTGAGTAGCGTGGAATGGCTAACCACGGACGGTCCTCGCTTGCGACGCTACGAGGACCACGCGTGTGAGCCAGTCCAGACGTCGCTTGGCTCAGATAGTCGCTGCGGCGCGGGCTAAAGTCCACGCGTGCAGGCATGACGAAGTGTCTGAGAGCAGCGTAGCGTCATGGGAACTGCTACCATACGCAGCGTGAATAGCGGTGTGCAGGCAGGAGCGCGCGTGCTCGTGGCGATGAGTGGGGGCGTCGACTCCGCGGTGGTGGCGGGGCTTCTCAAGCGTGACGGCTATGACGTAGTTGGCGTTACATTGCATCTTTGGGACGCGCCACCGGAAGAACGCATCGGTCGCTGCTGTGCGCCCGAGGATCGGCAGGATGCCCGCCGTGTTTGCGACACGCTGGCAATTCCCCATTACGTCATTGACGAGCGTGATTCCTTTCGATCGGAAGTCGTTGAACCCTATATGGAAGGGCTTCTACAAGGATTGACGCCTCTGCCGTGCGCGACCTGCAACAGCTTCGTAAAGCTCGACCGTCTGCTGGCGATAGCGGATATGTACGGGGCTGAGTTTATTGCGACGGGGCACTACGCCCGGCTAAGTCCGGCGATGCCCGGTGGCGCGCCGCGCGTAGGTGCAGGTCAGGACACGAAGAAAGATCAAAGCTACTTTCTTTTTGGGCTTTCCGAGAAGCTACGCCGGCGCTTGCTCTTTCCTCTTGGCGAAACATCGAAGACTGCCGCCCGGCAACTCGCCGAGGACCTTGGCTTGCCCGTCGCCCACAAGCGCGACTCTCAAGAGCTGTGTTTTGTGCCAACGGGTGATGTGGCAGGCTTTATGCGGCGAGAAGGACGGCCTTTGGCGAGCGGTCGTATCGTCGATGAATCCGGCGAAACGTTGGCACACCACGATGGTAGCCAAAGCTTCACCGCAGGTCAGCGGCGCGGTCTTGGCCTGGGCGCGCTTCGTCCTGCGGGTTCACCGACGCAAAATCAGCGTGATTCAGCGCATCGCAACCAGGCGCAACGCGCCGAGGTCAAAGCGCGCTTTGTCTTGCGGACGCTATCTAGTGGGGACGTGGTTGTCGGCGATGAAGCGCGTCTTATGTCACAGACGCTTTCCGTTGCGCAGGCGGTGTGGCAGTCCGACACACCACAGACCTTTGAGGCACGCGTCAAGATTCGCCACGGACATCTGCCGGCATCTGCGACGATTACGCGCGCAGGCGGCGGATTCCGCGCGGACTTTTTCCAGCAACAACGTGCGATCACGCCGGGGCAGGGTGCCGTCATTTACGACGAGGAAGGCTTTGTTCTTGGGGGCGGATTCGTTGCGCCTGAATCGCTTTCTCTAGAGGCGCTTTCGGTATAGAGTCCGCGGCGTGCAGTGCCCATTTTGCGGCTTCCCGGACACCAAGGTGACCGACTCGCGCCTCTCGGAAGGGGGCCAGGCGGTGCGTCGGCGACGTGGTTGTGAGGCTTGTGGTCGGCGCTTCACAACATACGAGCGTCTGGAAGTGGTGACACCGCTTATCATCAAAAAGGACCAGCGCCGCGAGCCCTTCGAACGGGCGAAAGTTGCCAAGGGTATTGCGCGCGCCTGCGTCAAGCGCCCGGTCTCGGCCAGCGACATTGAAGCCATCGTGGACACCGTTGAGCGCCAGCTTGGTGAGCGCGGTGAGCGCGAGGTGCCGGCAGCGGAAGTTGGGGCGCGCGTGATCGAAGCACTACGTCAACGTGACCGCGTTGCCTACGTGCGTTACGCCAGCGTCTACCGTGAGTTTAAAGACGTCGAAGAATTTGCAGCCGAGCTTCAGACTCTAGTCGACCCAGAGCCCAGCAAGCCAGAAGCGAAGTGACCCCTTCCAAAAGTAAGTCCACGGCTTCTTCGCGCGAGGATGACCGTTTCTGGATGCGCCGCGCGCTTGCTCTTGGCAAACGCGGTGACCCCAGCCCGAATCCCCGCGTGGGCGCGGTCGTGGTGCGTGATGGACAACAGGTTGCTGAGGGTTTCCACCAGGCAGCCGGGCAACCTCACGCGGAGGCCGTGGCACTTGAGCGTGCCGCTGCGACAGCTCAGGGCAGTACGCTCTACGTGACCCTCGAACCATGCAATCACTTTGGTCGTACGCCTCCGTGCACCGCTGCCATCCTGAACGCGGGCGTCAAGCGTGTCGTTGTAGGTACGCGCGATCCCGCGCCGCATGCCCCCGGCGCACTGCAGGTCCTGGAGTCCGCGGGCATTGCCGTTGAAACCGGCGTGCTCGAGCTGGAGTGTTTCGAGCTATTGCGAGGGTTTCCCTGGCGCATGTTGCTCGGTCGACCGCGGGTTACACTCAAAGCAGCAATTTCTCTAGATGGCTGCATGGCAACCGCCACGGGCGCATCAAAGTGGCTGACAGGCCCACGGGCGCGTCGCGAGGCCCATGCTCTGCGCGCGGCGGCAGATGCGCTGGTGACAGGGGCGGGCACGCTCCGCTGCGATGACCCCGAGCTGAGCGTACGCGCAGTACGCGGTCGGCATCCCCAGTTGGTGGTCATTGCTGGCAGCGAGCCGCTTCCGGTAAACGCGAAGGCATGGCAGCCGCTTCAGCGGCGGCGCCGCTCCTTGTTGCTCCTCCCGGAGACCACGATTGCACCGGAAAACGCGCGCGATTTCACGGTATGGGCCGTAGGTTCAGGACCACCGGCAGCGCAGCTAAAGCGGATGCTCGAACGACTAGCCAACGAAGAGGGGGTTAACGATATTCTCGTTGAGGCCGGCCCTAGGCTTACCGCCGCCTTTTTCGAAGCTGGCCTTGTGGACAGGCTCTGTCTTTTCCTGGCTCCGGTGCTCCTTGGCGCTGCCGATGGCCAGCGCTTCTTTGCGCTTCACTCACCGCCGGTCCTAAGCGATGCCCTTCGGCTAGCGTCGGCTAAAGTGCGACGCTTGGGCCCCGACATCCTGATCGAAGGTTTCCTCCCAGGATCGCTTGCGGCTGTCGGTCGTCCCGAACGCATGCAACCAAGCGCGTTGCACCGCCTGTCATGACGGGTTCTGGCCCTATGCGGCCGCTGTGAGCGTGTCCTGCGGGCGCCGTGTGGTTGAGAAAGGCGAGTGAGAGATCTAGGCTTGCGCGCATGTTTACTGGATTGGTCGAGCGGTCACTCCGCATACGCCGCGTGGCGACCCAGGGCGCAGGTTTGCGGGTAACCACTGAAAATCCCTACGCGGACGTGGTTCTCGGCGAGTCTATTGCGCTTAACGGGGCCTGTCTCACAGTGGCGGAGACAGCTCGTGATCATCTGGTTTTCGATCTGTCGGGTGAAACGCTAGAGAGGACAACCTTTGGCGCCTTTGCGCCTGGCAGGCATCCCGAGTGGGTGCATGCGGAGCGCGCGTTGCAAATTGGGGCGCGATTGGGCGGCCATTTTGTTACCGGTCACATCGATGCTCGATCGACCGTTTTGGCGAAGAAACGCGATGCGGATGGCTGTGCCCTGCGCATCGCGTTTCAGCCCAACGCACGCCCTTGGCTCGTGGAAAAGGGTTCGGTCGCCGTCGACGGCGTCAGCTTGACGGTCAACGCATTGGACGAGGTAAGCTTTGCACTTTGGCTCGTTCCTCACACGCTCGCAGTCACGCAACTTGGGCATCTCGCTCCTGAGATGGACGTCAACGTGGAGTACGATATGCTTGGAAAATATGCATCCCAGGCGGCGCACCTCCGCGGTTAGCCGAGAATATTGCTTTCAACGCAGGCCGAGTGAACCCAACACTCCGTTCGCCTAGTGGCCAATAAGCCAGTTGCCAATGAATGATACTGGCCGTGATAGTGCGCGGCCCAGGGGTCTCCACTTCATGAATCAGCCACAGCCAATCTCGCAGGCGCCCGAACAGGCGGCCTTCCACGAACGCATCAGCGAGGCCATCGCGGCATTTGCCAAGGGGGAAATGCTAGTCCTAGTCGACGACGAGGACCGAGAAAATGAGGGCGATCTGGTTCTCGCCGCCAGCTTTGTCACGCCGGCAGCGATCAACTTCATGGCCACTCATGCGCGGGGCCTGATCTGTCTCGCGCTGACGGAGGACCGAGTGCGGCGTCTCGGGATTCCTTTGATGGTCACGCACAATCACTCGAACCGTTCGACGGCCTTCACGGTGTCAATCGAGGCGAGCGAAGGCGTCACCACGGGCATCAGCGCTTCAGATCGCGCCCACACCGTGCGGGTGGCCTGCGCGCCCACGGCGAGCGCCGCCGATATTGTTTCGCCAGGGCATATCTTTCCGCTCCAGGCGCGCCCGGGTGGCGTGCTTCAGCGTAGCGGGCACACAGAGGGCGCAGTCGACCTTGCCCGCCTAGCTGGGGTTGAGCCCGCTGCGGTGATCTGTGAAATCATGAATGAGGATGGAACGATGGCGCGCATGCCGGATCTAAAAGCTTACGCTGATAGGCACCGGCTTCGTGTCCTGAGTGTCGCTGACCTAATCGCGTACCGCTTGAGTACGGAGTCATTGGTTAGCATTGCCGGGGAGGGCACCTTGGAGCTGCCCGTCGGTAACGCGGCTTCAGGCGAGCGTCGCACTTGGCGGACGGTTCTGCTGGAGAGCCCGCTCACCGAACGTCCGATGCTAGCTCTCGTGCTGGGCGACGTCGCAGAGTCGGAAGTGCCAACGCTGGTGCGCGTCCACAAAGCCAACGTACTCGGAGACATCTTCGGAGCAGCGGCGCCGGGTCGAACGCCGCTGGCCTCGGCCAAAGCTGCCATCGAGCAAGCGGGCGCAGGCGTGATCCTGCTTATCCCCGAGTATCTCGACTTGCGCGCTGAGTTTGCAAGTTACGTCGAGGGAAGTGCTCCTAGTTCGCGGCGTGAACAGGGCGACGTGCTGCGTGAGTACGGCCTGGGCGCCCAAGCATTGCGCCTCCTCGGGCTCGGCCGCTTACGTCTGCTGACCAATCATGTTCGGAGGCTTCCCAGCCTTGATGCCTTCGGCATCTGCGTTGAGGACCAACTTGAGCTACCCTGAAGCGAATGCGCGTTGGGCTAGTTATCCTCGGGTAGGCGGACGTACTCGTTGAACGCTTGACGAGCCCTGAGTTCGTACGGCGTTTGGCCTTGAATACGCTCCCCGCGTTCCCTTGTGTGCGGTTACCGGTTGGGTCACGGCTACGCAGCGGCACGCCCGAGCACTTAGCGCGCGTACAAAACTTGAGCTTCTCGCCGCGCACAGGAACACATGACCACCAGCACAATTATCGAAGGCCTGCCGACGCCTCCCGCGGGCACGCGTTTTGGCATTGTGGCTTCCCGCTTTAATGGGTTAGTCACTGACGCTTTGGTTGCAGGTGCGCTCCGCACTTTCGCGCGTTACGGCGTTGGAGAGGACCGCGTCACGGTGGTGCGGGTCCCCGGTGTTTGGGAACTCCCGCTGGCTGCGCGGTGGCTTATTGAAGCTCAGCCACTGGACGCGCTCGTCGCGCTTGCATGCGTTATTCGAGGTGCAACCGCTCACTTCGACCAAATCGTCGGTGGTGCCACGAGCGCTTTGCGTAACCTGACCGAAACCGCTCACGTGCCTATCGCTCATGGTATCGTTGCCACAGACGATGCGGAGGACGCGCTCAGTCGCGCTGGAATGAAGCACGGAAACAAGGGAGAGGAAGCTGTTTTGGCAGCGCTGGAAATGGCTAGCCTCCGCGCGCGATTAAAGAGTCTATGAGCTCGCGCCGCCAACAGCGCGATGCGCTGCTCAAACTGCTCTACGCCTGGGATTTGGGCCACCGGTCCGCACGTCTCGTGACGCTGGTTCCCGAGCATGCCGCTGCCTTTGGTCCTCCCGACCTTGAGTCGGCCAGCTACGTTTCACGCGTCATCGATACCTTTGATGAAGAGCAGAGTCGTCTTGATGACGCGCTGCGCGGTGCGCTGTCAACGTGGCGTCTCGAACGTCTTGGCGGTATCGAGCGTGCAGCGATGCGCCTCGGAGCCGCGGAGCTTGTTGCGTGCAGCGACACGCCGGTTGATGTGATCATCGCGGAGATGGTCACCCTGGTGCAGAGCTACGGGGGAGAGGAAAGCTTCAAACTTGTTCATGCGGTCCTTGATCGGGTCCAGGGGGCATTAAGGCCTGGAGTCACCTCGTTGCTGCCGGAGTCCGTTAGCGCCAGCGCTGAAATGACGCATCAACCCTCAGACACGAAGGAAGATGCGTGGGCGCAAGACGCTAAGGAGCAGAGCGAGACATGGGATTGACCGCTGGTCGACACCAAGGGCTTCTTTTGCCTCGGGTGCTCGACCTTGGGGAAAGTCAGCGGGAAACGATTGTGATCACGTCGTTTGCCGACGAGGCCCCGCTAACCGGCATCAATCACGTCATTGACTGGGGGCTGGCCGGATGGGTGTCGCGGCTTATCGCCCGTGGCTGGGTCGATCGAGGCTTCGGTGACCTCAGTCTCTTGTCTCCTGCTCCCGGACATGGATACCGGCGATTGCTGCATGTTGGACTCGGCATGAGTTCGGCGTTTTCGCCAAGAAAAGCTGAGCGCGCGGGCACCCTTATGCTGCGCACGCTTGAAAAGCAGCAGCTAAACAGCGCTGCGCTCATTCTTCCCGGCCGCTCCTTAGGGATTGTCTCCGCAAGCGACGCCTACCGCTCACTTTTGGCGTTGCTCGACGCCGGCCAGCGTCGAAGCAAGGGCGGGAGCGGACTTGATCTCTGTGTCCTGGAGCGGAAGGCAGCTGCCGAAGAAATTCGCACGTTGCGTGACACACTGCTTCGGCGGCGGCGTGACGAGCAACTGTTACGATGAGTCTGGCGCAAACTATCTCACAAGGCATGGCCGAAAACCAAGACGCAGCCTACGCTTACGCACAGCATGAAGGGGCCGTCACACGCATCGTCGCAAGATGCTCCGCAGGATGCGGGAACGGGTGAACCCGAAGATATTCGCTTATACGAAGAGCCGGTGGAACGCTTTCCCGAGGGGCTCCTCGATGGGTTTATCGTGCCGCCCTTCAGCGTAGAGATCTCAGGGGCTGACGGGCCTGTCACGGAGGAAGGTGCGCTGCGCGCTGAGTCAGGCGCTACGCGATCACCTCAGCTCGTGGTCGACACGGCGTCTGAACCTGCGAAGCGACCGGGCGACGCCTCAGCGCGACCTCCGCGCGTGAGGCATGCCTTAGCCAAGACTCGATCCTCGCTGCTGCAGCGCGTGCAGATGTGGACACGCCGTCTAGGCACAAGCCTTACCGGCAGCGGCGATACGCCCAGGCGCGTTGCGGGTGGTGTCGCCCTGGGGGTATTTATCGCGTTCACACCGACGCTTGGGCTGCAGATGTTGATCTACGCCGCACTCGCCGCGGTACTTCCGATAAACAAGCTTGCTGGTTTCCCAGCGCTTTTTATTTCTAATCCGCTGACCGCGGTGCCTATCTACTATGCCGGGTGGTGGGTGGGCGCCCGCGTCATGCGTTCGGGGCCTGAAAGCGGCGCGGCCCTCCTCGGCAACGACGAAAAGACGGGAGACCAAGTAGCGGTCTGGGGCCGGCTTTGGGACGCTTTGCTGGCGGTGGGTGCGGAGGTATGGGTCGGATCGCTCATACTTGGAAGTGGTGCCGCGATACTCGCCTACGTGCTGACCTTCCGCTACGTGCACCGCCATACCTAGCGTACACGTTCATGCGTTGTGCAAACATGCTCCGAGCCTCGCTCCGGTGTCAGCGATGTGCCATACCGCGTCGGCGTTTGTCGCGAGGCTATTAGCTGGCGGCGGGATGTATTCGGATATGCAGAACACAACGACGAAAGTCCTCGTTATCGCGCTTCTCGCCACCATTGGCCTAACCTGGCTAGATCTAGCGACCAAGGATTGGGCGCTTGAATCCCTCTCCGTAGAGCGAGAACACAATAAGCCGCCGCTTTGTGAGCGCGCGGCCGACGGCTACATCCATATTCAACGCTTGCGTACAGCACCTATCGTGCTGATCGACGGCTACCTCGAGTTTCGCTACGCTGAGAACTGCGGCGCGGCCTTTGGCATGCTCCACGATGCTCCCGAATGGATTCGGAGCACACTCTTTACGGTGGCCGCATTGGTTGCCACGGGCGTACTTGGCTTTTTCTTTGTGTCCGGCCGTGGCGGGCCCCTCTTTGCTTGGGCCGTCCCGCTCGTGGTCTCTGGCGCGTTAGGTAATCTCATCGACCGCTTTCGCTACGGCTATGTCGTCGACTTTATTCGTTTTCATCTACAAAATGGCTGGGAGTGGCCCACGTTTAATGTCGCCGACATCACCATCTCTATCGGCGTCGGCCTGATGCTTCTCGATTCTTTCCTCCAGCCCAAACCTGTGCGTCACGTCGAGACCGCCTCTGAGCCCCAGCAGCCGCCTACTTCCACGGTCTAGACGCCTGTGTTCACTGTCTAGAACTGCCTCGTCTACGCGCTCAACTCGACCGAGATCGAGACCCAGTGCGCGGATGTGATTTCGTGCAGCGCGGGTGTATCTGGTCGTTCATCGGGTAGTAGGTGCAGTGTTTTGGAGAGAGTTTCAGCCTGAATTTGCCCTAGCAGCTCACCATTGCCAATCACGCGTGCGAGACGCGTATCGTGTGCGCGCACGGTGGTTACAATCCGAGCCTCGTAAGGAAGATTAAGGTCTTTGCGGGCCCGCTGGATGCGGCTGATGAGTTCGCGAGCGAGGCCCTCATCAGTGAGCGCATCGTCGAGGGCGAGGTCGAGAGCCACCATGATGCCAAATGAGGACGCAGCCGCGAAACCTTCCTTGGGCGTGACGCGGACTTCGATTTCGTCGGCGCTAAGCTGGAAAGGCGCCCCCTCAAGCTCGATGTCAATCGCTTCTCCGCGCAAAAGCTGCTGGTAGGCCACTTCGCCGTCCAGTGCGGCGAGCGCACCCCGGCATTTGGGCATTCTTGTGCCTAACTTAGGGCCCAGTAGACGGAAGTTTGGCACGAGTGTAATCTCTGCAAACTCGGTGACGCGCTCGGCAAACGCCAGTGACTTAACGTTCAGTTCGGCCTTGATGTCCTCGGCGAACGCCTCGAGTTGCGGTCGTTCACTAGGCGTACATACCAGCACGGCACTTTGGAGCGGTTGCCGTACCCGCACTTTGTGCTCGGCGCGCACGCGCTGCCCGAGCGCCACCGCCTCGCGGACTAGAGTCATCGCTGCACGTAGCGACCTGTCGGCGGGCAAAGGTGCGGCAGATGGAAACGCGGCATCGTGCACGCTAGCGGGCGCGTCGGCGCCGCGACGCAGGTTCTGATAAAGCGCTTCGCTCAAATGGGGCAAGAAGGGAGCTAGCATGCGACTCAGGTCGAGAAGGACTGTGTACAACGTGGCGAACGCCGCGGCCTTGTCGGCGTCAAAACCACCGCGCCAGAAGCGATCTCGTGAGCGCCGGATGTACCAATTCGTCAGTCCGTCGACAAAGTGGGTGACGGCGCGTGCGGCGACGTGAGGCTCAAGGGCCTCAATCGCTTGGGCAATATCCTGTGCACTCGCGCGCGTCTCTGCTCGGATCCACGCATCGAGGCTGCCTGGCGCTTCGCGAAACGGGTTCACTTCACCGGGATCATGCAGCGCACCCCTTCCTGCGGGGTGAAGTTCAGCACCGTCTGCGGGCAACCCAGGTGTGTCTAGGGCATAGGCCGGTCTCAACCCTACCGCCTTCACTAGATCAGCTTCGGGCTCCCATGCATCAATATTTGCGTACGTTACGAAGAAGGAATAGGCGTTCCATACCTTTAGGAGAATTTCTCGCGTGGCTTCGGTCACTGCGCGCTCGTGCCAACGCGTCCCTTGGCCGGGGACGGTACTTGCATAGAGCGCCCAGCGCACAGCATCCGCGCCGTGGCGCTCTATCAGCGGCAACGGATCTTCATAGTTTTTCAAAGATTTCGAGAGCTTTTGGCCTTTTTCGTCGCTGATGATACCTAGCACAAGGGCCCGTCTAAACGGGTGTGGAAGGGCATGGGTTTTGCCAAAAAGCAAGGTGCTCACGGCGAGCATGGCGTAAAACCAGCCTCGCGTTTGGTCGACCGCTTCAGAGATGAAATCCGCCGTGGCGTTCGCCTCGTAGGCTTCATGATTCTGATGCGGATAGCCCCACTGCGCGAAGGGCATGCATCCTGAATCAAACCAGCAGTCAATCACTTCGGGGACACGCCGGAAGACGCCAGGACTGTTCGCCTTCGTGAAAGTGACAGCGTCGATCCACGGCTTATGCACCATAAGATCGTCCGCGGGGATCTCGCCGCGGCGCTTGGCCGCTTCGAAGTGAGCGAACGCATCCGGATTAAGCTCGCGCAGTGCTTGCACGCAGCTTATTGCGACTTTCTCCCCGGTTTCATCGTTGACCCAAATCGGAAGCGGGGTACCCCAAAAACGTTCGCGCGAAACGGCCCAGTCGACATTTCCGGCGAGGAACGAGCCGAAACGTCCATCGCGTATATGTTCTGGAGACCACTTTATGCCGGCGTTATTGTTTAGGAGTTCGGAGACAAAGTCGCTGGTTCGAATGAACCAGGACTTGCGCGCGTATTGAATCAGCGGGTCTGAGTCTCGGCGCCAGCAGAAGGGGTATTCATGCTTGTAGGCTTTCTCGCTGAAGAGGAGGCCGCGCGTCTGCAGATGGCGGATGATAGCGCGGTCAGCGTCTTTGCAGAAGAGTCCGGCGAAGGGACCGCACACCGCGCTTAGACAGCCATCGGGCTCAACAAGTTGGAGAAAGCCGAGCCCGTGAGCCTTGGCTGCCTTAAAATCGTCTTCGCCGAATGCCGGCGCTAAATGCACAAGGCCCGTTCCGGCATCCAAGGTCACGAAGTCGGCTCCGATGACCTCATGCGCCCGACCGCCCTCTGGTTGAGCGAAGGCAAAGGGCGCCTCGTATTTCATGCCCACAAGCTCGCTGCCGAGCACGGTAGCCAGGTGCTCTACCTCAGCATCGGCAAAAAGCGCGGGCACCAAGGCCTCCGCAACGATGAAAGCGTCCGAGCCTCTGCGGACAAGCGCGTAGGGGAGCTCATTGTTAACGCCCAGTCCAACGTTTGAGGGAAGCGTCCAGGGCGTTGTTGTCCACGCCAAGAAAGAGACCGGCGAACCGGGCCCGGCGGCGGCTTCAAGTTGTTGCTGTGTGGCCGTTGGCATGGCCTGCGATGCGAGCGGAAAGTGAACAACCACAGAGGGGTCGACAACTTCCTTGTAGCCTTGGCCGACCTCGCCCGCCGACAGCGCCGTGCCTCCCTGTGGCCACCACCACACAATTTTGTAGTCTTGATAGAGTAATCCGCGGTTAAACAGTTCCGAAAGCGCCCACCAAACGCTTTCGACGTAGGTCTTGTGGTAGGTCGCATAAGCATCGTCGAGGTCGAGCCAGAAACCGATGCGCTCGGTCATGGTTCGCCACTCGTCAACGTACTTGAAGACCGAATCGAGGCATTGCTCGGCAAAGCGCCCAACGCCGTAGGCTTCGATTGCAGCTTTGCCGCTAAAGCCCAGGGTTTTTTCGACCTCAACTTCGACCGGCAGTCCGTGGGTATCCCAGCCCGCGCGCCGCAGGACATGCTTGCCACGCATCGTGGCGAAGCGTAGGGGCAGGTCCTTCATGACGCGGGTTAAAACGTGCCCTGGGTGGGGCATGCCATTCGCGGTGGGCGGACCTTCGAAAAAAACGAAGCGCTTTTCCGTCTCGCGACAAACGCGAGCACGTGACTGCTGCATGCCAAAAACGTCCAAACGCTGCCAGAGCGCGCGCATTTCACGCTCTAGTTCGGGAAAGGAAACCTGCGGACCCACAGCCTCAAACATGCGGGCGCTTTAGCACGCCTTTGTCGCCTGCGGCGGTGGGGGCGTTGCGTGAGCGCGGAAGCTGCCTGGGTGCGCGTCGTCGTATGGACTGCGGTGTGGTAACGCTACGGGGATGACAACGGCAAAGCTCATTGATGGCAAAACTCACGCAGCCACTATTCGGCGGGAAATAGCGAAAGTCGCCGGCGAGTGGGCTAGCCACTACGGGCGTCCTGTTGGGCTCGACGTCATCCTCGTCGGTGATGATCCTGCATCCCAAGTCTACGTAGCCAGCAAAGAGAGGCAGGCCGCGGCCGCAGGTCTCCGTGGCCATGTCCATCGTCTGCCCCGCGCAACCACGCAGGAGAGCCTCGAAGCGCTCATCGCGACGCTCAATGCCGACACGTGCGTGGATGGCATTTTGTTGCAACTGCCACTCCCTCCGCACCTAGACGCGACACGGGCGGTGGGTTGCATTGCCCCCGCAAAGGACGTCGATGGTCTGAGTGCGCAAAACGCAGGTGCGCTGGCGCTAGGCCTGCCGGGCCTCTTCCCGTGTACACCGCTAGGTATCATCGAATTGCTTAAGCGCGAAGGCGTAGCGCTTGCGGGCGCGCGGGCATTGGTTATCGGCCGCAGCCCTCTGGTGGGGCTGCCGGTCGCACGCATGCTGACGCACGGCGATGCCACCGTCACACTGGCGCACTCTAAGTCACGTGAATTAGCGGAACTCGCCTTAGACGCCGACGTTCTTGTGGTCGCGGCGGGCAAGCGCCACTTTGTTCGCGGTGCCTGGGTGAAACCTGGATCGGTCGTGATTGATGTCGGAATTCACCGGGACGCAAGCGGTACGCTTGCGGGAGATGTCGTCTTTGATGAAGTGACGAGCCGCGCCGCGTTGGTCACGCCCGTGCCCGGTGGGGTAGGCCCGATGACCATCGCTATGCTGCTCTCGAATACCGTCAAAGCCGCGACGGTCCGTGCCCTGGATCCGGGAATACACGCCACGTGAAGCAGGTCGAGCGCTGCAGGGATTTAGGGGAATAAACCTAGAGCCACACCAAAATATAGCAGGTGATTTCCACCGCTGCACGCACACTTTCGACAGCTTGGTGGTAAGAGCTCAGGATTCCCTTCCAAAAGAACTTGAGGGGTATTGAAGAACATGACGTACCGAACCAGTCACGAGCGCATGGAAGTCAGGCACACATGATGCATGATTCTGAAAACGATGAATCGGCCCGTCGACTTCGGAAACTATAGACTTCTAGAGCGCCTTAACGTTGGAGGCATGGCCGAGGTATTTAAGGCCAAGATGTACGGCGTTGAGGGGTTTGAGCGCCTAGTAGCCGTCAAGCGTATTCTTCCCAGTATCGCAGAAGATACTGAGTTTATTACGATGTTCATCGATGAAGCGAAGATCGCTGTACAGCTTAACCACGCCAATATTGCTCAGATCTTTGACCTTGGGAAGGTCGGCGACAGCTTCTACATCGCGATGGAGTACGTTGCGGGCAAGGATCTGCGGGCTGTATTCGATAAACAGCGCGCGCTAAACCGCCCGATGCCGCATGCCGTCGCCTGCGCGATCATGTTGCGGGTGTGTGAGGGTCTCGACTACGCACACAATAAGCGCGGGGCCGATGGTCGCCACCTTGCGCTTGTGCATCGTGATGTGTCTCCACAAAACATACTTGTCTCGTTTGATGGCGATGTGAAGGTCATTGACTTCGGTATCGCGAAAGCAGCGGGGAAAGCTGGAAAAACGCGTTCCGGCATCTTGAAGGGCAAGTTTTCGTATATGTCGCCGGAACAGTCGAGGGGCCTGCCTCTTGACCGCCGTAGCGACCTGTTTACCGCTGCAATTTGCTTCTACGAGTTGGTAACCGGGGAGCGGCTTTTTCTTGGGGAAACGGATATCTCCACTGTCGAAAAGGTTCGCAACGTCGAGGTGGTGCCGCCGCGTCAGCACGTGCCGAGTCTGCCGCGTCGTCTTGAACAAATCCTGCTGAAAGCCCTTGCACGGCGCCCGGAAGACCGTTTTCAGGATGCTATGGAGCTTCATGACGCGATCCTCGGTTTCATGACGGAGGAGGGCGTTCGGACGAACCAACGCGATATTCGGGAATATATTCAGCGCACCTTTTCTCGCGAGATTGCCAAACAGAACGGCGGAATCTCAGAGCAATGGGGCGCTGATACAGGCGATTCCATCGTCAGCACGACGAGGCGTGACGAGTTCGACGACGACCTGCGCACACGAGGCTCATTCGAGCCTAAAGCGCGTCCCCCGGAGCCGCCCCCCGTCGCGGTTGCGCCTCAGCAAGCTCGTCGGAGCCATGAGCGGCCTTTGCCGACAAAACGTCCGCCTGCGCACGCATCAGACCGTCCCCTTTCTCCCGTTTACACGATCGCGGATCCTCACGCTCATCACGATAGACGTGCGGCGGCTGCCTTTGACGATTCCGATGTTCAAGGTCCCATCGCCTCCAGCGCTGTGGCGCCGGCTTCAAGCTGGGCCGACACTCCCGATCAGCCGAGTGGCCTCGAGCCCAGAGGCGCGGGGCGATGGTCAGATTCGGCGGCTCCCGTGAGCCACAGGCAGGCGCCTCCGCCACATGCGGCGGTTCCGGCGTGGCAGGGCGCGCCGCTCGAACGGCCGCCTGTTGCGTCGGCTCGAGCACTCGAGGCACCCACACGCCATGCGAGCGCGGGGCCTAACCAACCCATCGCTCATGCAGCAGGGCAGCCTCACGTATCGCACGGCCACCATTCCGGGCAGGGCCAGCCCGCGCCCGGCTTGATGCATCAAGGCAACGCGGCGGTCGACCTCAATGCGGGATGGGACGTGGACGACTTTCCGACGGAGGAGTTCCGGCCACGGCATATCAGTGGCCTCCAAGCGCGAGGCTATCCCGAGCCTTCGCCGACACCTCAAGCCCCGCGTAGTTTGGGCGGACATTACGAGTCTGACTTTGATTCGAGTCGGCGGGCGCAATCTGGCTCGGGCTCAAGGCCGAGAATCAGCGACCGAGATCAATCCAGCTTTTTGTTCGACGATGCATCCGAAGACTTCATTCCGGCAACATACGAGCGCGCTTCAGGCCAAGCACCATCGGGCTCACAACGGCGCCCTCAAGGAGAGTCCTTTTCAAGCCGTTCTCGTTCTCAAGGAACGCCCTCACCCTTCGAAATAGATAGCGTTCCGGGCAAGCGCGTTTCCGGCGTGACAGCCGTGACCGAATATCTGACGCGGCGGCGCTCGCGTATCGGTTTCGTAATCATGTTCGCTCTGGGCTGGGGGCTCCTCCTGCTGATGGGCATTTCCCTTTGGTCCATCTACGGGCAGCGTGCCGGCAGCACAATTCAACTGGTTGCAAAGCCGGCCGGTGCCGAGGTGTCTGTCGACGGTAAGGTCGTCACGGGGCAGGACGGCGCATTCGCGATTCGCGATATCACGCCGGGTGCGACACATGAGGTGAAAGTGAGCAAGCCCGGTTTCGAACCGTGGACGGGCTCGGTGACCGTGGGGGCTGGTGAGACATTAACCCTTCCACCTATAACCCTCGAGCCTGCAAAGGGTATCGCGCATCAGGAACTAGGCACGGGTGGTGGCCCTACCGGTTTCGTGCTCAATACGGAACCGCCGGGCGCTAAAGTCAACTTGGACGGTGTTTGGCTTGATGGTGTGACGCCTATACGTGTTTCTGGCGTTCCAGCTGGAAAGCACGTGGTTCAGTTGTCGCTCCCCGGTGCTACCCAACAGAAGCGTCTCTCCTTCGAGTTATCGGCCGGTGAGATTCTGGAGCTTGAAACAGTCTCACTCGACCCAGTCGCGGCTAGGCTGACCGTTGATTCTAAGCCAAGAGGGGTGGAGGTATGGCTTCTGCAAGCGGGCAAACCGCGGCGCATGCTTGGCAAAACGCCGCTGACGGAAGCGGGGATTGATCCCACGCTGGCAACGGCACTTCGAATCGAAGCGAAGGGCTACAAGCCCTGGCAAAAGAGCGTCAGCCTTGACCAGACGTCAGGCGACGTTTCGGTGATGGCCGATTTGGTGGCCGTCAATAATAACGAGGCAGTTAGGCCGCCGCCCCCGGCACGTCCGAAGGCAACACCGCGTCGCTCGCGAGCGCGCCAAACACCTCCGGCGCGTTCCAGAGCCGCGGCACCGCGCTCACGCGCCGCGATAGGCGAGGGCACTTTGCGTATCAATAGCCGTCCGTGGGCAGAGGTCAGCATCGATGGTCGCAATGTGGGCAATACGCCGTTAATGAATTTGAAGCTAAGCGCTGGGTCGCACCGCATCACGCTGCGCAACCCTGATTTCTCACTTGAAAAGACCATTCGTGTAGAGATCGCGCCGGGTGAAACGGTGACCAAAGTAGTGCGGTTGGGCGAATAGCCGCGGCCTTGCATTAGCGTTTCGAGGGCGTGTGCTTCTGATCGGGAACTTCCGTCGGTCGCGAAGGTCATCCTCTCTCCTGAAGCCGCCAGGAGAGGGCACCTGGGAAACGTGCGTGGGAGGTGAACCGGGCTTTGTTCCTAGGTGCAGAAGCGTGCATTGGGGTTGCGAGAACCGGTTGACGGGGTCACTCTCGCGGCCTGTTGTGAAGGGACTAGCCTACAAATTAGTGATCTCACTCGCGCTTGGCGGCATTTTTGCCTGGCTTGCTGCGCGGGGTGGGGTGCCTTTATTGCCACCACTGGCATTGCTCAAAGATGTATCGTGGGGATTTGTCGCAGCCTATGGCGTTTGCTACGCCCTGGGGCACCTCGTGCGCGCTTTGCGCTGGCGCCACCTGATAGCACCCAGTCAGCGCATGAGCGTGCGTCAGGTTTTACCCGTAAACTTCGTTGGTTTCTTCGCAATTTTTATTTTTCCCCTCCGTTTGGGAGAATTCGCGCGGCCCCTCGTATGTCGGGCGCGTCACAATATTCCGATTACCGTCGGTTTAGGTACGGTATTTGTGGAGCGCGTGGTCGACGGCCTTATTGCGTCGTCGATGGTGGTGTGGGCATTGTCTGCCCTGCCTAGACAGGTGACAGATGACCCCATCGCGTTGGCGATGCCTTTCTACGCGTGGACTGCTGCTGGCGCGTTTTCTGTCGCCTTTTGTCTTATGGGTATCTTTCTATGGCAGAAACCACTGGCTGAGCGGATGTTGCGCTTGGTATTCGGTGCGTTTTCCGCTTCCCTCGCCGACCTTATCGGAGACAAACTAGAGAAGCTTTCTTCGGGACTCCGTTCGCTTGCAGACTGGCGGCTATCCCTGCCATTTTGGCTCGAGAGCCTCGCGTACTGGGGCTTGCAGGGTGCAGGCATCTGGTTACTTGCCCGAGGATGTGGCCTGGGCTTGAGCGCAGGCCAGGCAGCCGCGCTGCTTGGGATACTATCTCTCGGGATTCTCTTGCCCGCTGGGCCGGGGCTTTTTGGCAACTTTCAGCTAGCGGTCGTCGCCACCTTGCATCTTTATGTGCCGCTCCATCTCGTCGCTGGCGCCGGATCAGTTTTCACATTTTTGCTCTATGTGATTCAGGCCGCTATCATCGTTCTGGCGGGCGTTA
Source organism: Myxococcales bacterium (assembly GCA_007131285.1). Taxonomy (GTDB): domain Bacteria; phylum Myxococcota_A; class Polyangia; order Polyangiales; family SLQV01; genus SLQV01. The sequence continues at coordinate 17,778 of SLQV01000188.1, forward strand.
TCCCTCTTTACGTCTTGCGCATTCCGCTCAGCGGGTTGCTCCGCGCAGGTAATACCCCGGTGCAGAGGCATGAGGGGAACGCCCCCGCCTCGTTTTAAGTGGCCCAGGTTTCATCGATGCAGACGCGATACGCAGCACTTCCCAAGGCGAATGCGTCGCAGCAAAGATCAGACTTCTCGGTGCTGAATGGCTCATCAGGGAGCGCGTCGACAACGTGCCGCGGCGCCAGCGCTGCCGCGCTCTTCGTAGCGTGCGGACCGAAATTAGGGACTGCAGATGACGCGTCAGGATGCCCGTGTCACTCGCGCGGAAGCACTAGGGATGCCTCATGGGTTTTTGGGGTTTTGCTTGCCACCAAGGTGCGTGCTCTCGGGTGGCGGATAGGGGCGATCCTTCCAATCTCCGCGTTAGTGCTGTGGGCGATTGCGGTGCCGTGCGCAGCGGAATCTCGCATCGAGGTGCCCTACAGCCGCGCCGAGGTCTGGCAGGCTGTACAACGATTTTGTGCGGTAGACCTGGAGGGCGAAATCTCAACATCCGACCAGGAAGCGGGGTTTCTTGTATTCACTTTTCAGCACGCTTCAGGTCCACAGCGCGGGAGTTTTGAAGTGTTCACGCCGTCGCGAGGCTCCACCCCGGTGCTCGTTTTGCGCCTGAGCCAGCTCCCATCCTATATGGAGCGCCTCTATCTTAAAAAGGTGCTCGACAAAGTGGAACGTCAGCTTGGCCCTCCTTTGAGGCCGCGCGCTGCGGCGCCAGCATCCGACGACGCACCAAAAGAAAACCCTGTCGAGGGAGCCGCGCCCTAGGGAGCAAAGCAGCGCGTGAGGTCACTTCGTTGACAGCCTTGCTGCATTCATCGACGAAACGCTGTTGACCTAGGTTGCGGGCAGATTACGTTGGGCGCACCTGTGGGAATAGTTGTTCAAAAATATGGCGGAACTAGCGTTGGCAGCATCGCGCGTATTCAGGCCGTGGCGCAGCGCGTTGCAGAAAGTCGCGCTGCGGGTCACCAGCTGGTGGTCGTCGTTTCAGCTATCGCTGGCGAGACCAATCGGCTTATTGGTTTAGGCCAATCTATATCAAAGTTGCCGGCAGAGCGCGAAATGGATGTGCTGGTCGCCAGCGGTGAGCAGGTGAGTTCGGCGCTTCTTGCGCTGGCGCTCAACGAGATTGGCGTACCGGCAGCCTCGCTCTTGGCACATCAAGTACGTATTCTCACCGACACAAGGCACGCACGCGCCCGCATTCAATCTATCGATGCGACGCGTATGCGTGCGTTACTCGATGCGGGCACTGTTGCGGTTATCGCAGGGTTCCAAGGGGTAGATAAAGAGGGGAATATTACAACCTTGGGTCGGGGCGGCACAGATACGAGTGCGGTAGCCGTTGCCGCAGCGCTGAATGCAGAAGTGTGCGAAATTTTTACCGACGTGGATGGCGTTTACACGACCGATCCCAACGTTTGCGGTAGCGCGCGCAAGGTGCCTCGAATCTCCTATGAAGAAATGTTGGAACTCGCATCGCTGGGCGCAAAAGTATTGCAGATTCGTTCGGTGGAACTAGGCATGAAGTTTGGGATACCGATTCATGTGCGCTCGAGTTTTTCGGCGATGGAAGGGACAATGGTCGTGAAGGAAGAAGCAGCCCTCGAGTCCGTGGTGGTATCAGGCATTGTTTGCAATAAGCACGAGGCGAAGGTCACGATTCAGGGCGTTCTGGACCACCCTGGCACGGTGGCAGCCCTTTTTGAGCCGCTTGCAGATGCCAATATCTCGGTAGATATGATCATCCAAAACGTCTCAAAGGAAGGGACAACGGACATCACATTTACCGTGAATACAGAGGACCTAGTCGCTGCAGAGCGCGTCGCGACTGATGTTTCTGCTTCAAGCGGTGCGGGCGGTGTGATTGTCGATGGCGGGATTGCTAAGATCTCGGTAGTGGGCCTAGGCATGCGTTCGCATGCGGGGGTGGCCGCAAAGATGTTTCGGTTACTCGCCGCAGAAGGCATCAATATTGAGGCAATATCGACAAGTGAGATTAAAGTGTCTTGTCTTATTCGCGAGCGCTACAGCGAACTTGCCGTACGTGTCCTGCATGAAGGTTTTGAGTTGGGCAAAAAACCTTCAACGCTGCCGCCGGGTCTCTCTTAGGCGCGTTGCGCTTGGAGACCAGATCCACTCATCGCAAGACTTAAAGCCGAGGCTTGCATGCGCAGGCGTGTATCGGTCAATTCGTTCGCTGATACGTGACCGCCCCCTCTTTCGCACGCCGCCGGTCGAAGTCGCCTCAAGCGCTTCGTCTCGCCATTTGAAGACCAGGGCCGTGACACGTGGCTACCGGTCTGTATCCTCGAGACTCCCTCACTGACAACTGCGTGTGCGGATCGGCCGAGCTTGGCGGCATGAAGCGTACTTGGCGAACCGCTGGCCCTATGTCACCCGAGGAACGTGAGGTGGGGCAGAATCGATGGATTGCCCGATTCCTTCGCGGCTGGGTCCCGACGCGACAGGTATGGACACAATGCGCGGTCTTTATTGCCGAGCGTTGGGCGGCAATCTGCGAAGCGCTGCGCGTTCACGGCTCTCCAAGTGAACGCGTGCCGCTTCGACTAACTTTCGCGGCCATGGCGCTAGCGTTAGCGGTGCACTCAGGTGCGCCACGGCGTGTGTCATTTGGGGAACCGTGCCCAGGCGAAGCTGAACACGCTGCCGCCGCGGGACACCTTAAGGTGGCGCAACCGGAACCCTCGCCAGCTGTGTCGATAGCTGACAAGCCGCCCGCCTTGCCCGCCGCTTTGCCTTCAATTAACGACGCATCAAGGGAGGCGCTCATCGCGGTTAAGGGCATCGGCCCTAAGACCGCCGCCAAAATCTTGGCCAAGCGCGAGGCGCTAAAAGGCTTTCGTCGCTGGGGACAAGTGCGTCAGGTCAAAGGGATAGGTGCCTCAACGCTCGCGCGGTTACGCGAGCACTTCGCTCTCTAAGGCCGCAGTCCGACACATCGACCTCGCGCTGAAACTAACCAGCAGCGCGCTACCAAAGAACCCAGATCCACCGAAGGGAGATGTCGAGGGAGTGCGACAAAGCCCCGCTGGGGCTTGGGCCTGAGCCTGGCGCGGGCGTCTCGAGCAGCCAGTGTCGGTACGTTGCCGCTAACGCGACACGATGATCGAAGTTGACCGCATAGGCCAGCATTGCGGTCCCGTGGAGACCTGCCTGCGCGCGCGTGCCTGCGCCGAGATCGAGATTGCTGCTGAATCCTGCATGGACGCTGGGCACAAGCGTGATGATATCCAGCGCGTAGCCCAGGTTGATGTCTAGCGGTATTCCGATGCGGTGTCGGCTTGCCGCGCCTTCCGGAAAACCGAGTAGGCGCACCCCAGAATGGATTCCCACGCTTAGACCATTCAGCCAGCGTGTTTCGCTTCCGCCTGAAACCAGGCTACCGTGCCCACGCGAGCCTTCTGTTGCGTCGTAGGCGTAGCCGAAGCCGAGCGTGGGCAGCCATTCTCGTTGTGCTGCCGCCGGTGAGCTGGCAATGCTCAGGCCAAGTAGGATCGAGGCCCACAGCAAGAGCGCTAGGAGGCCCCTAACAAGAGGCGAGTTCACCGTGTCAGATACATGGAAATGCGCTTGCACTTGTCACCAGAGCGCGGAGTGCGCTACGAAAGACGCCTATGCCATCCGAGGGCTCCACGAGCAACAAACCAAGCCACGCCAGCGGTCGCCTCGCTCGGCTAGCGGCGGCGCTGAAGCAAGAGCGTGCGCTCAAGGGACAGGAGCGGAGCAAGCTGCCGCTGGAAAGTCTTGGCAGTGCGGCAGGCGCAGGATCAGACCTCGAGGGCGTCCTTGTCCGCAATTCCAAGCGGGCGGTCGTGCTTGCCATCGTGGTCATTGCAGTGGTCGCTGGCGGCCTATGGTTGCTCTACGCGAGTGGCAGCACGAAGCGCGCCCTGAGTGCTGAGCTTAGCGAAGTGACGGTCAAGCGCGCTGAGGCGGTTTGGGGTGGGGCGCCACTTGGGCCCGACGGGGTGTCTCAGGTTGAGGGGGAGGACGTCTATCCGGCGCTCACCGATGCGCAACAGGACGCACTGCGCGACGTCCACGCGAGCGCTTCGGCGGATCGCGTGGGGCTGTGGGCCAAAGCACTCCGCAACGCAGAAGCGTTGAAGAACGGGGATCCGGTCGACGAGTTCACGATTGCGCCTCCGGAGGAGGTAGGGTCGTTGCTATTCTGGACCCAGGTTCAGCAGCAAGTGCAGGTTTTCCTCGCAGCAGGAGAGCCCGAGAAGGCGCTCGCCACGCTCGACCATGCGGGCTTGAGTAGCGGTCCACTCGCGCTTGAACGCGAGGTGCTTAGGGCCCGTATTCACCTTGATCTGCGCAACTTCGAAGCGGCGAATGCCGCGCTGAGTGCGGCGGAAGAAGCCTTGGTCGCGTCGCCCAGCGGCGCGGGCCCTGCGTCAAATACCAGCGAACGCTTCGAGGTCACCGCGCTTCGGCGCCTGTTAGAAACCTATGAGTAGCAAGGGGAGTGGCCCACGCGGTTTCGGACAAGATCAGCTCGAAGCAGTCTGCCGGATAGAAGCGCGATACTGGGAACGGGCTCTTGCTTTCGTGCTGCTAAGCGTGTGGTGTTGCGCCGGTTGTGCGCGCTGGCGCGACAAGGGGACGCTATCGGACAAGTCGCTGGCGCTAAGCGCCCAGCTCGCCGACGGCAAGCCTCAGTGGCTGGCTCAGAGCAGAGCATTACAGGTAGTTTGGTCGCGCCAACTGGAGGTTCCCCTGGAGCGGGGGCGCTACGAGCCGCTTATGCTCGCGGCGCCCCTGTGGTTGCGAGACTCAGCAGGCCCATCCGGGGGTATGGTCCAAGCGTCGCCAAATCGCGACACCAAGGAAGACCAGGGCGTTCTTGTGCTCTCTCATCCAACCAAGCCCGTCGTGCTATTCTTTGACCACAGAGGCAAGGAAATCGGACGGATAGCGTTACCCTCAATTGGAGCGGGACACCCGGTCTACTGTCGGGCGAAAGATGTGCTTTTCGTGGGGACGGAGGACAGTCACGCGCTGGGTATCAAGCTTGATACAGGCGAAGTGCTGTGGCAAACAACGGTGACTGGACTGCCAGTGGGTGAGGGCGCCTGCGAGAGCAATCGGCTGTACTTTCGGTCGACTGGCGGTCACGTCAACGCGCTCGATGCTGCCAGCGGCGAGCTATTGTGGCGCTATCGGCGCAGGCCGGAAGATGGTCTCAGCACGAGCGGATCGCCGGGCGTCACGCTTGACGACGACCGTGTTCTGACAGGCTTTGCCGATGGCTTTGTGGTCGCTCTCGACCGGTCGAGCGGAGAGGTGCGCTGGGAACGCGATGCGGCGCTGGAGGCGTCAAGTCTGGACCGGAGCAGCACGCCCTTTCTAGACGTGGATACAACGCCGCGGGTTGGCCTTGGATCGGTGCTGGTTGCAGGCTTCTCTATAGGAGCGTTCGCGCTCGGTCCGTACAGTGGGTCGGTCAAATGGTTTGATAATCGGATCATTGGCGTCGTGGATATCGCGCTCGATGTCCAGCTCGGATCGGCATACTGGGCAGGAACCTTCGGTGTTTTCGCGTCGTCTGGTCGGAAGCACCATGATGAATCGATTCTATGGCATCTTCGTTACGAGGCCCAATCACCATCAGCACTGCGCATCGCCGGCGATTCACTCTTTGTCAGCGACTCACGCTGGGGCGTCGTAGCCATCGACCGGAAGCGCGGAGAGATGGTGTCTTACGTGTCCACGGCGCATGGCGTCACGCAACCGGTCGCAGTGGCGGACACATTGGCGTTTGCCATTTCAAACGCGGGTCTGCTGCTGGCGCTGCGCGTGCCTTGATAGTCAGCCCTTGAAATGAGCCCGCCCGGGTTTGCCGGGTAAGAGGTTTGGGAGTTGGTATATGGATTCGTAGAATAGATATTATGTCAACTAAATGGGTGGTGGCGCTGCGTTTGGCACGAAGAGTCTCTTGGGCGGCACCGCGCCCACAGAGCGCTGTGGCGCCCCGGCATCGCTTCAACTTAAGTTTTGCGGGTGAATGCTTCGAGAGCCGCTGCGCGTGCTGGCGAAGCGAGAAGCTGGCGATAGCATGCGCGCTCGAGGTCCAGGCCGGCTTCATCCACAAGTCGGCCGCGCATGGATTCTTTAGCGGCCCGCACCGCTGCGGTGTTCTGCCGCGCAAGCACAGATGCCAGCTCAGCGACCATGTCCCCCAGCTGCTCTGAATCCTTCGCGACCTTGTCGACGAGGCCAGCGGCAAGGGCTTCGTGTGCATTGAGGCGTTCGCCCAAGAGCACCATGCGCCGCTGCAGACCCACGTGAGGCACGCGACGCTGCAGGCGCTGAGTGCCCCCCGCCCCTGGGATAATGCCGAGTCCGACTTCAGGCAGTCCGAGCTGGGTCCGCTCGTGGGCGTACACAAAGTCGCAACCGAGGACGAGCTCAAGACCTCCCCCAAGCGCGGCGCCCTGAAGCACAGCTGCACTCACGCAAGGCAAGCGCTCTATAAGGCCGACGAGCCTGCGGAAAGCATCAAGAAACGCAAGCGTCTCGCCGGTGGATAGCCCGCTGCGCTCCTTGAGATCCGCCCCCGCGCAGAACACACTTCCCTCCCCGTGAAAGGTCACAAGGTTGAGCTCTGGATCGTCGCGCAACGCCAGACAGGCGTCGGTCAAGGCATCCAGAGTTTCACGCCGCAGGGCGTTGCGCACCGCCGGCCGCGCCAATGTGATGCTCGCCCAGAGGCGTGTCTCTCGGACGAACCGAATATCAGTTGATCGCGCCTTGTTTGTCATGGCGTCGGCGGCAGCCACAAGCGGTGGTGAAAGCCTGGAAGATGCGGAGCTGGTGGAAGCTGCAGAGTCCGCGCTGGACCTTGAACGGGGGTGAGGTTTAGGTGCCATAGCGGTTGCGCATTTACCTGGAGACACATGCAGCGAAGCGCACTACGCTCGTGCTGTAGCTCCCTTCGAGGTAAAGATGACACGAGAAGTGCTTTTGGACATGCTTAAGGCCGCAGGTTCGTCGGTAAAAGTGACCAAACAGGTCGCTCAGCCCACGGAGGGCCACGAAATTCAGCTCATGCTCGCGCGCGGCCCCCAGGAAGCGCTTTTTTTCGGCCCCGTCCAGCGTCTCGAGCTACTGGATGCCATGGTTTCGGTCCAGATTAAGGAGCCGGAATCCACGCTGTGGCTACCCTACGAGACCGTCGTTGGGCTTCAGGTTAAGGCAGGCCGGGACCTTAGCGACCGCCGTACGGGCTTCGCGTGACTTGCCACATGCCGCGCCGTGTGGGGCTGGCCGAACCACGCTTTCCTCAACCCCGCGCGCGGTGTGCGCCAGTCGTCGCGTGAGAACTACGGATGCTTTGGTATTCCGGCGTTTGGCGGTAGTCTAAGTGTGCGATGCGCCAAGGGCTACCTGTACTCCTATGCGACGACGAACCGGGGCTGCGTGACGTGCTCGCGCTCGCTTTGCGTCGCCAGGGCTACGCGCCGGTTGCGGTGGCGTCGCGAAGCGCAGCGCTTGCGGAGTTAGCGCGCGCGGAGCCATTTCCGTTGGTAGTGACAGACCTGAGCCTGCCGGACGGTAGCGGCATGGACGTGCTTGAGTTGGCGCGCGCGAAAAGCCCGAATACCCAGGTGGTGATGATGACGGGCTACGCGACGACGGAGCAGGCTGTCGAAGCCATGCGCAAAGGCGCTTACGACTATCTGCGCAAGCCCTTCTCCAACCAAGAACTCTTCGCGACGCTCGAGAAAGCCGCAGAAAAAGCGACGCTGCTCGATGAGAATCGCCTGCTCCGGCAGCAGATTGAACAGGTAGAAGCCGTCGAGGGGCTCTACGGTAAATCGCCTTCGATGCAGCGCATTCTAAGCTTGGTCCGGCGGGCGGCGGGCGCGGCGGTGAGCGTGCTCATCACCGGCGAGAGCGGAACAGGCAAGGAGGTTGCGGCGCGGGCCATTCACCGGGCGAGCGCGCGCAAAGACGCACCCTTTGTGGTGGTCAACTGCGGGGCCATTCCCGAAGCGCTTATCGAGAGTGAGTTTTTTGGCCACGAGAAAGGCGCCTTCACCGGCGCCAATGAGGCTAAACCTGGACTTTTCCGCGCCGCCGATGGCGGTTCGCTCTTCCTCGACGAGGTCGGTGAGCTACCGCTTTTGCTTCAGGTGCGGCTGCTACGCGTGCTGCAGGAAAAGAAGGTGCGGCCCGTCGGGGGCAACTTCGAGCGCGACGTCGACGTGCGTATCATCGCCGCGACGAACCGCGAC
>SLQV01000202.1 GCA_007131285.1 Myxococcales bacterium
CATCGCCCGGATGCCTTTATCGCGTGGAAAAACGCGCCATTGCTTGGAGCGCGCACGCCCCGATCAGAGCGCTTGATTCACCTTTCGCGATGAAAGTCGACCTTTAGCGGCCTGGGTGACGCACGCGCACGAGGCAGCAGTGCCGCCACAGCCTGCGCGAGTCTGCGCGTTTGCTCGCTTAAACGACGCCAAGCCTAAAGACTCGCGCGGCATCCCCCCTGGGACTACTTTCGAATACCGAGTTCGCCGATCACTTTCCGGTATCGGTCCGTGCTCTGACCTTTGACGTAGTCCAGCAAGCGACGACGACGGCTGACAAGCCTAAGAAGCCCACGCCGCGAATGGTGGTCTTTTTTATGCGTCTTGAAGTGTTCGGTCAGATAGCTGATGCGCTCTGACAAGATTGCGATCTGCACTTCGGAGGAACCTGTATCCGTGGGATGGGTTCGGAACTTGTCGATGAGCGCCTGCTTGGACTCGGGAAGCAATGCCATAAGTTGTCCTCTTGAAAGAATCGGCCGCGGAATGTGCGCCGACTCGCACGCTAGGTCAAGCCTTTGAGCCCGCGCGTCTGCAAGCGGTGGTGTTTCCGGGTAAACCGGAGGTGCCCCGTTGAGGTGCTGCGCAAGCCTTCTAGGGCCACTTTACTGATTAGTTGCCGCTTCTTTCGTCTCGGAGGGTGGCGTCCATGCAGTCGCTGCAAGCTCGCCATCTTCAAACCCAAACCAGATCCGAAGCTGCTTAACCAGAAACTCGGTACCCTCTTTGGTCGCCAAGTCAACGCGGTAGGTGTTGATAAGGCGCACGCTTTCCTGGAGCCACTGATCCCAGGCTTCTTGCGATACCGACGCGAAGATTTGCTCGCCAATCGCGTTTGGGAAAGGGGGACGACGCAGGCCGGGAAGGCGTTTCCCAAGTTTGATGCAATCCACCTCGCGCACAGCTTCATCCGTCATGTGCGGCAGCATGACATGCGTGCCCTCCTTAAACCACCCCGCTACATCGCTCGACGAGAGCCTACAACGCGCTCGATCACACTCGCGCGCTCGGCCAGGCCAAGGTCTTCGTCGTAGACCGCCGCAAGAGCGCACAGTGTGTTGAAGACGCCTTCGTCGGACGTCTGCTTTGCCGCAAGGCTCCAGAGCCGCTTCTCAAGTGCACGGAGGCGGCGCGCGCGCCGCATCCCACGAACGTAGATCTCGAGCGCTGCGGCGTTATCCGGCTCTTCCCGAAGCGCGCGCCACGCGAAGCGCGCTGCGAGGCGCCCTGGGCCTTTGCGTTCAAGGCACGCCGCAGCAGCGGTGACCCAGCGCGCCGCGCGCTCGGTGGGGTCAAGATTTGGCTCGCGCGCCGCCGTCAGTAGCTGACCGAGGCCAGACGGACGCGCTTCGTCTGCTGTCGACAAGAACCGACGACGGCGCACCTGGCGCCAGAGCGAAATCGCAAGAAAGAGCAGTAGCGCGCTGTAAAGAAGCCAGCGCGCGCTTAATGGTATGCCGGCTCCTGTCATATCGGTTCACAGGTCGCATGCGAATGGTCGCCTAGCAAGGCGCGCCGACAACGTAATCGTTTACGGGCTCGGGCAGGCGAAATGTCTACGGCTGAGGGCAAGTGGGCCTTGGGGCCCCGCGCGCCGATTGAAGTTTTAGGCGGAGAGGGCCTGGGGTTCACTCGCGAAAACTCGAGGGTGTTTCGTAACATTCCCCCCCCTAAACCGCGCCTCGGCCACAAGCCAGTTGCCCCATGCCTTCCGCACGTGATATGCCGCGCGCCATGACCTGGGTAATCACGCGCATGTGCCGCGAATGTGTTGACCAAAGCTGTGTGGACGTCTGCCCGGTAGAGTGCATTTACGCCTTCAAAGGCACAGATACCGTTGCCTTTCCAAATCAGCTTTACATCGATCCCGAAGAATGTATTGACTGCGGCGCCTGCGAACCCGAATGCCCGTGGGAGGCCATTTTTGAGGACGTATCTGTTCCCTCGGTGTTTCAAGAAGACACGGCGCTCAACGCGGCCATTCGTGAAAATAAAGACGATTTTATCGTTCCAGAACACGAACCGAAGGACGCGCCTACGCCCGAGGCGGTTGAAGAGAACAAACGCAAGTGGGGCCTCGGCGCCTAGCGCAGATCCGATTGCGTAGTCAGTAGCGCCAACGAAGCAGATACTTAGATGAATCAATCCGCCGCCTCCCCGCCGCCGCGCACACCGGAGTCTGATTTCGCGGATAGCAATGCGGCGCCCGCCCCTGTGAAGCCCTCGGCTGCGGCCACTACTGATATCGGCTGCCTCAGAAAAGCGCATACCACTTGGGCCACCGAGGTTGCCGAGGACATGCGACGTGGCAAGCGGCTCAACCAGCGCTTGGCCGCCGCGCGCCTTAGTGTGGCGATTGCTGGCGTTGTTACACTTATCGCCGCGTTCTCCGAGCCATCGTGGGGCTTTGCCGCCGCCGGGCTGATACTCGTGTTTGCGTCTCTGGTCGCGCTGCACAGCTTCGCGCTAAAGCGCCAAAACCAGCGCGAACGCTGGAGCCTGTACCTGATGCACCGCAAGGCACAGGCCGAGCTCGAGTGGGAGGGCATGCCCGAACACTCTGAGCTGGCACTGGCCGCCGGGGCTGAAGTGGCTTCGGACCTCGACATCACGGGGGAGCACTCACTCTTGCGGCGTCTCAATGCGTGCATCAGTGTCGACGGTGAGCAGCGCCTGGCGGAATGGCTCCTGACAAAGGGCATTGATGCTGAAGTTGTGAGGCGTCGGCGATCCCTGTTGCAAACGTGGCTTGCGCACCCCGAGACCCTCCGCCAGTGGAGTGAACTCTATCAACCCGAACGGCGCCCTTCCCCCGCAGCTCTCGCAGCTTGGGCAAAGCGGCCGGAAGCCGCGACCGCTAGCTTCGTTGAGAAGGTGGGCGCTCTGGCGCCCTTTATCCTTCCGCTGATCTGGATCGCCGTCTGGTGGGCGGGGCCCAAGGTATCGTGGGGCGCGACCCTCACCGTGGCCGCGTTCGCGTTTGCCTCTGGGCTGGTCACCGCGTCGCGCTCGCGCGTCAGTGCCATTCTGAGCGACGCAGATCTCGCGGCCCGCGATATTCGCACACTGAGAAACGCGCTCGCAGTTATCCAAACGCTACAAGCCACGGCCAACGCAAAGGGTAACGCCCAGCTGGATAATTCGGCTCCGTCGGCAGGGCAGCTTGCCAAGCAGCTTGCGAGCCTCGAAACCTGGCTATCGTTTGCTGAGCTACGCTCGCAGCCACTCGTGCACCTTCCGCTGGTTTTGCTGACCGCCTACGATACACTCCTTGCGCGGCGCGTTCGTGCACAACGGCGACACCTCGCCACCAGTCTTGAACCCAATCTCGAAACCCTCGCCGAACTCGACGCCGCCTCCGCATTGGCGTGGTACACCGGCATGGAGCGCGCGGCGGTCTGGCCTACGATTAGCGCAGCACCCTGTCTGTCGGCAGCGGGTCTCGCGCATCCCCTGCTCCCTGCAGCAACCCGCATCGCCAATGATGTCCCCCATTTGGTACCCGGTTCGGTACTCTGGATCACCGGCTCGAATATGGCGGGCAAAAGCACTCTGCTGCGCGCCGTCGGGCTTAACTGGTCGCTCGCGCTCGCTGGCGCTCCGGTTTGCGCTACTCAGTTTGAGGTAGGTCCCAGTCAAGTACGGACGAGCATGCGCGTGGAAGATTCGCTAGCGCGTGGCGAAAGCCACTTTGCAGCCGAGCTACGCCGCGTCGCCTGGCTCACAGACGACCTCTCCGCGCTTCCACCGGTTTTATTCGAGATCGACGAGCTTTTTCGCGGAACAAACGCGCAGGCGCGCCATAGCGCGTGTGCGGCGGTCCTGGCGCATCTGCTACGTGCTGGCGCATTCGGTCTCTTCGCAACCCACGATACCAGCATCGCGCAGCATCCCAGCATGCAGGGCTTTAACCTTATTGCCGTTCACTTCACCGACATCCTTGAAGACGGTGCCATGCACTTTGACTACCGCTTGCGAAACGGGGTCGTCACTTCCAGTAATGCTCTGGCTCTAGTCGCCAGCCTTGGTATTCCCATCCCCGAGCTCCAAGCACCCAGCTCCCAAACGTGAGGCGCGTCCACCTGGCACGTTGTGCACGCATGACCGTTCCACCTCCCTCAAGAGCCGCAGACTTGACTCCGCGCGCGCATCTGGCGTAACACCTTGGAATAGTGAGTGCTCTGCAAGAGGAAGTCTGACCGTGACCCAACATATTCTTGTCGTCGATGACAGCCGAACCGTCTGCCGCATTGTCGAACTGCTTCTGGCGCCAAGTGGCCACGCGTTGACGCTAACCCACGATGCGGACGCTGCACGCTCGGCGTGTGGCACCGGCGTGGACCTCGCCGTTGTCGACATGTCGCTTCCGGAAGTTGATGCGCTGGCACTGGCTCGTGACCTGCGCGTGCGCGCAGGCGGTGAGCTCCCCGTGATTCTGCTCGGGTCGCATCGAAACACCGTCACGCCATCAGACCTCGAACAGCTCGGGAACGCAGCGTTGATCTCCAAACCATTCGGAGCAGACACCTTTCTCGACTGCGTCGCCTCAACCCTAGCTGCGCCGCGTCTCGCTAGCCCTGCGGGCATCGCTGAATCAGTCACTAAAATTGACACCAGCGCGCTGAAATCAGCCGCCGCGGCACAACAGCCTGAACGCGAAAGCAGCGCGCCGGCCCCCCGGCAGAGTTCCGTGCCCGCAGGCGCAGCCACAGACATGCCTACCTCAATGCCTGATGCTGCCTTCCAGGTGCCAAGGGTGCCGCCTCTGAACCTCACGGGCGTGTCGACACCTCGTCAATCTCATTCTCCACCGACGCTTGACGCAAGCCCTGACGTCAATGCCGCGTCCGAACTGCGCGCGCCGAAGGCCCCCCCTGCACCTCTGCCAAGTCGTCCCCAAGGCTTTGGTTCGGTCGGAGGCACGGCGGCTAAATCAGTCCAGGTGCCTAGTCCTCAGAAGCCGCCCGCTCCGGCTGAGTCAGCCGGTGTTATTGCAACCGCCGCCCCCTCGGTCTCGGCCAGCGCCGCTGGCGAAGATGCCCTAGGTAGCGCGCTTGATGCGCTCGAGCTTAGCGCGAAGCAGCGAGCGGGTGTGGAAGCATTGATTACGCGCGTCACGCAAGATGTCGTGTGGGAGGTTGTCCCGGAGCTGGCAGAAAGCTTGATTCGCGAGGAAATTACACGGCTCACCGCTGAATCTTAGGTCCGTAGTCCTTGCGCTTCACCGGCTAAAGCTCCCGCGGTGCCCTACGGGCGCCGCTGAAACGCGCACTCACTTGCCAAGGCGCGCGCTTTCGGTCAGCTACTCCCGCCTATGTCTGAAGCCGAAGCGCTGAGTTCCCGCTATGATCCAGCGGAAGTTGAAGGCAAGTGGTACGCTTGGTGGGAGAAGCAACTCTACTTTGCGCCCCGCCTCACCGCGAACGCGACCTACACCATCATGATTCCCCCGCCCAATGTGACGGGATCGCTGCACATGGGCCACGCGTGCCGCACGGCATTCGAGGACGTGCTCACACGGCACGCGCGCATGTCGGGCAAAGCCACCCTTTGGCTCCCTGGAACCGACCACGCGGGGATTGCGACTCAACTCGTTGTCTCGCGTCAGCTCGAAGCCGAGGGCACTTCACGCGAGGCCATTGGCCGAAACGCCTTCGAGGCGCGCGTCTGGGAATGGAAAGCGCAATCAGGTGACCGTATTCTGACACAGCTCCGTGAGCTTGGGGCCTCCTGTGACTGGTCACGCCAACGCTTCACGCTCGACGCGGACTACGCCGCAGCCGTCGAAGAGGCATTCCTGCGCCTCTATCGCGAGGGCTTGATCTACCGCGGCGAGCGGTTAGTAAACTGGTCGATTAGCACGCAGACGGCGGTCAGCGATCTTGAGGTCGAAAATCACGAAGAACAGGGTGAAATATGGGATTTCGCCTACCCACTGGCCACAGGCTCTGGAGAGATCGTAGTCTCGACGACACGGCCTGAAACCGTCTTCGGAGACAGTGCCGTCGCGGTGCATCCCGATGACCCACGCTACCAAGCGCTCATCGGCACGCAGCTTCGGCACCCGCTACTGGACCGCGAGATCCCCGTGATCGCTGATGCAATCCTGGTTGATCCAACCTTTGGCAGCGGCGCGGTCAAGGTGACACCCGCCCATGACCCGCGAGATTTCGAAACGGGCAAGCGCCATAACCTTCCCATGCTGACGGTCATCGACCGCCAAGGCATGCTCACGGAAGCGGCTGGAAGGTTCGCGGGCCTAGAACGTTTTGCCGCACGCAAAGCGGTTGTGGCAGCCCTCGATGCGGCGGGCCTACTCCGTGGTGCCAAGCCTCACAAGCTAAGCGTCCCGCGCGCCCAGCGTGGCGGGGAGGTTATCGAGCCGCTGCTTTCCACTCAGTGGTTTGTGTGCATGCAGCCACTCGCGGAACCTGCGATAGCTGCGGTGCGCAGCGGTGAAGTTAAGATTTTCCCCGAAGACTGGTCGAAGACTTATTTTCACTGGCTCGAAAACATCCAAGACTGGTGTATTTCCCGCCAGCTCTGGTGGGGGCACCGCATTCCCGCGTGGTACTGCGAGTCGTGCGGCGAGGTCCATGTGGCAAGCGAAGCGCCACGTGCCTGCAGCGCCTGCGGCCACGATATCTTCCGCGCCGACGAAGACGTACTTGATACCTGGTTTTCGTCGTCGCTCTGGCCTTTCGCCACGCTGGGATGGCCTAAAGAGACCGAGACCCTCAAGCGCTTCTATCCCGGCGATGACTTAGAAACGGGTTACGACATTCTCTTTTTCTGGGTGGCCCGCATGATCATGATGGGCTTGCACTTTACGGGAACCCCCCCCTTTAAGCGCGTGCTCTTGTCAGGCCTTGTCACCGACGAGCGCGGCGAGAAAATGAGCAAGGTGAAGGGCAACGTGATTGATCCCCTCGACGTTGCCCGTGGCGCGACGCTGGAAGACCTGGTCGCCAAAGCTCAAGCCGCCGGTGCCTCGGCGGCAGGGCTGAGGTACCTCAAGGAAACCTACCCCGAGGGCTTTGTGGCTTACGGCGCCGACGCGCTACGCATGACGCTCCTGAGCTATTCGCCCCAGACGAGGCGCATCGCCCTCTCGCTCAAACGTATCGAGGGCTACCGAAACTTCTCCAACAAACTCTGGAACGCGACCCGGCTCGTGCTTTCGTCTCTACCGCAGGACGCTCGGGTTCCCAAGACCGCGCCTTTGGCAGATGTCAGCACCCTGCCCTGCGTATGGATTTTGGCGCGGTTAGACGAGACCACACGCAACGTCGGGCGCTTTATCGAAGGCTATCGTCTCGATGAAGCCGCTCAAGCTATCTATCACTTTCTTTGGGACGAGTACTGCGACTGGTTCCTTGAGCTGATGAAGGGGCCGCTGCGCCGCTCACCGGCAGAAGCCCACACCTACGGAGCATGCGCGCTCTACGTGCTCGACCAAAGCCTGCGGCTTTTACACCCGATGATGCCCTTTATCACCGAAGAGCTGTGGCAGCGCCTGCCTGGCGCCAAGGATGCGGCCGGCGAGGAGACCTTGCTTTACGCAGCATTTCCTCGCGGGGATGACAGGGCTGAAGCACGGCAGCACGACCGATTCGCCACTGCGGCGATGTCGGTGATGCAGGAGATTGTTGGCGGCATTCGCACGGTGCGCACGCAACACCAACTGCCCCGCCACCAAGTGCTCGAAGCGGAGCTGTTCTGGCGGGAACCAAGCGCAGCGCGTTCTGCGCCCTCAGCCATCGATGCCGCTGCCTTTGAAAGCAGCGAGCTCTTGAACGCTCTGCGCGCAAGCGTGCGGGACCTCACCAACACCACACTACGCCCCCAACCGGTCGGTACTGGCAGCGACCTGCCGCCACGCAAGCTCGGCCCCAGGGACGCTTTGCTCGCCCTCACGCACTGCGATGTGCACGTACTTGACGTCGTCGACCTGGCGGCTGAAAAGTTGCGCCTCGGCCGCGAGCTCGAGAAGGCCATGAAAGACCTAGCTCTGGCGCAAAAAAAGCTTTCAAACGCTGCATTCGTCGACAAAGCACCCGCGGAGGTGGTTGCAACGGAACGCGAACGCGAAGCTTCGCTTGAACGGACAACGACGTTGCTCAAGCAACGCTTGGGAAGCCTCGGCTAGCGCTAGGGTTGGCTGTCTTCGCATTGCGAGCTGTGGTGCGAATGCAGCGCAATGTTGAGCGTCCGCGGCCCTGTTTTTTGTCTTTTTTTGGTGTCTTAAGGAGATGCATAACAGCGACCCCTAGAAAATAAGGCAGAGCGCAGCTAAGCTCCCTAATGTGGAAGAACTCGC
>SLQV01000053.1 GCA_007131285.1 Myxococcales bacterium
CCGTGCGCGGACCCACCCACCCCACCATACTTACTCCAGGCCCATTTCCCCGCGGCTTTCTGCGTCTCGAGTTAATGAGGGGATCGCTCAGCGCTGAACCATCAGGGCCCACGTTACAGACCGGCTATACAGGCCGGCCACGTGTGGCTGCACCGGCGCGCCACGCCGGCGGAGGGCTAGGCGGAGGACCATGGGCGAATGCACCGACAAGCTCGCGAGAACCGCGAACGTTGAGCATGCATGGCACCTTCGATCACGCACAGCCGTTGCCCCTCGACTCGCATGCCCAATCGCAGACGACGATCTGGACGGTTGACCCAGGGCCAAAGCCCACAGCACACTCGAAGTGGGAGCGATTCGTCCATGGTCCAAACCACAGAACGGCATGGGGCCGCAGCGGTCCCAAGCGACGCGCCGGCCGCGATCGGCGCCCATGCCTGCGCTTTAGATGTTTACGCTGGGCATCTGGGTCCGCCTCGGGGTCTTGGTGCCGACGAGCGCCTTCTGTGGCGCACGTGGGTGACAAACCTCAACTGGCGAGCCCGCGAGGAGACGCTCTTTGAACTCGAGGCGCTGCTTAAAGGGCTCGCCTGTTTCTCAAACCCACGCAACCAAAGCGGCCCCTCCCCCGATCCCGGACTTCAGGACCGTAGTGCATACCTACGTGTTTTCCGCGATACGCTGCAACACTGCATTGATCTCGCGAAGCGACTGTTGGGTCGACGGGACCGTACATTCTCATTCTCGCGCTATCTTGAATCTGTCCTGCCGAGCGACGAAGAACGCGTGCGACTGCTCGAGCAGCAGCTAAGTCAACAAAACCCGGAAGCGTCGCTTTTTTCTCTGCGAAACGGCCTAACCCATCTCATTGAAGTAGCCGACGGACTCCTTGAATCGGGTTTCGTTACTGCGCGCCTCTTCGAGGCTATGCGCTCTTTGGTCGCCCGCGAACTGGCACGCTCGACTTACTTTAGTCCGACATTGGCGCTTGAGTTTCGTCTGGAACACGACCGCATCGCCGAGCCAGCGCTATTAGATCTCATCGACTACTGCCGTACCCAGTTGCCCGAAGTGCATTCGGCGGTGGTGTTAGCCTTCCTTACGCTCCAACGTGATGCCCGCTACCTCGACCTGATCAGCGAGATGTCACGCTTCGACAGCGATGTCCGCCTCACACTGCCACTTTTTGCCGCACTTCGGAGCGACTTGCGGGCGCTTGCAGCGTTCCTAGGCCGTCAAACCGGGGACGCCATGGCCGACGCCTTCGAGCTTCATCTGATGGCCCATCCCTCAAGCCGGCTGAGCCGAGACTTTTCTCGGCTCATGCACCGTGGCGCACATCTGGTTTCGCTGCGCGCTACCTTTGCTAACTTGGCCCATGCGTTGAGCCTCGATCTCAAACGTATTTTTCATGACATTCTCCCGAATGCGAATGAGTTGCACGGACACAATGCCCAACCGGGACGCATCGCGGAGGCCACACGCAGCCTGAGTGGAACGCTGGAGCATAGCCTTCAATCACTTTCCGCAGAAATCTGTCCAGGCGCGCCGCTTCCGCGCTTGTCGGCACAACGCGGCGCGGACCGCGCGCGCAGCGAGCGGCTGCGCCGCGAAATATGGATGTTTCAACAGGTTCTGCGGGCTTTCATCGCTAAAGCACGCGCCGGCACCGATGCAAGCGATACCTGGGCTCCCGGGGGAAGTTTTGGCTTTATTCAAGAGTTTCTGCGTCACTTTCGAGCCATCGGGCTTCAGCTCATTCTAATCTCTGATTTCGATCGCATCGCTACCTTCCTCGACGCACTAGAGAATCTTCGCGACCCTGACCTCCATGACGCTCGTCGTTTAGAGCTAGTCACGCAGGAATGCGCGCTCTTTCTTGAGTATCTCAATACGCTTTTCGCCGAGGTTTCGAAACGGTCCGTGCTGCAGGGTGTGCCCTTCGACCGCGAAGGCGCCGCGCAAACCCTCAAGATGCACCTCCAGGCCCGTCCGTAAGCACGGTTGCGTTGAAGTCTTTAAGCGGGGAACTGCTCAGGCCTAGTTGCCAACGACCTCACCACGCCGATTACCGAACTCACACCAGAAATATTGGCCCAGGCGGTAGAGACGATTCGCGCGCCAAGCGCGACGTACTGCCGCCGAGCACTTAGTCGGAGGACCCGCGTATTCCAAAGCGTTTAGCGAGTTCGCGTAGATGGTAGCGGGTTAGCCCCGCAGCGTTAGCGGAACGCGTAATATTACCGTCATACTTATCTAGAAGTGCGCGCAAGTAAGAAGCTTCAAACGCGTCTATTACGCGCTGTTTTGCGGCCTTGAATGGCAGATTTTCTTCAACGAAAAGCGCTGCGTTAGCGCCGGCCGCCGAGGCGGTGGGCGCACGTTGAAAGTTAGGCGACAAGTCCTTTAAAGTAATTTCACTAGCGTCGGTCAGCGAAGCCGCACGTTCCATCACATTGCGCAACTCTCGCACGTTACCGGGCCAGCGGTGTGACTCAAGAGAGACGAGTGCATCGCGTGCGATGCAAAAGGCTTGCTCAGGGCTCCGCTTCATGCGTTCGTCAAACGAGCGCAAAAAATCTGCGACGATGGGTGCAATGTCCTCCGGGCGTTCCCTCAAAGGCGGAATGTCGATCTGAACGACACTCAATCGATAGTAGAGATCTTCGCGGAAGGAGCCCTCCTCCACCATTTTTCGAAGGTCGCGATTGGTGGCAGCGACCACGCGCACATCGACAGGAGTGACCTGATTCGAACCAACCCGCTTGACCTCCTTGCTCTCAAGCACACGTAGCAACTTGGGCTGAAGCGAAATATCTAGCTCGCCAATCTCATCGAGGAATATCGTACCGCCGGTAGCCGCCTCGAAGGAGCCGCGGTGCCGCTCCGTTGCACCGGTGAACGATCCTTTTTCATGTCCAAAGAGCGTGCTCTCGATGAGGTCCTTGGGGATAGCGCCGCAATCCTGAACCACGAAAGGACCGCTTGCGCGTCCCGATGCTTGGTGGACGGCCTGGGCGACAAGCTCTTTGCCTGTACCCGTCTCACCGCGGACTAAAACCGTGAGGTCGGTAGGGCCGACTTTCTCCAGAATGGCGAAGATTTCACGCATGCGCAGGCTTTTACCCACCAGCCCGCAAAAGCGTTCACGCGATGAGATGTCGATCTCGACCGTTCCCTGCGCCGGCTCAAAACGCAGGTGGGTTTGGCCTGCGCGCAGGGTGGTCCCGGCAGTCATCCACGCCTCGCCCACGCGCAAGTCACCGCAAAAGGTGCCATTCGTCGAATCGAGATCTCTGATGATAAAGCCACGTTCAGAGGCGACGACTTCACAGTGTGTGCCGCTCACAGCTTTATCCGTCAGTGTCAGATCACAAATAACACTGCGACCGACCGTCACGCGCTCCCGCTCGATCTGAAGCTCGGTGCCCGCGTCCGGTCCGTCGATTACGACAAGTCGCGAGCGCCTTAGACGTCGTTTCGTCGCCTTATCGTCATCAAAGACGGTTGTTAACGCTGCTTCTTCCTCAGTCACCATGAATCCTTGTGGGCGGCTAGGCGCGCAAGCCGCTCACGGCGGCGCGCCAGTCTGCCTGCCCGAACACAGCAGTCCCCGCGACAAGTATATCCGCTCCAGCCGCAATGATCTCTGGCGCTGTTTGTAGGTTTACGCCACCGTCCACCTCCACGGCAACATCTTCGCGACCCGCCTTATCGAGCAGTTCCCGAATCGCGCGGATTTTCGGCAACGCACTGGGTATAAACTTCTGGCCACCAAACCCTGGATTGACGCTCATGATGAGCACGAGATCGACCGCATCAAGTACGTATCGCAGCACATCTTCAGGCGTATGTGGGTTAAGCGATACACCCGCTTGCGCGCCGAGACTCCGAATTCGCCTCAATGTTCGCTCGAGGTGCGGACACACCTCGGCATGCACCGTCACAATATCGGCACCAGCTTCAACGAAAGCATCGAGGTGATCGTCCGGCCGCGTCACCATTAAATGCACGTCGAAAGGCTGCGTACTGAAGGGGCGAACGGCCTTGACCACAGCTGGGCCAATCGTGATGGGTGGCACGAAGTGTCCATCCATCACGTCGACATGAATCAGATCCGCTCCAGCTGCACTCACATCGCGCACCGCGTGACCCAGATTTGCGAAATCTGCTGCGAGTATCGAGGGAGCGATGCGAGTGGCGCGAGACTTAGGCACGGTCGCTTAGTGTAGCAGAGTGCCCCAAACAAGCAGGTCATTGCAGGTCGCTGCGCCAGGGTGCGCCGTCAATGACTTGACCTAACGGCGCGAAACATTGACCATGGTGAGGCGTGAACCTTGTGAAGCAGCGCCGGAAACCGAACGTATTGCTCGGTAAGGGAGCACCCTACCTAGGCGTAGCCCCTCTCAACTTCGTCGAGCGAGATTATGGCTGAACAGAAATACCGTGTCGTCGAGCGCATCGAAGCGGGCGGCATGGCTGAAGTCTTCATCGGCGAGGCGGTAAGCGTTGAGGGTTTTCGCAAACCCGTTGCGATAAAGCGCGTATTACCTCACCTGACGCAAAATAAAGATTTCGTTAACATGTTTCTTGACGAGGCACGCCTGGGTGCCCGCCTCAACCATGCAAACGTGGTTACCGTCTTTGATGTAGGCTCCGCGGACAACTCCTACTTCATCGTAATGGAATACATCGACGGGGCGAATTTGAAGTCCGTCGCCGAAAGTGTGCAGGGCAAGCGGCGTACCTTCCCAGGAAAGGAGGCGATTTTCATCACGATGGAGGCGGCGCGCGGATTGTCTTACGCCCACGATCTTCTGGATGAGCATGGCCAGCCGCTGCGAATCGTGCATCGTGACGTCTCACCCCCCAACATCATGCTCTCGCGTCGCGGCGAGGTGAAGGTGATGGATTTCGGCCTTGCTAAGGCCACGACGCAGCTCGAAAGCACCGACCCTGGAGTGGTAAAGGGGAAGTTCGGCTACCTGTCGCCTGAAGCCGCGAATGGTGCCGATGTCGATGCTCGCGCCGACATCTTTGCGCTGGGCGTCGTGCTCTGGGAGCTTCTCGAAGGGCGCCGGCTTTTCCGTGGAGACACGGACTACCAAACCGTCAAGCTAGTCGCCGAGGCGAAAATCCCACCGCTCACGCTGGCAAGACACGAAGGCCTCCATCACGACATCGAGCGCATTATCCTCAAGTCTCTCGAGAAACGCCCGGAGAATCGCTTTCAAACCTGCCGTGAGTTTGGCGACGCACTCGCTGATTTTCTCTTCGACCATCGCCTGAAGGTCACTTCGTATGATTTGGCAAACCTGGTCCGCACCCACATCCCGAAGCGCGTGCCCAAAAGTCACGCCGCAGAGAACTCGCAGATCGCGACCCTTATTCAGGAAGAGCTCACGGGTTTCGTATCCATTGGCCGTGAGGCGGGGCGGGAATTTTCCGATGGCTCAAGCCCCGTCGACCTCCAGGCAGCACCTGGATCCGAACCGCTCATAACAGGCGAACTCGGCCTAGGCAGCTTGTGGGAAACACAACCCGGCACCAACCCAACCGCGCTAAGCGGCATAGCGGATCACCTGGAGTCTGAGGCATCGAGCGCCCCCGTAGATCTCAGC
Organism: Myxococcales bacterium; assembly: GCA_007131285.1. GTDB lineage: Bacteria > Myxococcota_A > Polyangia > Polyangiales > SLQV01 > SLQV01. The sequence continues at coordinate 5,622 of SLQV01000053.1, forward strand.
ACCTCTAAGCGCACAGAGGACGGTGCCGGGCCCGAGATTTCACTGGCTGAGGCGCGCAGCGAGGGCCCTAAGCCGATCGTGGTCGCCGCCCTAACGACGCTTACGCTGGTCACCCTCGCAGCCCTTGCCTTAATTGGCTGGCACACACTGAAGTAGCGGGCCCGCCCTGCAAGCGCCCTAGCGCGTTCCCTACCAGGGAAGGCCTTCACCGTTAGCGTGGAAGAACTTCCCGCTTTGGACGAGCGAAAGCTCAGAAATGCGCGCAACCAGCAGCTGGGCAGACGCAGCGGGACTTAGATCACCGTTACCACCGGTCATATCGGTTTGGACGTAACCCGGGTGCAAGATGCCCACCGCGATCTTGCGGTGGCTCAGGTCATGGGCGAGTGACACAGCGGCAGCATTGAGGGCGGCCTTAGACATGCGGTAGCCGTAGTAGCCACCCGAGCTGTTATCCGCCATTGAGCCCATGCGGCTCGTGAGCACCACGACCTTGGCTCCATCGCGTAGGCGGTCACTGAAGACGTCGACGACTCGCACTGGCCCGAGTGCATTCACGTCCAACTGTACCTGAATCTGACTATCGTCGATGCTGCCTAACGTGTCCCGGTGAAGGACACCCGCGACTACGATAAGCAAGTCCAGGCTCGCACTATCGAAGCGAGCTGCCACCGCGCCTAAGGAGGCACGGTCGCAGATATCCACACCGGTGACGTGGCTTACATCGAGCGCCGTCAGTGCTGGCGACGGACGACGCGAGGTCGCGGTGACTGCGTGAGTCTGGCTCAGCAACTTCGCGAGCTCAAGGCCGATGCCTCGACCCGCACCCACGATTACGCAACTCGCTTCCATAGGTGAGGCCATACCACGGACGCGCCGGCGGCGGCATAGGCAAGTCTGTATCGGTGACCCAAAGCTGCACACGGGGCGGCCCTCTCAGAGCTGGGCCCTGCGCTGCGTTTTGCCCCGGGTTTTCTCTCCGCGGCATCCCCCAAACTCTGCGGGCACGCTGCCTGCGGGTCACGTGCCTGGCGTGCATGCAGGCAAGGCCCTTCAGAAAGGAGACGACCGGAGACCTCGGAGGGTGCGCAAGCCCATCCTCGGACCCCGCAGCACCCCACACGCCCCCCGGCGGAATCCTGCCGCCCCCGACGGTCTCTCTCCGGAGTGCCTAGCCGGCGGCCCGGCCTAATTTAGTTGCTCGACGCGTCAGAGCTAGTGGATGCCTAATTCGACACCTACTGGCCTAACGATCCCTACGCCCCAACGGCACCTCTGCGGATGGGCTAGTCGATGCGATAGTAGTGCAACACGCCAAGCGGCGAGACTCGGCCGGCATTGGGCGGCGGGGGCGTCCATCGACTGTGAAAGTTTACGACCGTGCGAAGTCGAACCTTGGATTGCCCCACATAACCCATGGCATCTATTGATACGATTTGGGTCTCAGGACTGAAGCTACTGATAAGTAGCTTAGACACCTCTCCTTCAAGGGTCACAGGCAGAAAAAGCATCGGGCTACTTTCCCCAAGAAAGCTCTGCAGAATTGGGTAAAGATCAGCCTGCCCGCCTCTGCCTTGGATAAAGTTGACAAAATCCTCGCCTTTTGAAAAGAAAGGCAGCGGCAACATCAGGCGCGCTGTCGAGACTATCTGCACGAACTTAAGTCGTTCAAGCGGGTCAGCGCACAGAGTGGTTTCGGCCGCGAGCGAGCACACCCGAGAAAGCAGCACTTCCGGCGGTGCCTCGTTAGGATTGATATTTCCAAGGCCGTAAATCGTGAGCTTTCTCGCCGATGGATCGCTATCGTCGTTGGTAACAAAGTTGACCCAAAAGTCATCGTCAATGCCGCGTATGAGACGCAACTCTTCGATCGAATCATAAGGGGCATTCTTGATCCGGTAGCCCAATCCCGCGCGTTGGTAAACGTCGTCTTCGCTGCCCGCTTGACTCACCGTGCGTGTGCGCGGATCGAATACAGTTGATTGTTGATCCACGTCCCACCAGTCGATAAGCGCCGAGATGATGTCCATCCGCGTATTGGTATTTCCAAAGCGGTCACGGCGCTCGAAAAGCCTATCGTAGGGATTGGGGGAGATCTCGCCGCCCATCATGGTGAACAGTTGCTGGGCGATATTACGCTTGGCGATTTCAGGCGCGACACCGATCTGCAGGTTGACATTGAGTTTAGCGTTCTCTGAAGCTGCGAGGATCTGGCACGTGCCGCCGGTTTTTCCCAGTCCCTCGACCTGGGAGGTCGCGACGCCCGCAGTCTTTAGCGAATCCAAGTTCCCCTCGTAGTCGCAGAACGGAGATAGCAAGCTGTTCGCAAAGTTCCATATAGGCAGTTGCGGCGGCGCGCGACGCGCCACAGCTTGATAGATCGGCGTCACCATTTGGCGGATTTCGGGCTCAATGGAGACAAGGAGGCGCGTCAGATTCAGTGAGGAGCGCGCCAACTGCTCAGCCTGGAACCGGTCGCGCTGCGCGAACGCAATGCGAAAGGAGGAGCTCGTGCTCAGATGCATCTCCGATACGATCAGCGCGAGAATGGCGATGGCCGTTAGCGCCATGACGATCGCAATGCCCTCACGCTGCTTCACGGGCGGACGCGCCGGTCGCTGGCCGCGCGCGGTTGCTGGCGTAGCTCTACGGGGTGTAGTTGGCATGGTTGAGTCCCCAGCGTAGGCCGAAGTTCGTCCGGGTTGCGAAGGTCAGCGTTTGCTTCGGATCAAAGGGCGGACGGATCTTAAGGATAATCTTCGCCTGAAGCGGGAGCCTGTTGGGCTGCTCGTTGATTTGGAGCGTATCCCAACGATTCACCCACTCGAGATTAAGCGGGTCGAGGTAGGCAAACTCAAGACTCTCGACGCCGCGCAAGAGCACGACGGCGCGGCCCCCTTGCGTAGGATCATCATCGATGGGCACCTGCTCTCGGCGCGCCAAGACCATGCCACGCGTATTCTCCGGGTCCGACGCGACAAAATACCCGATTTCCGACTGGTCGCTTTCCTTGGCCTGTTGGTCTAGACGGCGATGCGCAAACGCGGTGAAGTCGACCCGATGACGGCGCGCCCTGTCCTTGCCGACAAAACCCGAGACCATCTGCCGCAAAACGAGCGAGGGCGAGATGTGGGTAGATACGTAGGCCATCGACATCTCCCGGGCCATCCGCTCTAATACCAGGCTCGTCTCTTGATAGAAGGCATTCTGTTGATCTAGGCGTTCGCGGTTGCGCGCAGCTTGAGAAAAACCACCGTAGACGAGCGTTGCGAGCATCGACAGGATCAGCATCGCTACGAGCACCTCGATCAGGGTAAATCCGTCGCGAGACGCACGGTGTTGCGCTCGGGCCACGCGCCAACCCGAAAGAGAACACCTCCCTGTATGGGCGCCGTGCTTCAACGCGCTCCCCGCCGGCTGCCCGAACCGCCTCCACCCTGGCCGCCAAAGGTGTCACTTCCTGCACCCATGCCGATACCACCAATGGCGACTGGACTCACCATGAACTGTGTGACCTCAAAATCCTGCGTTGCAGATCCTTCCTCCCAAAGCACCTTGATGGTCGCACGGCGCACGCGCTGCTCGATAATGGGCTTAAAAATGGGAAAGGCGTAGCTCATCGCCATGCTTCCGATCATGTCGCCTCCGAGCGATCCTCCCATGGCGGTTTGGGCAAGAGTACCATCCTCGTCCTCATCCTCGTCGGACGTGCCCTGCCCCGCACCCTCAGAACCCGCACCAAGACCGGCGCCTAGGCCCAAAGCGTCTAGACCCCCAGGCCCGCCGGGCGTGTTGCCGAGCAAGCCGCCGAACACATCCTGCTGGTCTCGGTCCTCTTCAATCATCGCCTGACTTAGGTCTGGGATGACGATGCGCTCAACACGCCAAGTGCAGCGAAAGCCCTCAAAGGGCGTATTTTCACAGCATTTATCGCTCCCTTTAGCTTCAATTTCGGGGTAGCCCTCTCGCAGCATCTCTTCCTCGACCTCACCCATCTTACAGCGAGCAAGGAGAGTTGCGACGTTGAGTTTCCACGCCCGCTGCGAGACCTTAACTGCGCTTACTTCGCTGGCAAAAAGCGCGGTCAGCCCGATAGCAAGCATCACGAGTGCGACCAGAACTTCGATCAGCGTCATGCCGCTCCGCGTCAACTGCTGCGCACTGCGGCGGTTGAATAACCTTACACCTGCGGTGGCGCTTCGGTTCGCAAGAAGACGAAAGTTTGATTTAGCTCTGGGGATCGCGCACCTCCGATTCGTCCGGGTTCTCAAGCCAGTCGGGCGTCACAAAACCGTCAAAAAGCGTACTACGCGCCGTAAGAGGCGCGAAGCTAATGGTCAAACGTTGCTTCCCACCGTCGCTGATCTGCACCACACCGCCCTGGGCATAGCCTCCAGGCAAGTAGTACACATAGGCCATGCCACGTGTGCGGGCTGAGGTCGTGCCGCCCTCTGGGGTTAGCACCCCTTCGAGCTCTACCCGTTTACCGATGGGCTGTTCACCGAAGCGCTTGAGCTCATTGCCGTTCGGGTCCTCGAGCGCAAAAAAATAGGCGGCCGGCTCTTCCGTTCGAAAGCCCTGATCGATGCGATCTTGCGCGTCGCGCCAGCGGTCTTTATCGGCCTGCTCACGCTCATTGACGTACGGGACCGGAATCGAGCCTTCGCTTTCCTCTAAAGCGAAGGTGTTCTTGTCGAGGTTAAAGGCGATCCGGACCGTGGTGCCGTGTGTCGAAGCACGGTGGTACGCAAAGCGAGAGGCAGCCATGAGTCGCGTCGCGCCTTCCCGCAACTGAGACGAGAATACCGCCCCAATTGATAATCCGACGCCACCGCTCGCCAGTGCAATGAGCAAGATCACGAGGATAACTTCTATAAGCGTGAAGCCGCGCCTGCGACGCAAAGCTGTAACTCTGGTTGAGGCATTGAGCCAGCGTACGTCCGCACCGGGCGTCCGGCTCGTGCCTACGTTCGCTGCGGCCGTCGTCTGGGGGCGCCCGTGTTTCAGTCCCTCAACCGAACACGCAGCTAGTTGACCGACACATGTTCGGACGTGCAGGTCATTCGATATCGTCGTCGGTGCCAAACTCACCGTCCGGTCCAGCGGACACCACGTAGACATCGTTGCCCTCACACTCAATCTCGAACTCCGTATCCCAGGCGTCGGTGGTCCGTTTGCCTTTGGCCTGGATCCCGTCATCGATCAGATCCTGCACGGTCGGGCACTTCTTGCCTGGATGACCCGCTTTCCAGAGTTCGACGTTTGCTCGGATCGTCTGAGCGTCCGCCCTGGTCCCCTCGATGCGCGCCTTCTCGAGCTGTGGCAACACCGCTACGCCCACCGCCGTACCCAGCATGGCTACAATGAAGACCACGATCATGATCTCAATGAGGGTCAAGCCTTCAAGAGACCGCTTGGTAGTCGGCCCGTGCGGGCTGGGGCGCAAGATCCGCTCAGGTAGCATAGGCCGTAACCCTACCATCATCGCGCTAGGCTTGCACCTGAATGGGACGGATGCGTCGCTTCTCTGCGCATGCACTTAGGTAACGTCGTCAAACGCTCTAGCGCGCTCGCGGGCAACGTTCGCGCTCGAACTAGGCTAGGCGGAGCGCTTCTGTTAACTTGAGACGATGCACGAGGCGACGCAGCCGACAGCTCTGTTCATTGACCCAGAGACTCTAGAACGCCTACTTGAACATGGGCAGGCTGACCTATCGGGATCGCACCTGACACTCATCACTTCGAACGCCGTTCTTGACTGTCGCACGGAAACAGCACTGCGCTTCGGCGCTGAAGTGAGCGGAGGGGGCGACGCACACAACCTATCCGGACGCGTGAAAACGCTGGAAGAGGTCGCACTACTTGGCGGAGACTATTCTTCAGGCTCAGTCGTCCTAGGAGAGCACGCCTATGAAGTACAGGAAGGCCTGCTCGCTCTGCCGAAACGAACGGCTTAGGCTGACTCCGAGAGCGACCGTCCCCGCTGGAAGGGAAATCACAGCTCGCACTAGGTATTCCAGCACTTGAAAGCCTTGTTAGACAAAGTATGGGACTAAGCACTACCAACTGGCTCTTTGTCGGCATCGTACTGCTCTACGCTGCAGTTTCCGGGCTATTTGTGCTCTATCTCGCTCGTGGCGGCGTGCGTATCGGTAGAATGGCCAAAGGCCTGCTTGGTGTCGTGCTTTTGCTGCAGTTTGGGTTCCTCATAAGCGATGCGTTTTTGGTGCTCGATGGCCGCCAGCCGGACCGTGTGCAGCATACGCTGACCTCCATTTCCATGTTGGTCGCCGTCGGCTACCTACTCGCGGCCATCCGCTACAGGGTCACCGTCCTCGGTGCTTTCGTGGCGCCGATTTCGCTTCTACTTTTCCTCGGGGCCGGACTGCGACAGGACGGTACCAGCCGCATTACCGAGGTGCAGCCCGTATTATTGCCTATTCATATCGCGCTCAGCATTCTTGGTATTGTGGCATTCGCTTTCGCTGCGGTCACCGCAGCGGGCTATCTGTTGCAAGAACACCTCCTGCGCACCAAGCGACTTGGCGGCGTGTTTGCCCGATTACCCGCACTCGATACCCTGGACCGGCTCGGCTTCCGTCTGTCGCTGCTCGGCTTTCCTCTGCTCATGGCGGGTATCGCTATCGGTAGCTTCTGGATTTTGCAGCGTCCACAAATGTTCTGGGAGCTTACGGCCAGCCAAGGGTTTGCCTTCGCGTCTTGGCTTGTCTTCGGCGCTGTGATCGCGCTACGCGTAGCTGCGGGCTGGTCGGGTGGTCGCGCGGCGATCGGCATCCTGGTGGGCTTCGGGCTCTCGGTTGCAGTGCTCTTCGGCTACGCACTAGGCTCGTCTGCCAACGCGGCAGGGAGTGGGCTTTGAACGGGAAGCTCGTGGTGGCTGGACTCTCGTTCCGGACCGCGCCCGTTGAGGTACGCGAGGCACTCGCCGTGCCCGAAGCCGAGATGCATGATGCGCTTGCCCGCTTGAGATTGCGTGGCTTGAGTGAGGTCGCGCTTGTCTCCACCTGCAATCGCGTCGAAATCTATGGCCAAGCACCCAGCGAGGATCTGGGCCTCGCTGCGATCCACGCCTTCATGACCGAGCGCGCCCCCGGCGCAGTTCCGGGAAATGCTGAGCACTTCAAACGCTCATCTCACTTCTACCTAAAACGCCACATCGCCGCCGTGCACCACACGTTTCGTGTCGCTGCAAGCCTTGATTCGATGGTGGTCGGTGAACCGCAGATCCTCGGCCAGCTCAAACAGGCGTACTTGGCTGCCGAGTCCGCTGCCACGCTCGGTTCCACCCTCGAACGCTGCATGAGCCAAGCCTTCGCCGTGGCCAAGCGCGTCCGGCGGGAGACCGCCATCGCGGCGGGCGCTGTATCGATTTCTAGCATCGCGTGCGAGCTAGCCCGCAAGATATTCGGGCAGCTCGACGGCAAACGCGTGATGCTTCTCGGCGCCGGCAAGATGGGTGAGGCGGCAGCACGCAAGCTAGCCCGCATGGGCGCGCGGCTCACCGTGGTGAATCGCTCGCTTGAACGCGCCGAACACTTGGCGAAAGCCTGCGGCGGTACGCTCCGACCCTTTGAAGACCTTGGCGATGCGCTCATTGACGCCGATGTCGTGATCTGCTCCACGGGCAGCCCCTATTTTGTCATCACCCAGGAGATGATGAAGCAGGTCACGAAAGCCCGACGGCGGCGGCCGCTTTTCATCATCGACATCGCCGTGCCACGCAATGTGGACCCACGGGTTGGAGGCTTGGGCAATGTGTTCCTCTATGACGTAGACGACCTAGATGTCGTCGCCAAAGCCAATCTCGATGCGCGGCAGCGCGAGGCGGACGCGGCCGAACGCATTGTCCAAGAAGAGGTGAGCCGCTTTATGCGCTGGCTCGAATCGCTGGCCCTTACGCCCACCATCGTGGCCCTGCGCCAGGCGGTGCAGGGCTCGCTTCGCGCCGAGCTGGAACGCACCCTACCGCGGCTCGGCGATCTAAGCGAAGCTGATCGCAAAGCCCTCGATAAAATGTGTGACGCCATGACCAACAAGGTTCTACACGCACCGCTCACGGCGCTCAAAAGCCAAGCGGCAGAGGGCCAGGGCACCGCACTCCTCGAAGCCGTACAGGCGCTCTTCGAACTCGACCGCGCGTCTGAGTCGATGCGACCGAAGCGGGAAGTCAGTTTGCCCCCCACACGCACAGGTCGGCAAGATCGACAAGCCCAACAGGAACCGAATACGCGCCCACGTGTCACAGCACCCAGCAACGAAAGTAGCTTGGAGCTTGGCCCCTCACCGCAGCGGCCGGGTACACCTGGCACGGTTGTTCAAGGCTCGCCCACCCAAGGAGAAAGCTCGTGAAGATTCGCATTGCTACCCGCCGCTCCCAGCTTGCGCTGACCCAAACCCGTGCGATGGCCGCTGCCCTAAAAGCGCTGGAGCCCGGCCTTGAGATCGAGGAGTGCCAGGTCGTAACGCAGGGTGACAAAGTACTCGACCGGCCGCTCGCGGAAATTGGAGGAAAGGGACTTTTCGTACGCGAAGTCGAGGCCTACTTGCTCCGGGGTGAAGCCGAGTTAGCCGTTCATAGTCTGAAGGACGTGCCGGGTGACGAAGATTTGCCCGCAGGTCTCGTAATTGCGTGCATCCCACTGCGTGAAGAGCCGCTTGACTGGCTGTGCACCCGCGACGGCTGCGGCCTTGATGACCTAGAGGCCGGAGCACGCATCGGCACCACCTCAAACCGCCGCATCTGCCAACTGCGCGCTCTCCGGCCCGACCTTGACTACCGCCAGCTCCGCGGAAACGTCGATACGCGCTTAGGCAAGCTTAACGCCGGTGAGTTCGATGGCATTATCCTTGCCGCCGCAGGCCTTCGGCGTCTCGGGTTAGCCAAGGTTCCCCATGTCGCGCTGGCGGCTGACCAATGTCTTCCGGCGGTCGGCCAGGGAGCGCTTGCGCTTGAAATCCGTGAAGACAACGAAACCCTCGGCGAACTCTTACGCCACCTCGAAGATACGCGCTCACGCATCGTCATCGAGGCCGAGCGCACCCTCTTAAAGCGCCTCGACGGTCACTGTCATGCCACCATTGGTGCGCTCGCCAGCCTCGACGAGAGCGGGGCACGCCTCGGCCTCGAAGCGATGGTCGGTGATATTCATTCGGGCAAAATGCTGCGCGCTGGCAGCGAGCACTTCTTAGACAACCGCTCCCGCGCGCACGCCCTTGAAGCTGCCGCGCGACTCGGCGCAAGCGTTGCCCAGAACCTTATCGACCAGGGCGCGCGCCATCTCATCGATCCTTCCCGCCCTTAGGGCCTTTGAACAAAATCACGAGAACCCCCTCACCTGACGCGCCATCTCAGGGGGCAAGCGTGCCGCGAACCGGGGATAGGCAGGTGTCCAACGCCGCGATTGAGGCGGAATGGAAGCCCTCGATAAGTTCGCGAAGGCCAGCTAAGCCGCAGCGGTCGATGACCGCTGCGGCACGCTCGCTCTCGTTGCGAGCAGCGCGCAGGTCATCAAGACGGCGCGCCCCGGCCTGCAACGCCTCCGGCAAGACGTCGAAGCGGTCAAAAAACGTAGCGTGCGCGCAAAGCTCAGCGTCGGCCCGCCACAGCCCGAAAGGGGTTACAACAAACGGGTAACCCTCGACAAAATGCTGCCAGAGATGGTAGCGCAGACGTGGAGGCCGAGTCTCCGCCAACGCAGGTTCCGCCCCGACCAGCCGCACCTCAGTCCCCACGCTTGGCGAGAGCACCTCAAAGACTGGCAGCACGCTACCGGGGCGCAGTGCGAGCTCCCAGTGCGTCTCGGTTGCGGAGACGAGCCACACGACTGCCGCCTGGGGCAAGTCAAGCACGAGCTCAACCCGCTCCAGCGTCTGCACTGCCGGAACGGCTACCACGGCGGCGTCGATGGCCAGCACGTAGATGGGCGGTTGCGCGGAGACAGGAAGCACGAAGCGCGCACTCGACGAGGCACCGTTCCCGCCGCAATCCGAGTGCCAAATCTGCTCATCGAGACCGGGGTCCCGCAATGATGGCTCAATACCAAGCGCATCTCCGTCTGGTAGCGGCACATGCGTTGCGCTGGCGCTCCCGCCTTCCACCAAGGGTGCATTTCGGAGCGATATGGGTTCCGAGCAGGCTACGCCGCACACTAAAAGCGCCAGCAATCGAGGCGAATTAGCAAATATTATCAACAGAACACCTCGCACCTCGCCCCGACTCTGAGTAAGAGCGCAAGCGCCGTGCCAGTGCGCCGGCTTGCCCCATATTGCAGGCTGTTGCTTGACCACTTGGACGCGAATGCGCAGATGGCCCCAGAGCGAACGAAACAGCTACAGCTTTTGAGGGGTTCCGACGGCTCTCCGCGCCCATCCACGCAGGCGAGTAGCTGGAGCGAGATCTTCCGCTCCAGTTGATCTCTGACCCCGGCTCAGTGCGGCGACCCCATGCCGCCGCTGCCCGCCATCTGCCGCCGAATCTGTTCAATGACCGCCGGGTCTAGGTCCGAGGTATCGACAGGGGCTGCTGCATTTTCTGGGACTTTAGGCGCCGTTAACTCTTGCTCGACAAGCTTATCTGGCGTGGGGCGAAAGCGTTCCGCCGTGTAGGCTGCCAAAGTATAGATAACGGGGTCACCTTCTCGAACGACATAAAAATTGCCGCTATCCGGCGCGGTTTCGTTTCCGAGTCTGAGCACGAGCTCTACAATCTGGTCGGGATCGAACCGCGGTTTCTCCGGTTCGTCCTTCGCAGTCGCCGCGTCATCGTCTTCGGCAACCTCGTCTTCCGTCGATGCTTCGCCTTCAACTGCGGCGTCGGACAACTTGGGCACGTAGCTTAGTGTGACCGTTGGGGACGCATCAGAAATGCCCGCCGCCTCTCGATCTATGTCTGCGGCTGCGAAACCAGATGCGCGCATACGCGCCATATTCTGCACAAATAGCCGTACATTGAGCGACGATAGCTTGGCTATCCTCTTTTCCTTTGCGTCACGCTCCCACGTCTTCTCCGCCACGTTGTGGAAAGTGTAGACGCCTGTATCGCTTACAAAGCGAGCCTTAACGACTTGGGCCGTATCGATATCGGTCACCTGCTTGTTACGAAAGTCCGAGACATCCTTGTCGAAGGCGTAGGCAATCGATCCTTTCGCCGCCAAGACGGTATCTTCCCCTTTACGTCGCAGCATGGTTGCGCCTGCCTTGTAGCTACCGATGTATAGGTGCGCGACGGTCTCTGCATCCGTTTTCGCGATGACGGAAATGCCGCGCTCGGCGGAAACCTCGAGAGCGTCGTGGCTGGTCGGCTGCGTGGCGGCGATGCCCGAGATTTCCAGAGAACCGAGGCGCTCGAGGGCGTTGTCAACGGTGCCGCGGTCGACCTCGCTCGCAAGGGGTTCGGTCATCAACCAATAGTCGCCGGTCTTCACCACCGTAATGGTCGTTTCCCCCGGCCTTGCAATAGATACTTCCGTGAGTTTCGCCACATCGATAGGCGGCAACTCACTACGCCGCTCGTCAATCACAGCCCGAGATGAGCTCTTTTGCCTTTGCCCAAGCGCGAACCATGTCGCCACGAGAACCGCGAGAAGGCCCAGCCCCAGGGGAATTCGGTACTGCTTCCACTTCATGCTTATTCTCTCTTCTTCGACACCCTCGTCGCCTCGCACCCCGCACGCACTCCTATAGCGGGAATACCGGCTCGGGTGCCATCCATGTCCTGTGCTCATGGCGACGTCAGCGAGGACGGCGCGCGAAGCCCTTCAATCTAAGTTGCTACCCGTCAGCCACCGATGGGTCGCGCGAGTTCCTTCGCCCGCGCGCGCCGGCGCCGCAAACGCAAGAGCCCGTAGAGCCCGAACATCAGCGGCAGGCCCAACATATTGAACCAGCGGTAGGTCGCTTTACGCGTTTCCCAGGACGATAACGCTTCCTGGCGCTTGGCCATTTCGCCTTCCGCCTGCACCTGATCGCCCATCTCCGCCGCAGCTACCGCCGCTTCTTCCGCCTGCTTAACGCTAGCGGGCACGGCGAGAGCTGGGTCTTCGACGGATTTTGCGCGGATGGCGATCAGGTCCGCATCTTGCGCGAGCCAATCGATGACATTCATCGCCAGGGCTGTCGCGCCGGACATTTCGCGCGACTGACGCTGATTGGCCTCCGGTAGCAGCTCGTCTCGCAGGAAAGTCGATGAACCTACCACTAGGAGCCGAGCGCCCGCGGCCGATTCAACCAACGCCGCTTCTTCCGCCGATGAACCGTCATCCACCGCGCCACTCACAGGCGCAGCGAACGACGATGGCAATTTGCCTTCGACCGCCACCATCAACGCGAAGGGTCCGCCCAACCGCGTCTGCTGCCACTCGTCGGGCCGTCTAATACGCAGACTGAAAGGCGCCTCGTTCAGCGCCCAGGAGTTAGCTGACGACGAGGCTAGAATGCGTAAAGAAGTGTCACCGCTCTCGCCGAACTTGGTACCAACTCGAAGCGGTGCGGTGAAGGGCAACGACGCGGTCGAAAGCTTGTAAAGCGCCGGGTGCTCCTGCTGGCTCTGCTCAATGCTGGCGGTAGGAATGGGTGGATAGGGCACGGCGACCGTTATACCCAAGGGTCCTAGCATCGGTGCGCGGCCGCACTGCCAGTCGAGCACAAGCTGGTCTTCTATTTTGATATCATAGGGCTTCAGAAGCTTGTTGATGCCTGTCTCAACGATTTTAGCGGAAGGTTCCTGTCCCTCGAAGGAGGTTGCAACCGTACCGCCAAAGATGCCGACAGATTTGCCCTTCATGAGGAAGGCATCGATATTGCGAAGTGTATGCTCAGGGATTGACTTTTCCGCGCCGATAATCATCAACGCTGCGAATTTATCGTCGATACCGGCATGACCATCGACCTCTTCAAAGGAGTAGGTTGGCTGAAGCTTCGAGAGCTTGCTCAGCCCTTCCGTGAGACTCGGGCCGCCAGCGCCTTTTAAAATGGCCACCTTGCGCGCGTCGCCCACTAGCTGCTTCATTGCCTGGGTAATGCGGTACTCAAGCCCAGAGGTATCCTCAATGACCGGTATGGTCTTTTTATCGCCGAGGTACTTGATGACTAGGCCCCGGTAGCCCTCTCGCACACTAACGCTGTCGTTTTCGACAACCTGGTGGGCGACTTTCTGAACGCCGTCGGCATCGGCTTGCTCCCGCTCGGCATCGGTCGCCGGGTCAATGAAGGCGACCCGAATTCTGTCCGCGGACACCTTCTCGTATTCTGTTAGAATATCACGCACATAACGCTCGGTTGCGTTGAAGGGCGGCGGCAGGTCAGCGGTAAAATACGCGGTGACCTCCATGCGGTCTGTCAGCCGGTCTGCCACGCGCTTCGAGCCTTCCGACAACGAAAAGAGCTTGCGCTCCGTCAAGTCGATACGGCCGGAGACGAGCACGCCGAGGGCGTTTAGCGCCACCAAAATAGCCGCCACTATCGCCAGCCAAAGCAGCGATTCGCGGGCAGCATTGCGAGCGGGTTGTGTCGCCATGAACTGTTTAACTCCAACGCCGGGATTCAAGGGACCGAAAAGCCAATCCGAGGGCCAGCCCGATCACAGATAAAAAGTAAACTACATCGCGGGTATCGATGACGCCGCGCGCCATACTTTGAAAATGGTAGTCAAAGGACAGCCACTCAAAGACCGAAGCGACCCCCGCCGGCATGAACACTATGAAGCGGTCGATGATCCAAAAACCAAAACAAAGCGACGCGCCGACAAAGTAGGCGACTATCTGATTCTGCGTCCAACTCGAGGCCAAAAGGCCCAAGGCAAGCATCGCCCCACCCTGAAGCAGGAGACCTAGATATCCTGTTATTACAGGACCCCAGTCTAGGTCGCCAAGGCGGGCAACACTGTATGGATAGGTCAAGGTCAACGCTAGCATCACGGCATACAAGCCCAGAACGCCGAGGAACTTGCCGATGATGATCGCGCTGTCGCGAATAGGCATCGTGGCAAGCAGCTCAATGGTGCCGGTGCGCTTTTCTTCTGCCAGCAAGTTCATGGTCATGGCTGGCGCGCCGAGAATCATAATAATCGGCAAGAAATTGAACATTTCCCGGGCAGTTGCACGCCCGAAGAGGAAAAAGGTGTTCCAGAAAAAGGCGCCGAGAATGAGCAGCGCCGTACAGACAACGATGTAGGCCACCGGGCCGTCAAAGTAAGCTCGGAACTGCCGCCGAGCGATGGTAAGCGTGTGCTGCATGGCTGATTCCTATCGGTTCTGAGGATCATCGACGGGCGCGCTCGAAACCTTTTGTGCGGGCTCCGACGCCGCAGGACCTGCGCCTACGCCGGAGGACGCCGCATCGGCGGATGTCGCATCAGATGGCGTCGTGTCGGAAAGGGCTGTTTCGGCGTGTACGCTGTCCAGAGCTTGCGCGTTACCCGGATCGGTTAGCGCATGCGTGTGATGTGCGCTGTCGCCTTGCGGCCCCGAAAGCGTGAGCTCGCGGAATACTTGTTCGAGGCTCCCTTGGAGCTGACGCAGCCCCACCAGCGTAACACCCGCAGCAGACACCGCACGAAACACCGCAGCGCGGGCCGCATGGTCCGCGCCATCGCGCCCCGCGGCCGGCGTCAGAACTGCCCTTAAAAGGCCCGCTTCAGGGTCGGCGCTGACCTGAACCTGTCGGATACCTGGGAGCGCGTCGAGCAACGACTTGAGCGCGGCTACACTCGTTCCTTCGCTAAGCACCTCCAACTCGAGGAGCACCTGACCTGCACGCGCTTGGAGCGTATCCGGCGTATCGTCTGCAACCAGTCGTCCCTTGGCTATGATGAGCACACGACCACAGGTCACCTGCACCTCTGCGAGGTTATGCGTCGAAAGAATGACGGTGCGCTCTTTGCCGATATCCCGGATAACATCGCGAATTTCGACAGCCTGGTTGGGGTCCAGACCGCTCATCGGTTCATCGAGGATAAGGATTGGTGGCTCGTGGATCAGCGCTTGCGCCAAACCGACCCGCTGCCGGTAGCCTTTGGATAGCTGACCTATCGACTTGCCGAGAACGTCACCCAGGGAGGCCTGCTCGATCACACGGCGCATCGCCTTGACCAAAGGGTGCCCCTTTAGGCCGCGCATCTGGCCCGCGAACTCCAGGTAGTCGTTCACTAACATTTCCGTGTAGAGCGGAGTGCTCTCCGGGAGGTAGCCAATCGCGGCCCGCGCACCCAAGCTGTCCGAGCCTATTTCGCAGCCATTTACCCGAGCACTTCCTGAGCTAGGAGCCATGAAGCAGGTAAGCAGCTTCATGGTGGTGGTCTTACCTGCACCATTAGGCCCAAGAAATCCCAGGACTTCGCCCTTGTTCACGCGAAACGAAACATCGCGGAGGGCATACGCTTCCCCGTAGCGCTTCGAGAGGCCGTTCGCCTCGATCATCGCTTCATGCATTCGTTAAGCTCCTCCGCTGCTCAGTCTCCGGTGATTGGCCCCGAGTGCGCACTCTCGCACGTGGGCCGTCGACGCACTCCGCCCAAAGGATACACATCGCGCGGCCCGCTCAAGCAAGGCACCGACGCCACACTTGGCTGCGCCGACTCTAATCCACGCGCGGCACCAAGCGCCAGTCCTTCTGCTCAAACATGCGCGCTTCGGGTTTCAGCGCGTAGTGCTTTGAACCTTTGAAGGAGACCCAAGACGCCGACGCGCTGCCACGCCAGCGAGGCGTGGCAGCACGCAGTCCGACCGCTAAAGCAGCCCGCGACGAGCCTCGGGCTTGCGGCACCGGGCAGAGATGTAACCACTCGCTCGCCACTGTTCAACCCTACAAAAGTAGAAGTGCCTCGCGTCAAGGCCCGAGTCCGTCGATCGGTCGGGCCCACACAGCGCGAACCTGCCACAAAACGCGCTCGAGCCGCACGGCGGTGGGCCCAGACACGAGACAAGCCATCGCCCGCTTGGCTGCCCACGCGGGTGCTGGCAGCGGTTTTGCGCTCCCGCCTAGAAGTCGGCGACGGGATTTTGGGCGAAACGTTTGAACTGCATCGCGGTTTTGGCGCCGCTATGGCCCTCAAATACAAGCTCCAATGGACGATGAGAACCGCAGGAAGGCTGCAGGACCTCGAGCCGACGCAGTAGTCGGTCATAGGCGCCGAGCGAAATGCGCGCCTGCCGACCCACCGCAATAACACGCAGATAAGGTAGCTGGCCTGATTGTACAAGCGCCTCCCACGCTTCATCGTCCTGTGCCAACGGGTCAAGGACCAGTCTTACGCGCTCTGCCGCGGCAAATTTCAACGCCGGTAGCACTTCCCACACGCCCGCCGGCTGCCACGCAAGCTCCGCGATGCCGAGCGCGCGCAGCGCTGCGAAACCTTCACTTAGACGGCGACGGCCGTTGGCACTCGGGGTCAGTGAACCACCTGGTTGCAGCACGAGGCACTCTGGCTTCAGCGCGGCAACAGCCAGCCCAAGCCAGTGGGTGTCCGCAGAGCCTTTACCGGATGCGGCCTTGGAGAGCGCTGCTTGCCACAGTGTGTCGTCCAGCTTGAGGTTAACCGCCAGGCCCGGCGCCGCGCGGCGCCATTGCGTGAGCGTGCCCCCCTTGGGGCGCGGCACGGGCACTTGTAGCTCCAGCACATCGAGCCCCGCCGCATAGGCTTCCGTCGGCCAGCGCAAGACGTGCGCACCCACGCGGAGGTTGGCTGCCGCGGCCCCCTCCGCAGCCAGCGTAACCGGGGCCATTGGTAAGGGCGCGGGAGATGACAGCGGACCAGGAGCCATGACCCCAAGCATGCAAGCAAATCGGGCAAGGGTCCACGCGCGAGGGAAGGGGTTGCGCTGAGGGCATGTGCAGCGGAAGCGGCGCTAGGCCGCCGCGCCGCTTCCGCACTGAAAGGGCGAGACTGTCCACAAGCACTTTCCAAAGGGACTCGGCCTGGTCTATCTTGAAGAAGACCTCGGGTTGGTGACGCGCAAGGCGAGACGCCACGGTGGATGCGCACCGTGTCGGAGCGCGCGTTGACAACGCGATGTGAGAAACTTGCTGTCGAATACGTGCGTTAAGTCGCGTTGTATGTGAGGAACCATGCCCCTTGTTCTAGCGCCTGATGTTCTTGTTAACGCCTCCGTTGCCCTAGGCGAAGCTCCCCAACGCGTTGTCGACCGCCTTCTCACTCTCGGTGCCGGAGAGACTGCGGTGAGCGGCTGGGTGCTCGAGCGAACCGAAGCGATGCTGCGTGCGGTTCCCACCTTCAAAGCCGACGCCGTAGGCCCGCACGTGGCGCATATTAGCTCCCTGGTGACCCTGGTGACGCCCAGCGAAACCTATGGACCCGATGCCTGGCAGGATGCACTCGTTGCCACCGCGAAAGCCGCTGGCGCAGACCGCGTCCTGACCGACCACCCAGACTTACTTGAGACCGGCTTCGTGGATGGCATCGAGTTTATGGCATGTGAGGCCTTCCTCGTGGAAGCCACTATGCCGCCCCCGCCACCCACCAAAACGCCGTAGTCAGTGGGAATGACGTCTCGTGGTCACTAGGTGGCGGAACCGAACCGACGCGTCAAACACACCACAGAACCTCAAGCCGAGGGCGGTGAGGCCGCTTGCTCGCGTACGCGCGCATTCAAGGAGCTCACGCTGCCTTCAAGCGCTTTCGGATGACGCTGACGACAGCCCTTTAGCGCGGGTCTCTATGCGGAGGGCACCGGCGTGGGATTAGGACGCGAATCACCACGTGCGGTGTCGTCAAGCATCGCGGTCGCGAGAAAATCGGCGATGGCGTCGGTCATGGCACTGAAATCTTGACGCCGAAACACGGAACCGCTCCGCAGCCAGTCCGTGTGTAGCGCCGGACGTTCGTTGTCAGCAAAGTGGCCGACAACGTCGAGATGGTCGCCAGCGCCTGCGTAAACGACGTCACCCCAAATCATACTCATCAGCGGCACGATGCCGTCATTGCTACGCTCCGACGGCTCCGCGCCTAGGGCGGCCCGCAACTTTTCGCGCAAGCTTGGGTCAAGCTTGGGACTCGGGTACGGCTTTCGCGGCAATGCCGCAAACGCGTAGAGACTCGAATAGATCGCAGTCGAGAATACCGCGCTAGGAGAACGCAAGGAACTCACAAAAGTCATCGGACCGGGTGCCGGCGACGCTGTCGCCACGCAGCCATAACGCACCCCCGGGGAGTCCTCCGTCGCTGAGTTGAAGAGGTCCATTGCCTCTGGCGTGGCTTGAATGATACCGCCCTGATCGGTGCGAATACACTGCAGCCACTCATTGAGCTCATCACGTCCCTGATTACCTACAAAGCGCATTGCAAGACTGGTAATCTGGTCAAGCGTGCGAATATCGAGACCCACCCAATCATCGACCCGGGACAGTGCCGCCAGCAGGCTAGAAAAAATGGTGAGCGAGGGCCCACCTAGCTTGAGCGTGGTGACCGTTAAGAGCGACAGCGCATAAAGCAGCCGCGTCCCCGACACGGTGGCGAAAAAATGCGCCACCGGGGTACCATAATGCGGCGTATTAATGGTGAGCACTGACTTGAGACGGCTGCGCCAGGCCGTCACCGCTTCAGGTACATCAAGGCGCACTGACGGCGATCCAAGCAGCCGTGCGTCCAGACCTCCCAAGGAGTGTCCAATGAGGTAAATCGGATCGTTGTCGTGCCCCGTCGCCCATGCCACCTTCTCCGCGACGCGGCGGGCGCGTTTGCGCACCGACGCGGTCGGGGGTGTCGGAATCACCTCCAACGAGAAGCGCATGCCCCGCCGCCACAGCCGCGAGGCAATTGCGTTCTCCAGATGCCCAAAGTACTCGTAGCCCGCAAGTCGTCCAAAGCCGAACATGCCTGGGATGAAAAAGATTCGATGCGTAACTGCCATAAAAAAGTGACATCGGCGCTAGGCTTTGCCCGCGACCGTACTATGCATGCTGCGGCTTCGGTATGCCAATTTTGGGCGCGCGCGGGGCGCCGCGACTTGCGCACACCGCTTCCGAGCATCCTGGTACTGTGGAGTCTCATCGGGGTGTTCGGCTGCGGTGAACAGGGATGCCTTGGTCAGCAAAAACAACCGCGCGCCGCAGAACTTGAGGCGCTACAGCAGCAAGTACAGGCGCTACAGGCCGCGGAGCATGAGCGCGACCTGGCGCCCCTCGTGGAAGATCTTGATGCGCTTACAATCCGTGATCCTGCCATCCGCAACATCAAGGCGCAGTGCAGCTCGGGCTTCGGCGCCCTTGCAGAGACTCAGGCCGCACAGGTCCGAGCCAAGAACGCCCTTGAGGGCTTCGAGCGGGGCACGGCGGCTCCAAGCACCCAGGAACTCGACATGATTGCCGAGGACATTGAACGCGCACGCCTCGGCGCGGATGCAAGTCAGAAACACATTACCGACTGCCTGCAATCACTACGCAAAGCCCGGGTAGCTAACGAGACTCGCGAACGGTAACGGTTGTCCACCGCAACAAGGCCCTGGTGAACGCGTCTAGACGATTCAGCGCACGGGCGTCTGGAGCTCGACACCCGTTGTGCCCGGGCTGACACTGGCGCTTCACGTGGTTCATAGCGGAAAAATGCGTACTAATACGCTTCAGCTTAAGGTTGAGCCTCTACAGCCCTGGGTTCGCTGCTGTGTTTGCCGCGCGCCTTCAATCGCTCACGCATGCAGGCCGGGGTCCCGGCGCGCGCGTGGCTGCGGGGCCCGCGGAGGGTCTCGGGGGGACCCACAATTGGGTACGGAGCTGCGCGCAGTGCCCAATTGTGGGGGGCTCC
>SLQV01000020.1 GCA_007131285.1 Myxococcales bacterium
AAACTCGGTGTTGCGAGGGCGATGACCCTATGCGCTAGGCAGGGTCTCACTTAAGCGACGCGTCGGCGTGGACTTAGGCATCTCGACGCAAGCGACGCCGCAAGGCGGCGCGTGCCCAGGCGGCGTGTTCGCGGACGCGCGCCGAAGGGTGCGTCTCAGACGCGCGCGCAAGCACGGTCTCGTGCGCCGGACCGCCCGCGTTGCCGAGCACGATGGCCGCGTTCGCCGCAAGACCCTCGCGTTTTGCCCGCCGGAGCGGCGAGCCCAGCGTCAACGCATCGAAGGTCGCCTCATCGAGCTCAAGCCACTGCGCCGCGGTTGACTGCGCCAACGCCGGCCGCGCCTTGAAGGGCGCAAGCGTGCCTAGGTCAAGACCGCGACGCTGGCCGCGGTTGTAGGGGCAGATATCCTGACAGGCGTCGCAACCGAAGAGCCAATCACCGACCCCTTGCCGCAACGGCTCGGGCATGGGCTGCCGGCTTTCGATGGTGAGGTAGGCGATGCAGCGGCGTGCATCGAGCTGGCCCGGCCCGACGAACGCCCGCGTTGGGCAGACATCAAGACAGAGGCGGCAGCTGCCGCAGCGCGACGGCTGCGGCCGGTCCACCGGCAACGGCGCTTCGGTGACCAACGCCCCGAGGAACACGTGCGAGCCCACCCCTGGGATAATCAAGCAGCAGTTCTTGCCGACAAAACCGAGACCGGCGCGGACCGCCCAGGCCCGCTCAAAAATCGGCAAGCTGTCGACCCCCGCCCGGCTGCGGTAACCCGCTTCTTCGAGCGTGACCGCCAAGCAGCGCAGCGCCTTGCCGAGCACGCGGTGGTAGTCGCGGCCACCGGCATACTTGGCCACCCGCCCGGGGCCAAGATCGATATGCGGCTGCTGCGGGTAAGCCCAGGCCAGCATCACGACCGAGTGCGCCGTGGGCAACATGCCCGGGTGCCGAGGCCAGCGCCGCACCGCCGCATGGCGCTGCATATACGCCATCTCTCCGTGATACCCCGCCGCCAGCCACGCCCGCAGTTGCTCCCCCTCGGGACCAAGCCGCGTCGCCCGCGCAACCCCGAGCGCGCAAAACCCGAGCGCCCTCGCCTGCGCCTCAAGCGCTCGCTTAAGCGGCGCCAGAGCCTGCCGCCGCCCACTCCGCTCTCTCGCCACACGCCCCATCATCCGCAACTCCTCCGCCGGCCGAGCCACCGCTCAGCCGCTCAGCCGCTCAGCCACAGGCCAACCCGAGCCTTATGCCACACCCTGTCCACCCACGGATACTTGCTTGTTGCATGTATATACTTGCAACTTACAATTATATATACAGGCCCGCGGCGCGGGCTTCGGTGCAACACGACACGAACCCATGATTGGCATCGGTGCGGAAGGCCCACTGCCCGCGCCCGAAAAGCACGTTTTCGCCACACGCTCGAAGCAGCAACAGCCTCGCTGACGCGATGCGGGGCGGGGCCCGCTCTTCAATGCCGCAACACCACACAGCGGCGCTTTTGAAAGTGTTAGCTGCCTTTGCGGGTGTTGGGGGCGGAGCGGGGGTCTAGCTTGAAGGCGCGGGCGTTGAAGGTGCCGCAGGCGCGGTTGTCGCGGTGGAAAGCCCAGTGGAAGTAGACGCGGCCGTCGTAGCTTTGGGTGATTTCCGGCGGCGTTGGGAATGGGCCGGCGCGCTTCACCGCTTCGTAAGCACCCAGGTCGAAGACGGTGTGACCTGAGCTTGAGATGATGCCTAGCTGGGCGATTTTTCCCTCCGCATCTAGGACGATTTCCAACACAGTGCGGAGGTCCGCACTGGCCAGATCATGATTAGCGAGGGGCAGAGACGAGAGAAACTTGTCAGCAAACTCACGGTGAATCGAAACATGCACCGTGCTTAGGTAGGATGCGAAGGGCGACGCCGCTGCGTTGAGGGCAGTTTGGTTGCCAGGCTTGACGTTGGGCACGTAGTTTTCAGCGGCCGCGCGGAACTCACGCCAGCGCTCGCCCTGCCCTTGGGCAATACCCGTTTTCTGCCGCGCCGCGCGAGCCGCTTGGTGGGTTGCGCTGCGCTCCGCCGCGAGCGCGTCGCTGCCCGCCTCCTGCTCGTAGGCCGACCAAGACAAACGCAGGCGCGGGTCCACCTGACCAAGCTTGCCGCCGTCGCCGCTCTTAGCGCGCGGTCCTGGGCTGCCGCCTCCGCCGGTGGCCGGCTTCCCGATATCCACCTTGCCTGCCTGCCCCGATTCCACGGCGCCAAGCGTGCCCGGTGTCCCTGCTCCGCCTTGACCGGAAGGACCACCTTGCTGGCCGCTCGCTTGCTTTTCGGCGCTACGCGGCGGCTCAGCACGGGGTGCGGGCGGCTTAGGTTGAGCCTGCTGCGCCTGCCTAGCCTTCGTTTCCTCGGTCTCCGCGGTGGCCGCGCGCTCCCCGCTTTCGCCCTTGGGTGCCTCCGCGCGGGCTTCGACTTCATCGCTCTGCGTATCGCGTTGCTTGGCGACGGTCTCTTCCTCCACCTTATTAGCCTTATCGGCCTCGAAGCGCGCGTTCTCCGGCGGCTCCTCCCGCGTGGACTTTTGGCGCACGGCCAAGCGATTCTGCGACACCGGTTCCTCGGGCGGGGGCTCCGGCTCCGGCTTTTCCGGCGGCGGCTCTTTGGGAGGAGGCTCGGTCTTTTTGGGCGCTGTGCGCACCCGCTGCGCTTGCGACCGGGCGGCATTATCCGACGTGCGCTTCGGGGCGGGCTTCGCCGGGTCCGCCTCGCCTTGGACTTCGAAACTTACCTCCACCTCCGAACCCTGAGCCGCCGATGCCTTAGGCTGCGCATCGAAAGCGGCACTGATATTATCGAGCGCTTCGTAGGCACGAAAGTGCAAGGCGATTGACCCCACCAGGCTCAAGCCAAGCAATCCTACTGAAGCTTCGACGCGGCGCTTCAAGAGACCCCGGCGCCCTCAAAGCTCACTGCGCCCAGGCCTCGACATAAGGCGCGCGGAGCCCCAGCGCCCGCTTGCCCGCTTCCCCAGACTTTTTCCTCACTTACCCCCTGAACGCTTGTCACGGTTCTACCTACCTTATACGTCGATCCGGCTCACGCGGAAGCGCGCATACCTTGTGCTGCGTACGCCAATGCGGCTAGTTTAGCACCCTGCGCGGATGGCGCGCAGCCTAGAGCAAAGCGAGTATGGACATGAAGCACGAAGCGCATCTGACTGCGAACCTTGCCGCCGCACTCGAGCGCGACCCCATCACGCAGGCGCTGCTTGAACGTTTCGGCTTCGACCGCGAACAGTGGCTGAGGCAAGGCAGCGAAATGCGCGTCCATACGAAGGGCGTCCGCAACCCCTGCCAAGGCACCTTAGCCGCACCTGAACCCAGCGACATGGTGGAACTCGGGGCCGCCGGGGACGCGACGGGAGCAGGCACCGGGGTGCCGAAGTTCGCTGCGGCGATTCTCGCAGGCGGCATGGCCACACGCTTCGGCGGTGTTGTAAAGGGCCTTGTAGAAGTGCGGGACGGTCAGAACTTTCTGGCGCTCAAACTGGCCCAGCTCAAGGCCGTGGCGCGGCGGGGCGGCACTCCGCTGGACGTCGCCATCATGACGAGCTTCGCCTCCCACAAGCCCGTAAGCGAATGGCTAGCCAGCTACCCGAGCGACGGACTGCTGGCGGTACACGTATTTCCCCAGTTTATCTCGCTGCGCCTAACCGATTCCGGCGAGCTTTTCCTAGATTCTGAAGGCCGCGTCTCGCCCTACGCGCCAGGACATGGCGATTTCCACTTTGCCCTCGAGCGCGCGGGCCTGCGTGAGCGGCTCCAGAAGAACGGTGCCGAATGGCTCTTTGTCTCGAACGTGGACAACCTCGGCGCAGCCTTAACGCCCGAACTGATGGCAACGGTCGCCGCCGTGAAGGACGCAGACCTGCTCTTCGAAGTGGCGCCCAAGGCACCGGGGGACGCTGGCGGCATTCCAGCCCGCCTCAACGGACGCCCAGAGGTGATCGAAGGCTTTCGCCTCACGCCGGACTTCGACGGTAGCGCGGTGCGAGATTTCAATACGAATACCTTTTGCGTGCGCCTGGAATCGCTGACGCGGCCGATGTCGCTCGACTACTTCATCGCCGAGAAGTCCGTCGATGACCGCCGAGCCATCCAGTTTGAACGCCTCGTGGGCCAACTGAGTGCGTTTCTTCCCACGCGCTTCATTCGTGTGCCCCGTGCCGGCGGACGCAGCCGCTTCGTGCCCTGCAAAGTCCCCGCAGATCTCACGACCCAAGCCCCCCTCATCGAAGCCGTCCTCGCCCACACCAACGCCCTGAGCTAGCGCACAAGTCCGCAACAACCTGCGCAACCCAAACGCCGCAAGCCCACCGATATGCGCATAAACCATTGTAAAGGGTGATATTCTCACTCGAAAGAACGAAACCCAACTTCACAGTGGAAAAAACGTTTCCTTTCATAGACTTAATGGATAGCCGCATCTGCCCCAGACTAAAGGAGGGCGAGGCGGCGGTTTTGGGCGGCGGGGCGGACGGTGCGGGCGGGCGCTGCGCGGAGGGCGAGCTGGCCACAGGCGGCGTCGATGTCATCACCGCGTTGCTTGCGAACGTACACGCTGTAGCCAGCGTCCATGAGCTGGCGTTGGAAGGCGAGCACACGGGCCGGGCTTGGCGCCTTTAGGGGCACGTGGTCCACGG
The DNA here is from genome assembly GCA_007131285.1 of Myxococcales bacterium. Lineage (GTDB taxonomy): Bacteria > Myxococcota_A > Polyangia > Polyangiales > SLQV01 > SLQV01. Next base: position 4,675 of record SLQV01000020.1, read on the forward strand.
GATTGAGCGGGATGAGATTGACCTTCACGCACAGACCGCGCAGCCAGCGGGAAAGCGCACGGGCGTCGGCGAGGCCGTCGTTGATGCCCTCAATGAGGGTGTATTCGATGGTGATCCAGCGGCGGCGGCGCAGCGGGTAGCGCTTGAGGCAGGCGTAGAGCTGTTCGAGCGGATATCGCTGGTTAATGGGCAGGATTTTGGTGCGAGTTTCGTTGTCCGCCGCATGGAGCGAGACCGCGAGGTGCACATGTCCCGCGAAGTCCTGAGCCAGCGCATCGATTTTGGGCACAAGGCCACTGGTGGAAATCGTGATGCGCCTCGCCCCGAGGGCAAAGCCCCAGGGGTGGGTAAGCACACGGATGGAACGGGCGGTCTGTTCGTAGTTGTGCAGCGGCTCGCCCATGCCCATGTAGACCAGGCGGCGCAGGTGCTGCGGCGCTTCAAGCTGCGCGCGGCCTAGGCTGGTCTGGGCAACAATCTCACCAGCACTGAGATGCCGCGTTAGACCGAGCGCGCCCGATGCGCAGAAAACGCAACCCATCGCGCAGCCTACCTGGCTGGAAATGCATTGAGACACCGCGTCGCTCTCCTTACGCAGACCTCCGGTATACGGGTCGTCCTCGAAGTTCACGAGCTGCTCAGGCAGCAGCACAGTCTCAATGCGCGCCTTCGGATCACCGCTTTGCGGTTCGAGCAGTAACTTGCGCGTGCCATCGTCGGACTTGGATTCCACCGAAAGGCGCCAGGGCCAAGCGACGCCCGCCTCACTTAAGCGTGCGCGCAGGCTCTCGGGCAGAGACGACATGGCAGCGGGCTCCGCTGCCAGGTGACGGTGCAGCCACTCAAAGATCTGGCGTCCACGATAGGCAGGCTCGCCGACAGAGCGCGCCCACTCACTCCATTCTTCTGGCAGCCAGCCGAGGTAGTCGACACCCTCAAGACCCGTAAGCGCAACGGGCTCGCTCGCCGCATCAGACGGAGACATTGAAATCCCTTAGCGCCTGATTCAGCGAAACCTTGCGCTCGGTACTGGCACTTCGTTCTCCGATGACAAGCGCGCAAGGCGCGCCAAACTCACCCGCCGCGAAGCGCTTTGGCCGCACCCCTGGGATGACCACCGCGCGCGCAGGAACCGCACCGCGCACTTCGATCACCTCCGAACCGCGTACGTCCAGAATCGGGGTCGAGGCAGTGAGCACGCAGTTCGCACCGACAACAGCTTCCTCGCCAACACGTACGCCCTCCACAACAACGGCACGCGAACCGATGAACGCGCCATCTTCAATGATGACCGGACGGGCGCCCGGCGGCTCGAGCACGCCACCGATGCCCACGCCGCCCGCGAGGTGCACGTCACGGCCGACCTGTGCACAGGATCCAACCGTCGCCCAAGTGTCGATCATCGTCCCCTCATCGACGTAGGCGCCGATGTTCACGTAGCCCGGCATCAACACCACGCCGCGGGCCAGAAACGACCCGTAACGCGCGGCGCCCGGGGGTACCACCCGCACGCCCGCCGCCGCGAAGCCGCGCTTGAGCGGTATTTTATCGTGATACTCAAAGGGACCCACCTCAGATGTCTCCATCTGGCGCAGTCCAAAATAGAGCAATACCGCCTCTTTAACCCAAGCGTGCACCGCCCAAGCGCCGTCGTCACTGCGAGTGGCGACGCGGAGACGTCCCTGGTCAAGGTCCGCAAGCGTCGAGAGCACGGCCTCATGGTGAAGCGGCTCCCGCAAAAGCTCACGATTTTCGAAGGCGGCATTGACTAAATCCGCGCGCTGGTCGACCCCTGACATGCGTGGCAGTCTAGCTCACATCCGCTCAGCCGCACGGCAGCGCCCAGCCCCTTCCGTCCTGCGACCGGCGCCTACCGCGCCGAAGCTCGAACCGCAGCCAGATCTACGCGGACCCCGGCCAGGCGCGCCCGCTTTCAGCTAGGCGGTGGACTCGACGCGCTCTCTTCACTGCGCGATAGCGCGGCAAGGCTTCGATGAGAATGTGGTTGCTCCCCAACGCGCATCCTTGAGCTCCGCGGCATAGCGTGGATCGAGGGCGGCTTTCCCGACGACCTGTTCCAGCATCGTCGCAACACCACCCCATTTACACGAATGCCCAAAGAGGCGTAAGCAGGTTAGCGGGCGTGCGCAGAGGCGGTGCCCGCGGCCCCGAAGCGGCTCGCGACATACCTCCCGGCCCTCGCTCGGACTCATCAGCCGCCACGAGGGTCCACCCGCATGCGCCTCGCCGCCGCGCGAGGCGCTAGGCAGAGGCTCGCTTGGAGCGGCGATTCGCTTCAAGTACACGCTTGCGAATACGGAGCGCATCCGGGGTGATTTCCAAGAGCTCATCTTCGTCGATAAACTCAAGGGCGCTGTCGATGGTCAGCCTGCGGGGGGGCGAGAGCACAACGTTGTCGTCCTTGCCGGCGGCGCGAATGTTCGTCAGCTTCTTCTCACGGGTGATATTGATGTCGAGATCCTGCGCGCGACTGCACTCGCCAATCACCATGCCTTCATACACCTCCGCACCGGCGTCGATGAAGAGCTCACCGCGGGGCTGCGCACTGAAGAGAGCGTAAGGGGTAGCCACGCCGGAACGGTCCGCAATAATGGCGCCATTGGCCCGGCGCGCGACCCGGCCACCCGCGGGTTGCCAGCCGGCGAAAGACGTGTTCAACAGCCCCGTTCCCCGCGTCGCCGTCAAAAAGAAGGAGCGAAAGCCGATGAGGCCCTTCGCCGGCACTGAGAGTTCGACACGACTTCGGCCACCGCCGAGCGCAGTAATGCCCACCAACTGACCGCGGCGCTCGCCGAGAATCTTGGTCACGGTGCCCACGAGATCGTCGGGCACGTCAACGTACACGTTCTCGACGGGCTCGAAACGCTTGCCGTCGATTTCTTTCTCGAGAACCTCGGGCATCGCCAACGCCAGCTCGTAACCTTCGCGCCGTAGCGTCTCGGCGAGCACCGCCAGCATCAACTCACCGCGGGCCGCCACCTCGAACACCTCGGGCTCGTCAGTCTCGTAAAAGCGCAGCGCGAGGTTGCGCTTTGCCTCGAGCTCCAGCCGGTCGCGCAAGTGACGCGAGGTCACGTACTTGCCGGACCTGCCGGCAAGCGGCGAGGTATTGACCTGGAAGCGCACGCGAATGGTGGGCTCATCGACTTCAATGCGTGGCAGTGCCTGGGGGTCGCCCTTGGCCGCGAGCGTGTCGCCAATGGTCAGGCTCTCAATACCTGAAACGGCAACAATATCACCGGCCACCGCGCGTTCGATGCGAACACGCTTGTTGCCTTCGTACGCCCAAAGCGACGCGATCCGCTTTGTCTCTTGGCTATCTTTGCCGATACATACCGCATCGTCGCCCACGGCGAGCTGACCGCGCCAAAGCCTGCCGATCCCAAGGCGCCCGACAAACTCGTCGTGCTCGACGTTGTGGATCAGAAGCTGCGTCGGGCCATCCACATCTGCGTCGGGCGC
>SLQV01000054.1 GCA_007131285.1 Myxococcales bacterium
CAGAGCACCGAGCTGACGCTCTACCAGCACCAACGCGAAAAGTGCAGTCAATACTTCGATAGCGAGATATCTCGGCGAGATTGGAGTGCCGCAGCAGGCAGCGCGACCCCGCCGTAGCAGCCAACCAAAGATGGGAATATTGTCTCGGTTACGTAGGCGTTTGCCGCAGGCATTGCAGCGCGAAGGCGGGCTAATCACCGACCCCTCATCCGGCCAGCGTCCGATCGCGACCGTGAAGAAGGAGCCAAAGCAAGCTCCAATACCTAGCGACAGCAGGCGCACTAGCCACGGTGAAGTGAAGAGGAAGTCCGGCAGGCTCATAGGTGACAGTCCTTTGTTACCTCAACTGATAGAGGACCGTGGACGAAAAAGTATGGGCGTTCGCCGCGTGCACGGCGGTGTTCTAGGTGGCTCCTGGCTCCAGCCCCGGCTCTAAAAGTAGCCTTCGCGTTTTTTCTTCTCCATAGAGCCTTCAGCATCAGCGTCGATCAGTCGTCCTTGACGCTCGGAGTAGCGACATTCCATCATTTCCTCGACGATCTGTGGGACGTTTGTTGCTGTAGATTCCATCGCAGCGGTGACTGGATAGCAGCCAAGTGTGCGGAAACGCACTGACCGTAGTGTTGGCGTTTCGCCCGGCGCCAGCTTTAGACGCTCATCGTCCACAAGGATTAACGATCCCTGTCGTTCGATGACCGGGCGAGGTGCTGCAAAGTACAAAGGAACAATGGGGATGTTTTCAAGCATAATGTATTGCCAAACATCGAGCTCAGTCCAGTTGGAGATGGGAAAGGCGCGCACGCTTTCGCCTCGTTGTGTACGGCCGTTGTAGAGATTCCATAGTTCCGGACGTTGATTCTTGGGGTCCCATTGCTGGTATCGGTCGCGAAAGGAAAAGACGCGCTCCTTGGCACGCGAGCGCTCTTCGTCGCGACGTGCGCCGCCAAGAGCGACGTCGTAGCCACGGGCCTTAAGCGCCTTGACCACACCTTGGACAGTCATTTCTTGGGTGTAGACACTTGAGCCGTGGTCAAAGGGGTTGATCCCCGCAGCGAGAGCCTCTTCATTGCGCGCTCGAATTACTTTGAGGCCGTTTTCGGCCTCAAATTGGTCGCAAAAGGCAAGCATGTCGCGAAATTCCCACGTCGTGTGAATCAGCAGTAGGGGGAAGGGTAGGGGGGCTGGAGCAAATGCTTTCTGCGCTAAGCGCACCATCACAGATGAGTCCTTGCCGATGGAGTAGAGCATGACCGGGCGTTCGAACTCCGCGGCGACCTCCCGGAGAATATGTATGCTTTCTGCTTCGAGGTCTTGGAGATGGGTTCTGTGTTGCTTCGCCAACATGAGGCGCAAGTGTGCGGCAGCCAAACTCGATGTAAAGGAGTCCTTGCATCGCCCGCCGCGAACGCGCCGAGGCAACCTCGCGTACAATCGCACCCTGGCGGCTCCACGCTTCAATGGTACGCTGCGTCCTACTGGGGCTTAAGTTCCCTGTTATTTCATCATGGCTTCATCCACTCCGCTCAAACGGGTCATTGTGAAGATCGGAAGCCGTGCGCTCCGTCAATCACCGACTATCTTCGCCGATATCGCGGCAGCCGCAGATCAGGCATTCCGATCAGATCAGGAGCTCGTTGTGGTTTCGTCTGGTGCGGTCCGCTTTGGTTCGGAAGTGCTTGGGTTCAAGGAACGACCCCAAGATCTATCGCGACTTCAAGCCGCTGCATCGATCGGTCAACCGATCCTCATGGATGCCTACCGTAACGCGTGTGGTGCGTATGGGCTGGCCGCTGGGCAGCTACTGCTCACACGTGCGGACTTCCGTGATCGTGAGCGCTACTTGAACGCGCGCTCCGCGTTAGAGTCACTGCTTGCGTTTCGGTGTCTGCCGGTTGTGAATGAAAATGACGCGGTAGGGACGTCGGAAATTGAGTTTGGAGATAACGACCAGCTCGCGGCCATGGTGGCAAATCTGGTTGATGCGGACCTTCTCGTCATGTTAAGCAGTGTGGATGGCTTGCTAGACGCTTCGGGAGCAGTCGTCTCAGAGGTATCATCGCTTCAGCAGGCGATAGCGCTTGTAAGCGACGAGAAGACGGCAGAGGGGCTTGGCGGCATGAAATCCAAGCTGGAAGCAGCTTTTCGTGCATCCGAGCGAGGCACCCCGGTGCTCATAGGGAATGCGTTTCGGGCTGGCGGATTGCAGCGCATTCTTGAAGGCAAGGCGCTGGGTACCCGCATAGTGCCGAAAGAGAACAAGATTGCCGCGCGCAAGCACTGGTTGGCGTTCGCGACACGGCCCGATGGCGCACTCGTTCTGGATACAGGTGCGACGCGGGCGCTGCTACACAGTAACGCGAGTCTGCTCGCGGTGGGCATCGCGGGCGTTCGCGGGCGCTTCGAAGCAGGCGATGTCGTCAACCTCGAGACGTTAAAGGGCGATGAAATCGGACGCGGACTAGTCCGTCAGTCTCTCCCCGAGGTCGCACGTCTGGCCTCAGAATACCGCGACATATCGGGCTCCGTTCACGGGGGTAACTCGGCGAAAGTCGTTGTACACCGCGACGATTTGGTGCTCTTTGCCAACTTCCACGTGGGGCCGCAGGACTAAAGTTAACGCTTAAGAGAGCGGGGAGAACAGCCGAACGGTTGTGTCGCGTGGGCACTTGCATCGCTACAAGCCGAGCGATTGGTCAAGGGCTCGGCTCAGGCGTCTTCCGCTGTCTCCGGATCGTGGAAACCACCTCCAAGGGCCCGAAAGAGTTGGATGCGGCTCGACAAAAGTTGGCGCTTGGCCGCGAGTGTAGCCTGTTCCGCGTTGCGCTCGATGGTTAGCGCCGTAAGGACAGGGAGGTAGTCGGTGAGGCCTTGCTGATAGCGAAGCTTAGACTGCTCAAGCACCTGGCTGGCCGCGTCGAGCTGGCGCTTAAGTGCTTGTAGTTGGGCGCTGCGTGCTGCTTCAAGTGCAAGCGCTTGCTCAGTCTCGACCAGCGCCTCAATTGCGACTTGTGCGTAGTCTTCCAGCAACTCCTGATAAGCCGAGCGGTTCATATCCACTTGCGCGCGCCCCCGGCCTCCATCGAAGAGCGCTGCGGTCGTGGAGGCGACCGCACTCCACACGAAGTCGGTAAATAGCTGCGATATATTGACACCAGCGATTCCGATCGAGCCCGAGAGCATCAAACGGGGAAAGCGGTCGGCCAATGCCTGGGCAATGCGGTGATCCGCTGCGACAAGCCGTGCATGCATGGCGCGGATGTCGGGTCTCTGAAGAAGTAGGTCGCTGGGAACGCCTAGATCCGGCAGGGGCGGGAGCTCGGGAATAGCGGCTTCTTCATCGTCAACCCCAGGGGGAAGCGCATCCGCTGTCAGAATCCGCAGGGCGTGGAATGCCTGAGCGCGCGACGCTTCCGATTCCGCTAGGGCCGCGGAGGTAGCCGCCTTCTCCTGCTCCTGCTGCCCCATATCAATGGCGGCGATAAGGCCACTTTCGTAGCGCAGCCGCGTCAGCGCGAGGTAGTCCTCGTTGATTGCGGCTCGGCGTCTCAGTACATCAACTTGGCGCGTGGCTTCACGGAGCGCGAGGTAGGCTTCGGCGACTTCCGCTGCAAGCGAGATGCGCATGGCTGCGTAATCGAAGCGTGCTGCTTCGAACTCGGACTTCGCGCTTGCATGCGCTGATTTAAGTCGCCCAAAGAGGTCCAGTTCGTAAGATGCTGCGACAGAACCCGAATAAAAGCTGTTCTCGAAAGAGCCGAAAATAGCCGTAATTTTTTGGCGGCTGACTTCGGTGCTGACGTCCACGCTCGGCAGACGCCCCGCAAAGCCGATGCGAACAGCGGCCTCAGCTTGGCGCAAACGAAAAAAGCCGGCGCGGAGCGAGTGATTGCGACCTAGCGCCGCTTCGACGGCTTCGGTCAGCACGGCATCACCAAAATCACGCCACCAGTTCGGTCTAACCGGACCATCGCCGCCGCCAACGCTAGTTTCAGAAAACGCCTCCCCGAGTTTAACAGCGGGCTTGGCGTCCTGTTTGACTTGGTGTGGTGAGCAGGCAGCGCCCGTCATGCTCAGCAACAACATACTCACCAGTGGCGCGGCCCAAGCGCGCGCGCGCCCAAGCCGGCCAGCGCGCATTGCAACACATAGTGGATATTCTGCTTGGTCGGATGTGTGTACCGTCTCGGGGCCGAGCCGGATGATGTTCTCGCCGCAGAGTCCTGAGCGTTTCAACGTTGCTGCGGCTACCGTCTCTCTGCGCGCGCACCGCGATCCCTCAACCGGATACGCAGCCCGCTCGACGGTGCGTTCCTGAAAGAGCTTGGAAGGCCTTCGTGCGCTGCACAAAAGTGATGCGTATCGGGACGCTGGGTACACGAGTTGGACCGTCATTGTGAACGATGAACGGCCGTTGGGCTTGTGATGTCGCAGAAATAGCGCGTTGGGCATGACTAATTAGGCGGAGTGCCCTCCCGTTTTGCCGCAGCATAGTCCGCGCGGTCGGTGAAGTCCCTTGGATAAATGCTCTCAGAGACACAGCCGGGTGCGGGGCTGCTCTCATTGCGTTTGGGCCTAGCGCTCCAGTCCGCAAGGGTTCTGTTGGTCGAGTGGCCGAGCGGGTTAGGGACTCGGATAATCCATCACATATTTGGGCTAAAGGCCGCAGCCACGCGAGGTCTTAACAGCTTTTTGCGCTTCAGGAAGGCGCCGATGCTTCTAGCGCCAAAGCCACGGCTCGCAGGCCCGCATCAGCGAGCTTGCGCGAAATACTGACGCGCGTGGGCATACCACCCTCAAGGCTTAGGATGCGGGTAAGGTCGATGCCGCTGTCGTAGCGTGCGGCGAATGCCGCTGACTGAGCGTCGAGGACTACCGCTACCGGAGCAAGTCCTTGGCCGGCGAGGAGCAAATGAGTTTTATCGTAGGGCACCCGATGCTCTGCGACGTCACATACGACTAAATGCGCGGAGCCTTCGTAGCGGCGAAAGCGGTCAGCAAGCGCCCGACTCTCCCGCTCCCTAGCGCTCATCTGCTGCGCCGAATGCTTGAGCGAATCGATAACGTCAGCTTCTTCTCCGAGTAAAAATCGAAGGACCAGGCCGCGCGTCCCTGCATCAGACGGTGCACCTCTAAGCGCACGGTCAAGTAGCTGTGCTCGTGGCGAGGGCTCGCCCATGCGTGTGTCGATACACCAGGCGTCGCGATCGGCGCCTACGTAGGGCTCGATACCGCCGAGTATCCACTTTGCAGCGGCACAGATGCCATCGAAGTCTGTATGGCAGCACAGGGTATCGATCTTTCCCGCCCGCTCGACCAGTTGCGGCGTGATCATCTCCGGACACGCTCCGTGCTCTTGCTTGGTTGCGAGAACAAAGCGGGGGTCGGACGCGAAGCGGGCGTGCAACTCGTGGTCGTGATGATCGACCCAAATGGCAAGTCGAGACCCCAGGCCATGAATAAAAGGCTGCGTTACCTTTTCGAAGGTTGCTCCGCCAGCTCCTGACGCGAACGCGATGTCCAGCACAGCGACCTTGCCCGCGATAGATTGCGGCTTGGGGAGCTTGCGCGGTGTCGCAAACACCACCGACGGCCGAGCTCCGAGACTCGTGTTCTCGTGAACCACTGTTCTAGGTTATGCGCCGCTCGGGGCTTTTCGGCAATGTAGGCTCCTAATTGAGGTGCGCGAATCGGAGTGCTTCGATGTCAGCTGCCAACCTAAGACGGCGATTGATCGTTGTGTCTGCCAGAGCTTCCCAGCGCAGCCAGGTGTCGGCAAGGTCGCGGCAGGCGGCATTTCCGCCGCGTTCGAGTAGGGCATCGTGCAGCGTGATAAGATCGGATGCCCCCACGTTGAGCGCTTCAGCGACAGCGCGTGAGTGTGGGAAAGTGGCGTGCGACCAGGCAAGCGCGATGCGTGCGCCGAAGTGACAGACGCCTAGCCAAACGTCGGCTTCCAGGCTGGCGGCTTGTTCCCCGAGCGAGAGCGAAGGCAGTTGCCCCAGGAGCACGGCAAGTGCGGTGCTCACCATAGGTATCATTGCATCGCCATGCTTGCACAATTGTAGTGCGATACCGGGCGAACCCGATGCGAGCGCGATCGACCACTGTGGCCATCCGTTCGCCCGCGCCAGCGCATCGAGCTTATCAGCAGGGAGCGCGCCGAAAGCGATGGAATGGGTGCGCGATCTTACGGTATCGAGTAGGCGCTCGGGACAACTCGACGTGAGTAAAAAATGCACACCCGCCCGCGGTTCCTCGAGGCTCTTAAGAAGGATATTGGCTAGGCCAGGCTGATCAATCCCGAGATAGGTGTCCGCGTCTTCGAGTACGACAAAGGCGCGGTCTCCGGTGAATGGGGCTTGCCGCACAAAAGGAAGAAGCGCCTCACGTACCTCTGCAATCTTCAATCGAGGGCGGTCTGCTGTGGGGCTGAAGTGCCAAATGTCAGGATGATCAGTAAGCGGCGCGCGCTCTTGGGTCGGGCTTAGTCCAAGAGTCTGCGCTACGAACGCACGGGCAAGCGTGGCCTTGCCAATGCCCAATGGGCCCTCGAGGCACAGCGCGCTTGGGAGGCTGTTTGTCTCCACGAGTCGCTGTAGTTCCGCGATTTGGCGTCCATGACCTTGGATCATTCTGGCGAGGGCGTAGTCGGCAAAAGGTGGCACCGCAAACGGCGAGTGCCCGCGCCCAAAGATCGACAACTGCAAGGGGGGCGATCCCGCTGAGTGCGCACGTCAACGCTACATTTTGGGGGCGCTTCGGGGTCTCTTCTTTTACGTTGTTCCTTATGCCGAAACCCCAGGCGATGCATCCAGTGGATTGGTCGGAACTGCTCTCGATCATCGAGCGATTGCTTGGCCCTGGCGGCTGTCCCTGGGACCAGGCTCAGACGCTTGCGTCGCTTCGTCCCCATCTCATTGAAGAGGCTTACGAGCTCGATGAGGCGCTTGCCGCCGGATCGAACGAAGCGATCGTTGACGAACTCGGTGACGTGCTGATGCAGGTGCTTCTGCTCTCGGCAAAGGCAGAGGGAGGTTTCGCTTCGACGCTACAGGGAGTGGTCGATGGCCTCTCGGCAAAACTTGTGCGCCGTCACCCTCATGTTTTTGCTGGGCACTGCGCGCAGGACGTTCAAGACGCGGAAGCTCAGTGGCACGCGGCCAAGGCAAAGGAACGCAAGCGGGTCGGCGGTCCGCTCGAAAGTCTTCCGCAAGGCTTGCCAGCGCTCACCTACGCGTTTCGTTTGATCGAGAAAGCCACGGCCCACGGCCTCCTGCCAGCGGCTTGCCAGCCAGTCCGTGATGCGGGTGCACTCGGTGACGTGGTCGAGCAGCTTGCTTCTGAACTGGCGACTGCTGCATCCGTGGTGGGTTCATCCGAAATCGAAACCGATGCCGAAGCAAAACGACGATCGGCGCTTGTTGGTAAACTGCTTTTCGAGGTTGTTCGGCTCGCTAGTGCGTGGAACATCAACGCCGAGCATGCGCTCCGCGACAGTCTCAAAGAGCAGAAAGCCCTGTGGGGCGGTGTTTTGCGTACGGATGGCGTCACGCGCTGACCCGACGGCAGGCCGTCGGTCCGGATGGGGGCACGCGTTCAGCGTGTATCGCTAAAACGGGTAGGGGGCGAAATGGTTGCTCGAAGCGGGTTTCCTAGGTCACCCACGTCGGCCGCGCGCCCCCGCCAATCCCTATCGGATACCTTTGCGTGCCCGCGTGGCCAACGCACGCACTCTGATGAGTCAGCTGAGGCCCATGATTCGGTCGCTGCGCTAGCTGAGCGGCGCTTAGCACGTGTGGCTGTCATGAGACGGAGCGAACGGCAAGACTGCGCTCAGTGATGATGCACGTATCAGTGCGGCAAACACCCGATCGAGTCCCAGTGCGTTGCCAACGCAGGGAGGCAGGTCCGCAAGCGCTGCGAGGTAGGCCTCATCGGTAACGCTTGGTGCCGCTGCACCGAAGGACGTGTTCCAGCGCTTGCGCTGTAGGGGGGCGTCGGTATTCTCTGCAAAGCCGTTGCAGAGTTCGAGGCCGCCGAAAAAGGCTTCAAAGCGGTCGGCGGAATTCGGGTCGCTACAGCGGGCTAGACCCGCTAGGCGGCTAGGCCAGGGGGTAACAAACAGGGGTGCGGGGCAGCCGAGACGCGGTTGAACGTCAAATGCCCAGTGCGCATCGATATCCGCATCGGATAGCTCGCTGTAGTGAGGCAGATTGGCGGCGTTCCACGCGCTTTCAAATGAGAGCTCGGCCCAGGGGCGCTGGCAGCGCAGTTCGGGTGGGGGAGTGATACCAAGCGCGACTGATACCTCAGCGAGCCGTGCTACGAGCGCGCTGGTTTCACGGCGCATGCGTGTGGTGTCACGCTCTGCGTGGTACCACTCAACGATCGTGAATTCCGGCGCGTGCCACGTCCCTTGCTCGCCTTCGCGAAAGCTCTTGGTAATTTGAAAGATAGGCCGTCGCAGCACTGCGAGTAGGCGTTTCATCTCCATCTCTGGGCTTGCGCAGAGAAAGCGTGCATCTTGGCCGACGAGTTTCGGGGCAACAACGTGCAGGTCAGGAGACGCAAAGGGGCGTACCAGCGGGGTGTCCACCTCTAAATAGCCGAGTTCCCGAAAGAAATCGCGCGTAGCGCCGACAAGCTCCGCGCGCTGTTCCGCCCAGCCAGCGGTCCATTCCGGGAGCGTACCCATACAAACAGTCATCGAACTCCAGCTGCCTGTTTTGGTTTCCTCTGCCGCAGGTTGGATCTAAGCCAGCGCTCAACTCGCGGTCGCAACCGAACCGTTAACCCTTCAACTTCGCCTAGCGCTTGACGCGTTCAACGTAAGATGCCGTCCGGGTATCCACCTTGATAAACTCATTTTGCTCGACAAAGAGGGGAACTTGCAGCGTTAGCCCTGTGGATAGCGTTGCGATCTTCGTTGCGCCCGTCGCGGTGTCGCCTTTAACGCCCGGCTCGGTCATCGTGATTTCGAGCTCGACGAAGTTGGGGGGCGTGACGGAAATAGGGTTGCCCTGGAAGAGCAATACGGTGACTTCGAGCCCGTCCAAAAGGTAGTCTTTCGCATCATCGAGCTGTTTGTCCGACAGAAAGAATTGGTCAAAGCTGGATGTGTCCATGAAGACGGCTCGGTCGCCATCCATGTAGACAAACTGCATCGTGCGCTCTTCGACATCGGCTGGTTGTAGCTTTTCGCCTGACTTGAATGTGCGGTCGAGCATCGTTCCCGAAAGCAAGTTTCGCAGCTTGGTGCGTGTGAACGCTTGCCCTTTGCCTGGCTTCACGAACTGATGTTCGACGACGGAGCACGGCTGATTGTCGATGAGCACTTTAAGGCCTTTTCGGATGTCCGACGTTTCGTACATGCCTCCAAAGCTAGCGCTCGCCGCGATTGAGCGCCATCTTCGAGTGCGCACTCGCTTGCACTTGTCGGAGGGGCGGCCGTTCGCGTTCGGCCAGTCGGTGACGTGGCCGCTAAGGTCGCGCACTAACGCGTTGCTTTAGCGCGTCACTTGCGCCTGTTGCTGGAAGCTGTGGAGTGCGCGGGCGTATGGAACCAAAACTGCATAAGCGGCCCAGCGAGAAAAACGCGGTCGAGCGCGGCTGTGAGTGAGTGGTTGCAGTGGCGGGGGGGGGCTGTTAGCTCTCCCCCTATATGCTCGACGCGGAGCAAGAGCTCGAAGAGGTCAAGCGGGAGATTATCGAGTCTCGTGGCTTAATCATTAAAACTAATAACTTGGCGAATAGCCTTGCCGCTGACATCAAGGCGATAGCCCGGCGCCAAGCCGGCTACGAGCGTCAGTTTACCTGGAACAGCGCGGCGGCCTACTTTATTTTCGCGGCGCTTACGTTTGTAGGGCTAAAGCTTGCGTCGGACGCGCGCATTCGCGAGGTAGAGCGCGGGAAGGAAGGGCTCAACCGGCACCTCGCGACGATGAAGCGTGAGCTAGAGGATGAGACGCGTCGCACTGAGGAGCGCCGTCGAGGCGCGGCTGCGGCAGAGAGTTTTCTTCAACTTATTCGCAAGCAAGAGCGTGAGCGCGTGATTGAGCGCTACCCCGAGCTTCCGCAGGCGGACTTTTCAGAAGTCGAGAAAGCTTATTTTCGCGAAGTGGTCGCGCGTTTCCGCCAATCTTTAGCGTTCGACCGTTACTTGCACGGTCTTGAAGAGCAGCGCGGTGGCAAATTTCCCGAAGCGCTCAAGCTCTTTGAGGCGTCGCTTGCGCTGGACAGCACTGCGAGTCACGTGCCGCGAGTCCAGCTCGCCCGCGCTGTCACGTTGCTCAGGCTCAAGCAGCCCGAGAAAGCCCTGGAGTTGACAACAAAGCTTGTCGACCAGGTCAAGGATAAGGACCTCGCCCAAGAGGTCTACATGGTCCACGCCGATGCGGCCGACAAAGCTGGAAGCGTCGAGGTCGCCAAGGAGGTTCTGCGTCAGTTTGCGCGCAAGTTCCCCCGTTCCTTCTACGCGAGCGAAGCGAGAGAACGATTGCGTGACCTAGTGCGAAAAAAATCCGGTTGAGATTGCGCGCATCGGTCTCGCGGGCGGAGCGACGGCAGATGGTTCCAACCAAGGACGCTAGCGCTCGTATTGCCTGGTCCCCCGGTCCCCCGGGTTCTCGGACGGACGACCTGCCGGCGGCGGAGTACGCCGCGGTCCCGATGGCGCTATCGGACACCGATCTGCTGGGCGGACCGAGCTAGATTCCCGGTCCACTCGGGGTTACCCCCTGTCGGCCAAGCGAGCGTCAGCCGCCAGCTCGCGCTTCCAGATCAAGCCTGGAGATTTAACCGTCCATTGCAGTAGTCTAAAGAGACGCACTTTGCGCGCTCTGGGTTTGCCGCGCCTCTCCCGCGTAGTCTCGGCTACGGCGTCAAGCTCGGTTGGTGCGGGTGCGAACGGCGTCGGCGTGTGAGCGCGTGGGAGTCAAAAGGTTGTCAAAAAAAGTTGCGTTTATTGGTTCAGGCGGCGCCGTTAAAGGTGTTGCTCACTTAGGTGCGCTGCGTGCACTTGAGGCGCTTGATTTGCGCCCGTCGATATTCGTGGGTGCGAGCGCCGGCGCCCTAGTGAACGCGCTCTACGCGCAGCGCGTGACCGTTGATACGATGCTGGGTTGGCTAGATCGGGGTAAGCGCCCCGCAGACCCAAATGCGCTCGCGTTCCGACACTTTGTGGGGCTACCAAGCCTCCGTCAGCTGAGCGCGCCGGGTTACCTGACAAGCGGGGTGTTGAGTCTCGACCGTTTCGAGCGCTTTTTGGCAAGTCGCCTGCCTAGTAATGATTTCGCAAGCCTTGATCAAGACCTGCTCATCACCGCGGCGGATATAGATGGACGGGGGCGAGCGGTATTCGGCAAGGGCTACATAGAGAGTGTTACCATTTCGCAAGCTGTCGCGGCGAGCTGCTGCGTCCCACTGCTTTTTCGGCCTTACGAAATCGGCGGGCGCTACTATATCGACGGGGAGGTGGTACGAACGCTAAGCCTTGACCTTGCAGTTGAAGCGGGAGCAGAAGTCGTCGTGATCTCAAACGTGTACCGCGCGCATGTGACGCGAGGTCGCGAACGGTCTCTGGTCTTCAAGGGTGCCGCAGCGGTTGGACGTCAGTCCTTAAACATGATGCTTTCAGAAAAAGAAAAGCGAGGCATCGACCTTCTCCACCGACTCTATCCTAACGTTGAGTTTGTCAACGTATCGGCTGACCTTGGCGCGTTCCCTTTTTTGAGCCAGCGCCGGGTGCGCGATATTGTGCGACGCGGCTACCGCGAGGCGCTGCGCGTTTTACGCGCGGCGGAGCGCTCCGGCGTGTTTCGTTGATAGGCTTGCTGTTGTAGGTTTGTGACATGGTTTGCCCCTCATAAGCCGGGGATTCGCTTCTGCGAGAAGCGAATCAACCTTGAGCTTGCGTCGTTGCTGCCGTACCTTGCAGAGCATCGAGAGTGCGCGGCGCGGCGCAACGGGCGCGTGCTTTCTGGTCAGATGAGTACGGATTCACGTTGCGTGATTCCGCGCACATGGCGGGTAGCAGCAAGGTGATCCGCGAAGCGCATTGCAACGCGAGGGTAAACATATTTATGACTGAGACACAGGTCTTCCCGGTGCCCCCCGAGGGCACACCCATCCACCTTGGACCGGACGGCGCTTTGAGCGTTCCGGACCGGCCAATAGTTCCTTTTATCGAGGGAGATGGTACAGGTCGCGATATCTGGCGTGCCGCTCAGCGCGTGCTCGATGCAGCTGTAGCCATAGCGTACGCCGGTGAGAAAAAGATAGCCTGGATGGAAGTGTTTGCCGGGCAAAAGGCTTTCGATCGCTTTGGTAGCTGGTTGCCCGACGCAACGGTAGCTGCTTTTCGTGAGTATTTGGTAGGCATTAAGGGGCCACTTACAACGCCGATTGGCGGAGGTATTCGCTCGCTCAATGTGGCGCTTCGCCAAATGCTGGATTTGTACGTATGCCTACGGCCCGTACGTTGGTTCAACGGCGTGCCGTCTCCTGTGAAGCGTCCTGAGGACGTCAACATGGTGATCTTTCGAGAAAATACGGAAGATATCTATGCAGGAATTGAGTTCGAAGCCGGGTCTACTGACGGAGCGCGCTTTGTTGAATTGCTTCGGGCGAACTTTCCGGAACAAGCCAAGCGGATCCGTTTTCCGGCGCCGGAAGGGCTGGGTCTCGGCATCAAGCCCGTCTCGCGAGCAGGCACGGAACGGCTAGTGCGCGCGGCCATTGAGTATGCGCTCGAGCAGAAGCGATCGAGTGTGACCTTGGTTCACAAGGGCAATATCATGAAATATACCGAAGGCGCGTTTGCGGCTTGGGGGTACGCGCTTGCAGAACGTGACTTCGGCGATCGGGTCTTTACCTACCGCCAATGGGACGAGATTAAGGCCAAAGAGGGCGAAGACGCAGCCAGCGCGGCACAGGCGGCGGCGACCGCCTCCGGCAAGCTACTGATCAAAGACGCTATTGCCGATATCATGTTGCAACAGGTGCTTACCCGTCCCCGTGAGTTCGACGTTATCGCAACGTTGAATCTGAATGGCGACTATCTTTCCGACGCACTCGCTGCACAGGTAGGCGGCATAGGCATCGCGCCGGGCGGCAACATTAACTACACCACCGGACACGCTATCTTTGAAGCGACGCACGGTACCGCTCCAAAATATGCAGACAAGGATGTCGTCAATCCAGGATCGGTGATTCTGAGTGGCGAGATGATGTTGCGTCACTTGGGCTGGCAGGCTGCTGCAGACTTGGTGGTTAAGGGGCTCGACGGTGCGATCGGCGCGCGCACCGTGACCTATGACTTTGCGAGACAGATGGAGGGTGCCACTAAGGTGTCCTGTTCGAGTTTCGGTAGTGCAGTGATTGAATGGATGGAGCGATAGAATGGCAAATGATAAAATCGCGCTGATAGGTGCTGGCAATATCGGAGGCGAGCTGCTGAATGGCATCGTCCGTGACGCGTTGGGTGACGTCGTGCTGCTCGACATTCCAACCAAGCTTGATTTTGCGCGTGGCAAGGCCATCGACACGCAGCAGGCGGCAGCAATTTGGGGAAAAAGTTCACGGATCGAAGCAAGTTCAGACTACGCGTCTATAGCGGGCGCTCGCATTTGCATCGTGACGGCAGGTGTGCCGCGCAGACCCGGTATGAGCCGTGATGATCTTCTCGCTATTAACGTTAAGATTATTCGCGAGGTTGCTGCGGGCATCAAGGCGCACGCGCCGGAGTCAATTGTTGTCGTTCTATCAAACCCACTTGACGCTATGGTTTCCGAAATGCGCCGAAGCACGGGCTTCGAGCCGCAACGCGTCATCGGCATGGCTGGCGTGCTAGACTCGGCGCGCTTTTCCGCATTTATTGCGGCGGAACTGAACGTGAGCGTGGGCGACGTGCGGACACTGGTTCTCGGCGGGCATGGTGATACGATGGTGCCCTGCTTGAGCTACTGCACGGTGAATGGCGTTCCTGTTCGGCAGCTTATGAATCAGGAAAAGCTCTCCGCTATCGTTGACCGGACGCGTTCGGGTGGCGGAGAGATTGTCGCGTTGATGGGAACGAGCGCTTACGTGGCTCCGGCCGTCAGCGCGCTTGCGATGGTCACCAGTATTTTGCGTGATGAGCGTAGGCTATTGCCGTGCGCAGCGTACCTTAACGGTGAGTATGGTATCGAGGGTCTCTATATCGGCGTCCCGGCGATTCTCGGTTCCGAGGGCGTCGAGCGCGTTGTTGAGGTGGACCTAAGCGAAACTGAAAAGCAGGCGCTTCTGCGAAGCGCAGGTGCAGTTCGCGAGCTAGTCGATGCGGCAGCGCAGGTTTAGTCGCTGCTTTTCCCGATACGTGTCTCGGTGAAATCTGAACCGGCTAGCGTTGCCGAGCAGCCGCGCCTTTGAAGCCGGTACAGACTGTGCGGTGGGCCCTGATCTTGGGTTGCGCCGCTCGTGTTACGTGGCACACCCGGGCGGGGTTTCTAGAGCCCGGTGTGTTTGCTGGAAGGCGTTGTCACTAAGGGTTGGAGGCTCAACCATAGGTTGGGCACACTGCGAACGTGCGACGCCTCCTGGTGCTCGCAGTGAGTCCTGGTCCGCGCAGTGTATCTTGGTCCGCGTAGTGTGGTCGTGAGGCGTGGGTCAAAGGTTTAAGGTAGATGGCCACGGACGAGGCTCGGCAACTAAAGTTTCGAAAACCCAAAAAGTCCCAAGAAAGCCAGAAGCTCATTCGCTGCAAATGGCGCATTGAACGCGTACGGCAGTGCGGCTCGCACGGATGGAGAATGTAGATGAACATACACGAGTATCAGGCAAAAGAACTGCTCCGGGGCTTCGGTGTTCCCGTTCCATTCGGCGTTCCCGTGCTGGAGCAAGGCGCTGCGCAAGAAGCATACGCTCGAGTTTTTGCGGAGACCGGTTCTCCTGTCGCGGTCGTGAAGGCCCAGATTCATGCCGGGGGCCGAGGAAAAGCTGGCGGCGTGAAAGTGGTACGTGACGAGACTGCGTTTAATCAGGCGGTTGCGGACATTTGGGGCAAGACGCTTGTCACGCACCAGACTGGGGCTGAAGGCAAGAAAGTGGGTCGCCT
Source organism: Myxococcales bacterium (assembly GCA_007131285.1). Lineage (GTDB taxonomy): Bacteria > Myxococcota_A > Polyangia > Polyangiales > SLQV01 > SLQV01. The sequence continues at coordinate 15,092 of SLQV01000054.1, forward strand.
GCTAGTTGAGCAAGGCCTTGATATTAAGCACGAATATTACCTAGCCATTGTTCTCGATCGCGATTCGCGGCGCTACACGCTCATCGCGTCTGCTGAGGGTGGTGTGGAGATTGAGGAGGTTGCAGAAGCGACGCCCGAGGCCATTCATCAGCTAGTAATCGATCCGATAACCGGCCTTCAGCCTTTCCATGCTCGGCGCCTGGCCTTTAGTCTCGGCCTGGGCAAGCACTTATGGAAAAGTTGGGCGAGCCTTCTTTCTGGACTTTATGAGGCTGCGGTCGCGAGCGACGCGATGCAAGTCGAGATCAATCCACTTATCGAAACGGGTGCAGGGACCCTACTCGCGCTTGATGCGAAGGTGAACCTAGACGAAAATGCCTCCTTTCGCCATGCCGAATGGCAGGGGTGGCGCGACCCGAACGAGGAAGATGCAGTCGAGGCCGAGGCCGCGGCGTCTGGGCTTTCCTATGTTTCGATGGACGGCAATATCGGATGCCTCGTGAACGGTGCTGGGCTGGCCATGGCAACGATGGACATCATCAAGCATTATGGCGGCGAGCCGGCCAACTTCCTTGATGTGGGCGGGGGTGCAACCCAAGAGTCGGTGACGAAGGCCTTCGAGATGATTCTATCCTCGCCCGCGGTTCGCGGCATCTTCGTCAACATATTTGGCGGCATAATGCGCTGCGACGTCATCGCGGAAGGCATTATCGGTGCCACGCGCGCTCTGGGCCTCAAGGTGCCACTCGTTGTGCGGCTGCAGGGAACGCGTGCAGCGGAAGGACGTGAGTTGCTTGCCGGTTCCGGCTTGGCACTTGTGCCCGTCGAAACCATGGATGAAGGCGCCAAGCGCATCGTGGAGCTGGTCAAGTAGCACGTCTGACGCGGGCCCAGCTGCGCAGCAGCCTGCGGTCGCAAGTCAGGGAGAGTTGTATAAGTTATGGCGATTTTAGTTAATAAAGATACTCGGCTAGCGGTCCAGGGAATCACAGGTGGCGCCGGCTCATTCCATGCTGAGCAGATGCAGGCCTACGGGACAAAGCTCGTAGCGGGTGTCACGCCAGGGAAGGGTGGCGAGCGCTTCCGCGGTGACGTTCCCATCTTCAACACGCTCCACGAAGCGGTTGCCGCAGAGGGGATTAATGCCACGTGCATCTTTGTTCCACCGCCGTTTGCGGCCGATGCGATACTAGAAGCTATCGACGCAAAGATACCCCTCATTGTCGCCATCACCGAAGGCATACCGGTGGTCGATATGTTACGGGTCCGTCGGGCGCTAGAGGCGCAATCACTAAGCAGGCTCATTGGCCCCAACTGTCCGGGTGTCATTACGCCTGAGGCCTGTAAAATAGGCATTATGCCCGGCGCTATCCACAAAAAGGGGCATGTAGGCGTGGTCTCGCGTAGCGGAACGCTCACCTACGAAGCGGTCGGCCAGCTTTCGTCGTTGGGAATTGGTCAAAGTACCTGCGTGGGCATCGGTGGCGATCCGGTTAACGGTACCGACTTCATAGACGTGCTTAGGCTTTTCGAAGCGGACAGCGAAACCGAGGCAATCGTCCTAATCGGCGAGATTGGCGGCAGCGCTGAAGAGGAAGCCGCCGCGTTTGTGAAGGCCCATGTAAGTAAGCCTGTAGCAGCATTTATCGCTGGCTCGTCTGCGCCACCCGGCAAGCGAATGGGACACGCCGGTGCGATTATTTCAGGTGGAAAAGGCGGCGCTGCCGACAAGCGCGCGGCACTTGAAGCGGCGGGAATAGCTGTTGCGAGTAGTCCTGCAGACATGGGCATCACATTACAGAGCGTCCTCAAATAGCTACGCGACTTTCCGGTGACGCGCTTTAGCTGATGCGTGTCTTGAATATTCGAAATGTTTAGATCAAGTTTGGTGGAGAAGTAACGATGAGTATTGAGCGAACCTTTGGCATCATTAAGCCTGACGCAGTTGAAAACCGCAAAGCGGGTGAAGTTTTGGCGGCAATTGAGGCTTCTGGTCTCAAGCTCGTAGCCTTGAAGTATCTGCACCTTTCACGGACACAAGCAGAGGGATTTTATCACGTTCATCGAGAACGGCCTTTTTTCGGGGAGCTTGTCGAGTTTATGACTCGAGGTCCCGTGCTCGCCTATGTTCTTGAGGGACCTGATGCCATCAAGCGCTATCGTGACCTCATGGGGGCAACCAATCCCGCACAGGCGGCGGAGGGTACCCTGCGCGCACGTTTCGGCAAAGATATCGGCGAGAATGCGGTCCACGGGTCGGACGCGGCGGAGACGGCCCGGTTTGAAATTGGGTATTTCTTCCCGGGTTACGAACTGCTCTAAGCGGGACATGTGTACTAGGGGCTCCGAGAGGTCCGCGTGTTCTGGAGCGCGTGCGCCGCTTGAGCGCCTGCGTAGTCTGGATCTGCTACGGGCACTTGCGACGCTTGAAATGGTGGTGGGCCATACGCTCCACGCCACGTTGCTGCCCGCGGTATACGAGGGAACGGGTCTCGCGTGGTGGCGTGGCGTTCGAGGGCATACCGCTGTCGCGTTCATGTTTGCGGCGGGTGCCGTGCTTGGGTTTCGCCTGATGGCGCTACGCGACGCACCGCACGGCATCCGTCAACGTGCGTGGCGCAAGCGCTTGCGGCGCTATGCGCTGATTTTAGTTCTCGGCTACATGCTGAGATTTCCCGTGCATGGTTTGCTTCATCCTCCCACACCGTGGTGGCGTGCATTTGGGTCAATTTGGCAGGTGGATGTTCTGCAATGCATCGCCATAAGTTTGGTGCTTGCAGACCTAATCCTAAGGCGCTTTGGCATGGGTGTCGGCGCGGTAGTTCTCGCTGTTTTGGGACTGCCTCTCGTAGCACTTGGCGGTGCCGCGCTATCGGTTCCCCTTCTGGGTCTCGAGCCGATCGATAGCTACTTGTCCGTGGCTCATGGATCACCGTTCCCGCTGATTCCCTGGGCGGGTTTTCTCTGGTTCGGCGCTGCGGTGGGGGTGGTTCTCGCGCGTGCTCAGCTGCGTTTCCCCCGGTTGCGCTTCTGGAGGGGTGAGTTCGCGCTTTGGGCAGCGCTCGTGCTAGCGGCGGGCCTGTTAACCGGCGTGGCGCGCGCGCTGGAGCTAGGCGGTAGTTATCGATTGGAGCGACTTATATGGGTCGCTCTTGCCGCGGGGGTGTGTGCGGTCGTGGTAGGTTTATGGGGCAAGCTGCCCACAATGCTTGATTGGGTGTCGCGCAACAGCCTTGAGATCTACTTCATTCATATTCATCTAGTCTACTCGGGCCGGGTAGGCGTGCGCGATTGGGCGGGGAAACGTCTGGACCTTGGTGAAGCTTTAGGGGTTGCGCTTGCGATACTCGCACTGAGCTGCGTTGCTACCCTTGCGCTGCATTGGCTACTACGCGCCGTTAGGCGTCAGGGAAGACCCAAAGCCTTGCGTTGGAGCGTTCAGAGAGAGTCGCGGGGTGGCGACGGTTGACCGTTTGGGACTCGGGAGTACGCTTCGAGCCACCCATGTCACGTGTTACCCATTCCTCCGCCGCGGCTGCGCCGTCGATTCTGAAAAAGAAAGCATTGCTCCAAGGTCTCGTGGTGGTGGCGGTGCTTTGGGTCACAGCGCTTGTGGCCGAGCCCTACCTCGGATGGTGGCCAGCATGGGTTCTGGGCGCGCTTACCCTTGTGGCTGTGGTAGCGGGAATTTATCTCTGGCGTCAGTCGAAGCGCTCGCAGGGCCTCATGCGCGCTATTGAGCGCGCGATGAATCCAGGGGAACGCGAGACAGTGCTGCAAGAATTTGCCGACAAGAAGCTCGCTTCCGGCAAAACCGATATTCTGGACGAGGTTGCGCGCGCTCAGATCACAGCGCAGAAGGACCCGGTCGGAGCGCTCAAAATTCTCGAGGCAATCGAGATTAATAAAGCGCCTGTTCTGATGCAGGATGATATTCGTGCGAACTTGGCGCTGCTCTATCTCTCGACCAATCGCACCGCGCAGGCGCGCGCAGTCGCAGAAAACATCAAGCTCGGACGTCAGGGGCAGCCTCAATCCAAGGCCATGATTGCGGCTGTGGTGGCGGAAGCCTTCGCGCGTACCGGATCTGCCCAAGAGGCAGATAAGGTGATCTCTGTGTTCAACGAGGATGATACCTCGCTCGCACAAGCTCAACTTCTGGTACTCAGGGCAAAGCTCTTCGTGGATTTGGGTCGCGCGAATCGCAAGCAGGCGCTCGCCCGTCTGGACAAGATAGCGAAGCTCCAGCCTCAGATGGTCCTCTCTTTCATGCAGAAAGGTAATCGGCCGGAGCTTCAGCAAATGGCCCGCCAACTCGCCCAGAAGCGCAAACTGCTTCCACAAATCGGACACAGTACGCGACAGCTCCGGGCGCGCTGAAGCTTTTGGAAACCAGACTTTGGGGCTAACCTCGAGGAGTGGCCGTTAGCATGTCCGATTGTGTGCGTGTCGTGGAAGTCGCTCTGCGTGACGGCCTGCAAAATGAAACGACAGTTCTTTCGACTCAATCGAAACTGGCGCTCATAGACGCACTTGTGCGTGCGCGTCTCGGTGACATCGAAGTCACTAGCTTTGTATCACCTAAGCTTATACCCCAGCTGGCCGATGCCTTCGATGTTGCCAGTCGACTCCCTGACGTCCGCGGCGTGAACTTCTCGGCGTTGACGCCGAACGCGGTAGGGGTTCGGCGTGCGCGCCGTGCGGGGCTCTCCCATGTTGCTGTGTTCCTTAGTGCTTCCCGGACACATAATCTAAAGAACCTGCACCGTACAACGGAGGCATCTTTAGATTTGTATCGCTCACTCTTTTCTGAGGGTCTGCTTTCAGGGCTTCATGTCAGAGGTTACGTGTCTACCGTGATTGGCTGCGCCTACGAGGGAGATATCGCCCCGGGGCCGGTGGTTGAGCTTGCCGAGGCACTGTTAGACATGGGCTGCGCTGAGGTCTCGCTTGGTGACACGATCGGCGTCGGCTCACCTCGGCTTGTGCGTGAACTCGTCAAAGCGGTCGCGTCGGCTTGTCCTGTTGAGCGTCTCGCGCTTCATCTGCACGACACCCGGGGTTTAGCATTGGCTAATGCTCTGGCGGGCCTTGAGGCAGGTATTCGTATCTTCGATACCTCGATAGCTGGCCTTGGAGGCTGCCCATTTGCGCCGGGTGCGACGGGCAACCTCGCGACAGAAGATCTTGCTTGGGCACTTGCGCGTGAGGGCGTGGAGACGGGGCTTGATCTCGATCTCTTATGGGAAGCGGGCGTCATGGCGGCACGTCTTGTCGGCAGGCCGCTTCCCGGTAAGGTACACCAGGCAGGTGTTCGTTATCGCCCTGAGCGCGTTTAACGCTGAGCAAGTTTCGGTGTCGCTCGGGCGAGGCGAGAGGACACCGATTGCGGTGACCCTTGCAGGGCGAGGGCACAAGTCGATACCCTGATTACACGGCGAGGTGCGTGTCTCTTGCACCGTGGCATTCGTTTGTGTCGCCACATGCGCCTTTTGGGCGTGAATTCAGGGCTTTATGGATCGAGAACGCGACGCTCTTGTCAAGATCTACCGGCACTTCTGGGCGGAGCCGCCTGGCAGTGTGCCGGAGGCCGAGCGCAAAAAGAATGGCGACGTCGACAGTCGGGTCGGATCGTCTGCATTGCAGAACAGTCTTTGCGCTCAGCAAGTGATTCTGCCGCGTTTTGACTTCGAACAGCTGCGCGTGGTTCGACTGCTGGCGATGGTGCCCGAGCCCAGTTGTTGGAGACGCGAGGCCTATAAGCTTTCCGCGTTGGCTAGAGGGGTGCAGCGCTCGGCCCAGTTGCCGAAGAGCTGGGACTGGTTCGGGGGGGTCCTTGCCGCGAGCGATGCCGCACTTGTTGGGGCGGGTGGCCCTTTGCTGCCTCCGGCCACGTTTGACGCATCTCGACTTGAAGCGGCTATCGGACTGGACTGCGGCGAAGTGCGCGCGCTGGGCGCTGAGCCTTGGCCATTTCGTAACGAAGTAGTGCCCGCGGATGCGGAAGACTGGCTATTTGAGCGGGCCATGTCGCTACTGCAGCGCGAAGGTGAGTGTCGCCGCGTCCAGTGGGCGTGGGCGAACTCCTGGTTAGTTGTCTTAACGAGATCTGCGCATCGTGAGGGGCGAGCGGCCTGGGTATCCGAGCATCTAAAGCAGATCCTTGAACGGGTTCCGCTTGAGCGTCTTTGTTTAGAGATTTTGGTCGCCGCGGTCTGGCTGGTGCGTCAGCCAGGAGATCTTTCATCGATGATTCACGCCTGGCGAACACGAATGGAAGTGAGTCGCGACGGCGTCACAGAAGACCGGGAAAGCGAGGATGGTAGCTCCGACGCATCAATTGTCGAAGCTGCCCAGAACGGAGAAGCGGCCGAGCGAAGCGCCGTTTCGCCAACGACAAATGCAGCGTTGCACGAGAGCGTAGAAGAGGAGGATTCAGTTTTGACCATTGGCAGCGTGGCTCCAGGATCTCCACATCCGGCTTCCACACCCAGTCCCGCGTCTAGTGGAGAGGAAGCTAGCCACACGTATCCGCACGGTGCCGAATCCGTGACCTCTTCGGGTCCGGAATCGGCCGTCGAGGGCGCGCGAGATCAGGCAACATCGGGCGACCAAGTTCAGGCTAGCCGGCGTCCGAGCGGATTCCCAGCGCCCGATATTGAGGCGCAGATCGAGGAGCTAAGTCGCGTTGTGCTCGCGAACCCCAACGACGAAGCAGCGCGGCAGTCGCTCCATAAAGCCCTGCGCGGGGCGGGGCGTTGGCATGCGTTGATGAAGAGCCTTGAGGACCAGCTCACGCGGCTTGAATCTCTGCGTGTCGGCGCTGACGATCAGGTAGGCGCAGCGGGTAGTGGAGGATCGGAAAGCCAGGGCATGGAGGCAAGCCCTACGCAGGCGTGCCTAGCCGTACTCCGAGAGATGGTCGAGGTGTATGCCGATGTATTGAATCTTCCTGCAATGGTGATTCAAACGCTTCAGCGAATGATTCGCGTGGATCCTCACAATGAAGAGGCGCTTTTTCGTCTGAAAGATGCCTACGCCGATGCCAAGCGCTGGGCCGATCTCATCGAGGTCAACGAGGCGCTGGCGCAACGCCTGCACGGCGAGCGCAACGTGGCGCTGCGTCTTGAGAGCGCCCGTCTTTGGATCGAACGCTTCGCGAACTTCCAAAAGGCAGCTAAATTACTTGAAGCACTGCAAAGCGAGGGAGTGGCCAATCGCGAGGTGCTTGGCACACTCGCCGAACTTTACCGGCGTCGGCGTGCCTACGGCCAGCTTCTCCGTTGTATCGAGACGCTGATACCCTTGGTCGGTTCAGATATCGAGACCCTCGCGGCGCTTCATCGCGAGGCGGCTGATATCCTTAACAGGCACCAGCGGCAGCCCGCCGAAGCCCTTACCCATCTAAAGTCACTGTACCGCTGTGGTGTCGACCCGGATTCAACTCTGGGAGATATCGAACGCGTTGCGGAACGCTTGCGCGACTACGCTACGCTCAGTTGGGTCTACGAGGAGCAAGTCGAACGCTGTACAGATCCGACTTCGCGTTCACGCATCCGTCAAAAACACGCCGCGCTCCTCGAAGACAAGCTGGATAACGCAACGCGCGCTTTCGCAATCTGGGAGCTTATTCTTGCAGAGAATCCTGGTGATCCACGTGCGTTGCGCGTCTTGCGGCGTGCGTACGCAACGCAGGGGCGCTGGGAAGATCTGGAGGCGCTGTACGCCTCCTCGGGAGACTTCGAAGGTTTGGCGGAGGTTCTCGGTCGTGCCGCCGAGCAGTCAGGTGACCCAGAGGTTCAGGTTCGCTTAAGTCTTCGAGTGGCCGCGGTCTACGCCGATGAGCTAGCGCAGCCTGAGCGCGCGTTCCGAGCCTACGAGCGCGTGCTCACCTTAGACCCGCGCCATCGCGACGCATTGCAGGCATTGCAGCCTATTTACCGTGCTCAGCAAAAGTGGCCGAGGTTGCGCCAGATTCTCGAGGTAGATTTTGAACTCGCTTGTGATTCCGGGGATTTGGTCCGAGTTGAGCACCTGTCAGCGGAACTTCTCGAGCTCTACCTTGGTCGCTCTCCAAGTCCGAAGTCGGCGCTTTCGCTCATCGAACGCCTTATTGAGCGCGGGCTCGGACAACGTGCGCACGTAGAGCTGGTCGCTCGGTTGGCGCGAGAGGTCAAAGCCGTTGAGCGAGGCCTGGCCTTGCTCGATGAGCTCTATGTCTGTCTTGATATCGAGGCCCGCCCGGATGTGTTACGGGCTGGCATGCAGCTAGCGGCATCGGGAAAAGTCGTCGACCAAGTTGCGCGTCTCGGCTGGCGCCTCGTGGAACTTGGCGCCGCCGACTCGGCCGATCTTTCAGTCCTCGAGGAAGCGATTATGGCGCTTGGCGAGCCGGACCCGCTTCGGCGCCTCTTCCAGTACCGCGTAGAGCAAGCCCAAAGCGATTCTCGTGCGATCGCGCTTAACCAACTTGCGATCTTAGAGCGAGACGTGCTTGAGGATCCATCGCGGGCGCTAGCGTGCTTTCGCGAGCTTTTTGATTCGGACCCACTCAATGACGATTGGTTCAATGCGGCAAGAACGCTTGCAGAAGGACTAGGCGAGTGGACAGTCGTGGAATCGCTGTTGCGGCAGCGTCTTGAGAGTTGCGATGGCGGTCCGCCAGCGCAGCGGGCTAGCCTCGATTTAGCTGCGCTCTTGTCGCACCATGGAGGTGCGCTCGAAGAAGCGGTTGCGTTAGCCCGCGCGGTTGCGTTCGCGGACGGCCGGCCCGCTGGCGGCGAAGAAAACTCGCTTGTCCGTGAGGCCTTCGCATTGTTAGAAAGCTTGCTTGAGCCGCTCCAGGCGCACGCTGCACTGCGTCTAGAACTTCTGCTGGAACTCGAGGCCCACGCACGCGCCTCTGCAGATCTGCCATCGGTTGCCCGACTGCTTGAGTTGCGCGCTACTATTGATGAAACGCGGGTTTCACTCGACGCTTTTCTGGAGCTTGCGGACCTACAAAGCGAGGTCCTCGGCAAACGAGCGGAATCTTTCGCTACCCTGGCCGCTGCCTTCCGACAACACCCGGATGTGGAACGCATTTGGGATGCCTTAGAGCGGGCTGCACGCATGGCGGGGTCGATGTCTCGGCTCTTTCAGCTTTATCTCGGGGTACTCGAAGCGCCCGTTCAAAGGCTTACAGAGGGCCAAACAGCTCTCCTGTGGGAGCGTCTGGCTCGTGCGGCGGCAACGGACGCCGACGGTGAGGCGTTGGCGCTTAAGGCCTGGTGGCAGGTGCTGGAAAGAGACCCAGAGCACGACCGGGCGTACCGCAGTCTTAAGGACAACCTGACGGCACTCGAGGACTGGGAGCAGCTCGAGGCATTGCATCGCATTCGCATGACACGCGCACTGAGTTCGGAAATTGTTGATCAGTCGTTTCGAGAGCTCGCGTTTTTGCTTGAAGAGCTGAAACTTCAGCCCGAGCGTGCACTCGAGTTATGGCGCGCCCGTGCACTCGAAGGGCCCGCCGACAGCGCGGCGCGACAACAAGTGCGTCGGTTACTTGAGGTGACCGAACAGTGGCAAGCACTCGATGAGTTTCTCAGTGCGGAATTGGACGTAGAGCAAACGTCCACGCAGCGCGCGAAGTTGCTGCATTCCCTTGTTGAGTTGCGACTTGTGCGTCTCAGCAAGGTGAATGGCGCGCTTGATTGCCTGGAAGCGTTGTTGGAGCAAAACGTTTCCGACTTGGTAGCGCAGGAACGCGTAGAGTCCCTTCTTCTTGATCCAAACGCGGGCATGCGCGCAGCGAGAATCCTGGAGCCTATTTACGAGAGCCAGGGGGCTTGGCAGAATCTCGCAGGCGTTCTGCGCATCTGTATGGCGGACGCTGCCGAGCGTGCGGTACGGCTAGCGACCGCGCAGCGTCTCGGTGAACTATACCTCGACCATCTTGATGAGCCTTCGCTGACTTTAGGTTTGGTTAGGGAGCTCTTGCCTGAGGCGGCAGAGA